>JBAPYB010000674.1:0-4162 GCA_049284515.1 Thermoanaerobaculia bacterium
GTGGACGCCCTGAGCCTGGGGCGGACCGTCGCCGCCGCCCTGCTGGAGAAGAGCCTCAACGCGGAGATCGACGGCCTGGCGAGCGCCCTCGTCCGCCTCTGGTCGCTCCAGCACCTGGGGGATGAAGTGGACCGCCGGCGCTGTCCCCTGCCGGCCGCCGAGGTCCCGGAACGAGACGCAGGCCAGTGGGACCGCGAAATGCTCCTGGCGTCGGCCCGCCGGGAGTGCGAGCGGCTCCGGGGCCGCCTCCTCAAGGCTCCGCGCGGCCTGGCGGACCTCCCCCCCGGCTACCGCCGCGCCGCCGTCTTCGCGCTCCTGGGCGCCCTCCGGCTGCTGACGGAGATCGAAGACCCCGGCCGCGACCTCCTCGCCTCCCCTCCCCGGCTGGGAGTGGGCTCCAGACTGGGGTTTCTCGTGCGGGCGCGATGGTTTGGATGGTAGAGTCCTCCCCTGGAAAGGTCAGGAGGATATGGGCATGACCCAACTGCAGATCGAATTGTCAGATGATGTCGCCGTAGAGGTGAAACGCCGAGCTGAGGATAGCGGGCTCAGCGTCACCAGCTTCGTGATCGGCCTCGTGGAGCGGGAGATTGGCAAGGGCTGGCCCAAGTGGTTCTTCGAGGAGGTCGTGGGAGGGTGGCAGGGGGAGCCTCCCGAGCGTCCAGCTCACCTGCCGCTTGAAGTGCGGGACGAGCTCTGATGTACCTCTTGGACGCGAACGCCTGCATCCATATCCTGCGGAATTCTTCCAAGAACCTCCTCGGACGCTTCCAGCGGCACGCCCCCGCTGAAATCAAACTCTGTTCTGTGGTGAAAGCCGAGCTGATCTACGGCGCCCAGCGAAGCGCGCGCATCGAGAAGAACTTCGCTCTGTTGAGGCGCTTCTTCTCAATCTTCGAGTCCCATCCGTTCGACGACGAAAGCGCTGAGCATTACGGTCGGATTCGCGAGGCGCGGGAACGGACGGGGAACATCATCGGCCCCAATGACCTGATGATCGCTGCGATCGCCATGGCGCGGGATCTCGTTCTGGTCACCCACAATACGGAGGAGTTCTCCCGTGTGACGAACCTGAGGCTCGAAGATTGGGAAGAGCCGGTAGGCTAGTTCCCGCCAGTGATGTAAAGATGTATCCGAACATCGCCGCCGCCTCTTTTCACTCCAGCTCCCGTCAGTCGGAGTCATTCTGCGTCAACAGTGGACGGCTCGGACCGCCGCGTGGTTCGAAGTCCTTAACAAGAAAGGAGATTCTACCTTGACGCCCACTCAACAAAAAACAATAGTTATTCTTGTACTTGGCGATGTTATGGTGGATCGCACTGGGGTGGTGACCGGAAGAGTTCAGGACACAGTCCAGTGATCCTCCCCGCCGGCTACCGCCTCGCCGCCCAGGCTGGCGTTGAGCTCCCGGTTGGGGTTCCTGGTGCGGGCGCGGTGGTTCGGGTGGTAGGAGGGTAGCCGGCAGGCGTCTCACCGGGCATGGCCGGCGCGGGATTTGACACTCATACTGTCTGCATGCTAGAGACATACCTCCATACCTCGCCCCCCTTCCCGACAGCCGAAGGAGCGAAATCTTGAGTGCGCCCGGCATAACCAGCGAGATCGACGCGCCGAGCGGCATCTCGCTGAGCGACGCCCCCGTCCGCGAGGCGCGGCTGGCGCAGGGAACGGTCCGCTATCGCGAGCTCGGCTCAGGCGAGCCGATCCTGCTCGTGCACGGCCTGCTCGTGGACGGACGGCTATGGCGCGAGGTGGCACCGCGGCTCGCGCGCGGCTTCCGCGTGATCGTGCCCGACTGGCCGCTGGGCTCGCATGAGCTGGCGATGAATCCCGGGACCGACCTCTCACCGCTCGGCCTCGCCGCGATCGTCGCCGACTTCATCTCGGAGCTGAAGCTGGAGGGCGTCACGCTCGTCGGCAACGACACCGGCGGCGCGATCGGCCAGCTCGTCGCCGTGCATCACCCCGAGCGGCTGGCCCGCCTGGTGCTGACCCCGTGCGACGCCTATGAGAACTTCCTGCCGCCGATGTTCCTCTCGATGCAGGTGCTCGCTCGCGTCCCCGGCGGCATCTTTGTCATGGCGCAATCGCTGCGCCCGCGTGCCGTGCGGCGGCTGCCGTTCGCCTTTGGCTGGCTGGCCAAGCACGGCATCCCCGAGGACCTGAGCGACGCCTGGCTCGCGCCGGCGCTCTCGAGCGCCGAGACCCGCCGCGAGCTCACCGCCGTGCTGAAGGGAATCTCCACCCGCTACACGCTCGCGGCGGCCGAGCGCTTCGGTCAGTTCGACAAGCCGGTGCTGATCGCCTGGGCTCCGGAGGACCGCATCTTCAAGCTCCGTTACGCCGAGCGCCTGGCCGGAGCGTTCCCGAACGCGCGTCTGGAGCGGATCGCGGACAGTTACACGTTCGTTGCGATCGACCAGCCCGAACGCACCGCCGAGCTGGTCGCGGCGTTCGCCTCGGAGCCGCTTGCGGCGCGCCGGCCCTAACCTCTACCGATCATGCTCCCCGAGCCGCCACGCGACGCCACCGCCCTGATCGTGGAGGACGAGCCGCAGATCCGCCGCGTGGTGCGCAACGCGCTGCAGAGCGAGGTGAAACGGATCCTCGAGGCCGAAACCGGCAGCCGGGGCATCGACCTCGCCGCGGCCGAGGTCCCGATCCTGATCGTCCTCGACCTGGGCCTCCCCGACATGCCCGGCGTCGAGGTCTGTCGCGAGATCCGCGGCTTCTCGACGGCGCCGATCGTCGTCCTCTCGGCCCGCCACTCCGATCACGAGAAGGCATTGCTGCTCGACACCGGCGCCGACGACTACATCACCAAGCCGTTCAGCACCCTCGAGCTGACGGCCCGGGTGCGCGCCAACCTGCGGCGAGCCCAGATGCCGCCGTTCTCCCCGTCGCAGCCGATCGTCCTGGGGGATGTCGTCGTCGATCTCGCGGCGCGCACCGTGAAGCGGCGCGACCAACCCGTCCACCTGACCCCGATCGAGTGGGCGCTGCTGCGCGCCTTCCTCACCCAGGCCGGGCGCACCCTCACCCACCGCCAGCTCTTCAACGCCGTCTGGGGGCGGGTCTCCGGCGATCCCCAGCAGTACCTGCGCGTCCACGTGGCCAACCTGCGGCGCAAGATCGAGGGCGACGCGGTGCGCCCGGAGCTCATCGTGACCGAGCCCGGAGTGGGCTATCGCCTCGAGATGCCGGGGTGATGCGCCTGCCGCGCCCGCGCCAGGTTCTCTCCTGGCTGCTCTGGATCGGAGTGCTGCTCGCCGTCACCGCGGCGCTGGTGCCGGTGCGCGAGAGCCTCGACCCGGTCCAGGTCACGCTGCTCTACCTGCTGGTGGTGCTGGGGGGCAGCGCCGGCGGCGGGCGGGTGCTGGGCCTCGGCGTGGCCTGCTCCAGCTTCCTGCTCATCGACTACTTCCTGCAGACGCCCTTCGACACACTGGAGATCGACAAGCCTCACGACGGGCTGGTGCTGCTGGCCTTCCTGGTCACGGCGATCGTCGCAGCCGAGCTGCTGGGACGCGCCAACGCCGAGGCCGAAGCGGCCCGCCAGCGCGCCGAGGAGATCGACCGCCTGACGGCGGAGGCGAAACACGCCGAGGCGTTGCGCGAGGCCGACCGGCTGAAGGATGCGCTGCTCGCTTCGGTCTCTCACGACCTGCGCACGCCGCTGACCACCATCAAGGCACTGGCGCACGACATCGCAGTCTCGGGCGACGAGCGGGCGGCGGTGATCGAGCAGCAGTCCGACCGGCTCAACCACATGGTCGCCGACCTGCTGGAGCTGTCGCGCCTGAACGCCGGCGGACTGCCGCTGGAGATCGAGATCAACGCCGCCGAGGACCTCGTGGGCGCCGCCATCCAGCAGGTGTCGGCCGCCCTCGCCGGACGCGAGGTCCGCACCTCGCTGGCCTGGTCGGAGCCGGTGCCGATCGGCCGTTTCGACTTCGTCCACTCCCTGCGCATCCTGGTCAACCTGATCGAGAACGCCGTCAAGTACTCGCCCGCGGGCACGCCGATCGACCTCGCCGTGGGGACCGAGGGCGAGATGCTCTCGATCTCCGTGGGCGACCGGGGCCGCGGCGTCCCGCCCCTGGAGCGCGAGCGGATCTTCGAGGCGTTCTACCGTCCGCCCGGCGCCTCGCCGGACGCCGGC
>JBAPYB010000675.1:0-2375 GCA_049284515.1 Thermoanaerobaculia bacterium
GGCGGCTGCTGGGCGATCCGGAGCTCGCCGCCGGCATGGGGCAGGCGGCCCGCCGGCGGATCGTGGACCACTTCACCTGGGAGCGGGTGACCGAGCGCTGCCTGGAGGCGTACGCGCGGTGAGCCGCGAGGACGCCATCGTGGTCGTGGGGGGCGGCGGCCACTCGCGGGTGGTCCTGGAGGTGCTCCTCGCCGCGGGCTGGCGGGTGGCCGGCTACACCGATCCGGGCGGCGCGGGAGGCTCCTTCGCCGGCATCCCCTGCCTGGGCGACGACGGCGTGCTGCCGTCCCTTGCCGCCCGGGTGCGCTATGCCATCGTCGCCTTGGGCGACAACTCCCTGCGCGGGCGGCTGGCCCGCTGGGTGGCGGAGCTGGGCTTCGAGCTCGGCAACGCCATCCACCCATCAGCCCGGATCTCCCCCACGGCGGAGCTGGGGCGGGGGATCGCCGTCATGGCCCAGGCCGTCCTCAATGCCGGGACCGTGGTCGGCGACGACGCCATCCTCAATACCGCGGCCACCGTCGACCACGACTGCCGCATCGGCCGCGACGTGCACATCGCCCCCGGCTGCCACCTCGCCGGCTACGTCACGGTGGAGGACGAGGCGCTGATCGGCGTCGGCTCCATCGTCGGCCGCGGCCGGCCGTTGCGGGTCGGGGCCGCGGCCGTGGTGGGCGCGGGCTCGGTGGTGGTCCACGACGTGCCGCCCTTCACCACGGTAGCGGGCAACCCCGCGCGGCCGCTGCGCTGCCGGGCCGAGGAGCAGAGAACCTGATGGCGGACTTCATCCCCGTCTCCGCCCCGGCCTTGCTGGGCAACGAGAAGCGCTACGTCAACGAGTGCCTCGACTCGACCTGGATCTCCTCCATCGGCGTCTTCATCGAGCGTTTCGAGCAGCGCTTCGCCGACTACTGCCAGACCCCGCACGCCGTGAGCTGCTGCAACGGCACCGTGGCCCTCCACCTCGCCCTGCTGGGGCTCGGCATCGGACCCGGCGACGAGGTCCTGGTGCCGTCGCTGACGTATGTGGCGTCGGCCAACGCCGTGCGCTACTGCGGCGCCGAGCCGGTGTTCGTGGATTCGGACCGGCGCACCTGGAACCTCGATCCGGCGGACGTCCGCCGCAAGATCACCCCGCGCACCCGGGCCCTCATGGCGGTGCACCTCTACGGCAAGCCGGCGCCCATGGCCGAGCTGCTGGCGATCGCCCGCGAGCACGGCCTCAAGGTCGTGGAGGACGCCGCCGAGTCCATCGGCGCCACCTACCGGGGCCGGCCCCTGGGCTCGCTGGCCGACGTGGCGGCCTTCAGCTTCTTCGGCAACAAGGTGATCACCTGCGGCGAAGGGGGCATGGTGCTGACGCACGACGAGGCCCTGGGGCGCAAGATTCGCCAGCTCAAGGGGCAGGGGCAGGATTTCGAGCGGCGCTACTGGTTCCCGGTGGTTGGCTACAACTACCGCATGACCAACATCCAGGCGGCCCTGGGGCTGGCCCAGCTCGAGCGGATCGACGACTACCTGGCGGCCCGCGACGAGATCGAGGACTGGTACCGGCAGGAGCTGGCGGGGTGCGAGGAGGTGTCGCCGGCCGCCCGCGACGAGGATGAGAGGAGCGTCTGCTGGCTGTTCAGCGTCGTCCTCCGCCGCCACGCCGGGGCCGCCCGCGACGCGGTGATCGCCCGGCTCCGGCAGGCCGGCGTGGACAGCCGTCCCTTCTTCCACCCCTGCCATCTCCTACCCCCCTACCAGTCCGGCCGGCCGGCCGGCTGCCCGGAGGCCGAATGGCTGGGCGGGCACGGCCTGAGCCTGCCGACCTGGGTGGGGATGCGCCGCCAGCATGTGCGGCGGGTCACCGCGGCGCTGGCGGAGGCCGCCGGCGGCGCGGCATCGGAGTGAGAGAGGTGAGAATCGTCCAGATCGTCCCCCGCCTGCCGCCTCCCTTCGAGGGGGTGGGCAGCTTCGCCCAGGGCCTGGCCGGGGCGCTGCTCGACGGCCCGGGAATCGCCAGCCGATTCCTTGCCGCCGGCCCCGGGGAACCGGGAGCCGAGCCCGAGGCACAGGCGTTCGCCGCCCGCTTGGAGCGCGAGGCGGGAGGGGAGCCAGTGCTCCTGCACTACGCGGGCTACGGCTACCAGCCCCGCGGCTGCCCGGGCTGGCTGGTGGACGGGCTTGCCGCCTGGAAGGCGGCCGGCCGGCGCCGGCTGGTGACCGTCTTCCACGAGGTCTACGCCTCCGGTCCCCCCTGGCGCAGCTCGTTCTGGCTGTCGCCGGCCCAGCGCCGGCTGGCAGCCAGGCTGGCGCGCTTGAGCGACGGCCGGGTGACCAGCCTTGCCCTCTACCGGCGGGCGCTGCGGCGGCTCAGTCCCGGGCTCGAC
>JBAPYB010000676.1:0-9211 GCA_049284515.1 Thermoanaerobaculia bacterium
GGGCGTCGCCGCCGAGGGCGCGGCCGGGGAGCCGCCGCCATCCTCCCTGCCCGCCCCGCCGGGCAAGCTGGTCGTCTTTTTCGTCCAGGCCGACCTGACGCCGACCCGGATCAGCGGCCAGCTCCGCCTGCGGCCCTTCACCCGCGAGCTCCTGGCCACGCTTCAGCCGGGCGACCGCGCCGCCGTCGTCTCCTTCGACTCGCACCTCAAGCTGTGGCAGGACTTCACGGCCGATCGCGACGCCACCCACGCGGTCCTCGATCAGGCCATGCTGTTCGGCGACGAGCCCGGCGCCGCGGACCTTGCGCCCGGCGATCCGGTATCCCTGGCGGGCCATTTCGACCGCGCGAACGCCTTCGCCGCGGCCTCCCCGGAGCGGGCGCTGGAGGTGGTGGGGCACGCCATGGAGCCGCTGCACGGCGAGAAGGTCATGATCTTCCTCGGCTGGGGGCTGGGCCGTTTCGGCAACGACGGTGTGCGGATGACGCCCGCCTACAAACCCGCCGTGCGCGCCCTGCGGGCGGCCAAAGCCTCGGTCTTCGTGCTCGACGTCACCAGCGCCGACTCGCATTCGCTGGAGACCGGCCTCGAAGGGATCGCGGAAGCCACCGGCGGCATGTACCTCCCGACCTTCCGCCTGCCGGGCCTCGCCACCGAGGTGCTGGCGAAGACGATCTCCGGCCACTACGTGCTGACCCTCGACCGCGCCCTGCTGGCCGGCGGCGAGGCGGGCGTGGAGATCGAGCTGCGGGAGAAGACCGGCACGGTGCTGGCCCGGCCGTTGGCGTTGCGCTGACGGCGCCAGGCCGGCGCGACTTTCGACAGCCGGCCTGGAGCGCCCTACCTCAGATACGTCTCGATGTGGATGTTGGAGTACACCCAGGCGTAGGACGGCACCTCGGAGGGCACCTTGCCGGGGTAGAAACCCATGTCGATGAGGAAGTTGGAATTCGCCTTGATGGTGTAGGTCTGCAGGTTCGTCCGGCCGGGGAGGACGACCGCGACCTCTCCCGTGGCCTTGTCGGTGATCGTGATCGAGAACGAGCGGCTGACCAGGTCGTAGTCGTTGACGACGTGGTAGGTGTGGCCCACCTGGGCGGCGAACGGCCGGATGACCTTGAGCTTCTGCGGGTGGGTGAGCTGGAGGCCGTGGCGGGCGAAGGCCTGGTTCTTGTTCGGCCCCAGGAAGTAGAGGAGGCCCGGCATGTCCTTGTTGTTGTTGATGACGAACCAGTAGATCAGGTGCTTGCCGAACGGCTCCTGGGCATACCAGGGGCCGACGGTGACGTCGATCGACATCCGGAACCGCTTGGCGCTGCCCTTCGGCGCGGGGAAGGTGACGCGGCCGACGGGCAGCGGCGGCCCCGGCGGGGGACCCGGGATGAAGTCGACGCCCGGAGCGTCGGAGCAGATGGCGCCCGCCGGGCATTCCGGCAGGGTGTCCGCCAGCTCCACGACCTCTTTCGTCTCCTGCGGAGCGACGACCTCCATCCGCCCCGTGGCGGCCTCGGCCTGCAGGGCGTAGGCGTAGAAGTCCTGGTCGCACGAAACCTTGGCCTGGGCCTCGGTGGTGCCGAAGGCCTCGGTCAACCGCTCGAAGACGTTGAAGAAGGGGAGGCTCTCCTTCGGCCGCAGCGTCAGGCTCGTCACCGGCCCCATGCTGGTGCCGTCGGCGGTGGTGAGGGCGAGCGAGCAGCGGTTCCCCGTCGCCGCCAGGTTCATGAAGGTCAGGTGGGTCAAGGTCGCCGTCGAAACGGACAAGCCGTTGAGCGCCAGGGTCTTGCCGCCGTGAAACACGCTGTCCGGGGTGATGGCGGGCAGCTCGACGGCGACTCTCGCCTGGGCGGCGCCGGCGGCGAACAGGGCGGTGACCAACAGTTGGCGGGCCGTGCGAATCATGCAGTTTCTCCCTGCGGTCGAGGATTTGGCAGTCCAGGAGTGTACTCGAGAGGCTTTACAACCAAGCTCTGAGCGGCTACAAGGAGAGTCTAACATGGACGCTGCCGTGGACGACGACCGGGCCGGGCACTCCCCTGGCCCTTCCGGCCGTCGGGATGGGCGGCGCGCCGGCCGGCTCGCCCTGCTCGCCGTCGCGAGCCTGCTGGCGGGCTTGCTCAGCGAGCTGGCGCTGCGCATCGCCGGATTCTCCTTCCATCTCCGGCCCGAGAAAGTGGAGCTCGGCTGGCCCCCCTCGCTGGCCGCGCTCGGCAACGAGTACCGCACCGATCCCGACCTGCTCTGGGTGCGCGTCGAATACCCGGACACCCTCGCCCAGGCCCGGCGGGAGCGCCCCGTGCTCGCCTTTCTCGGCGACTCCTGCACCGAGTATGGTGGCTACACGAACCTGCTGCTCGCCGAGCTGGCGGCCCGCCATCCGGCGGCGCGGTGGACGGGCGTCAACCTGGGCACGGCCGGCTGGACGACCTATCAGGGATTGCGGCAGCTCCGCCGGGACGTCCTGCCGCTGCGCCCGCGGGTGGCCACGATCTACTTCGGCTGGAACGATCACTGGATCGGCTTCGGCCTGCCGGACGAGGACGTGGCGAGGCTCCTGCACCGGACAGGCTCGGCCTGGCAGGACGTGCGCCTGGTCCAGCTCGCCGAGAAGGCCCACGTCGCCACCCACCGCTCGGCAAAGAACCGGCGGGTGCCGCTGGCCGATTTCCGGCGCAACCTGGACGCCATGGTGCGGCTGGCGAGAAGCCACGGCATCGAGCCCGTGCTCATCACCGCACCCTCGTCTCACGTGGCGGGGCAGGAGCCGAAGGAGCTGCAGGGCCGCTTTCTGAGCCGCCTGCAGGACCTGGTGCCCCTGCACCAGACCTACGTCGCCGCCGTCCGCGACGTGGCCCGGGCGGACGGGGTGGCGCTCTGCGACCTCGCCCGGGATTTCGACACCCTCCCGGCCGGAGCGCACCACGCGTGTTTCCTCAGGGACGGCATCCATCTCACCCGCCGCGGAGCGAAGCGTGCGGCGGCCTTCCTCGCGGACTGCTTCGACTCTTCGGGAGTGGCGGCGAGGGCCGCGAAGTAAGGCGGCCCTTCGGCGGAGGCGGTAGAGACGCCCCAGGTCCTGAACGATATCCGTCGGAGGTCACGGGGACCGCGGGGCGTCTCAGGGGCGGGCAAATCCTCCCGAACGACAAAAACCTGCGGCGGGGCGATGTGGCGTTCCGGCTCTCCCCGCCACGGGTTTGCCCGGATCGGACCGGAGGTTCCGCCGCGGAGACGGCCCTCGGTCTCCGTGGACTCCGCGCCCCTATCGTTCACGACCCGGGCCGTCTCTACCGCCTCCGTTCAGCGATTTCGCCGGGCCACCCCCACCGTTCGCGCCCGCAGCTCGGCGGCGGCCTTGCGTACCGCGGGCTCCTGGCTGGCGTCGAGCAGCCGGGCGGCGCCGCTCAGCACCTCGCCGGCCTGGGCGGTTTTGTTCTGGGCCAGCAGGCAACGGGCCAGGAGGAGAGCCGCCGCGCACTGGCCGGGCGCGTTGTCCAGGGCCTGAAATTCGGCGGCGGCGGCCCGGGTGTCCGTCTCGGCCTGCGCCGGCCGTTTCTCCGCCAGGGTGACCTCGGCGAGGGCGAGGCGGCTCTCGGCGGCGGTGAGCTTCTCGCCGAGCTCGGCCTGGATGGCGAGGGCCTCCACGTAGCGCTTGCGCGCTGAGGCCGGCTCGCCCCGCCGCAGATGGAGGGAGCCCAGGCCGTCGAGGGCCGCGGCTGCGGTGCTGCGCGTCCCGCACCGGCGGGAGATCGCCAGCGCCTCCTCGAAGCTGCGCCAGGCCGCTGCGAGATCGCCCTGATCCCGCTGCACGTTGCCGAGAGTAACGAGGGCGTCGGCGAGCTCGAACCCCTGTCCGATCTCGCGCAGCTTGCTGAGGGCCCGGACCAGCGCCGCCGCCGCCCCCTGCAGATCGCCCCAGCGCCAGAGCGCCCGGCCCTGGTTCGCCAGCACCATGGCCTCAGCGCTCGCATCGCCCTGTTGACGGACCAGCCCCAAGGCCTCCTGGAAGCGCTTCAAGGCCTCCATCAGGTCGCCCTGCAAACCGAGGGTGACGCCGATCGCGTCGCTGATCTCGGCCTGCTTCGCCGGGAGCTTGAGCTGTTGGTAGGTGGCGAGCGACTGCTCGAACAGACCGCGGGCCGCGGCGAGGTCCCCCTGCTGCCGCAGGACGCTCGCGATCCCGCCGTCGGCCCGTGCGATGCCGTCGTGCTCGCTGAAGAATTGGGAGATCGCGCGCGCCTGCTCCCGCTGTTGCCGGCTGAGCGCCAGCTCGCCCAATTGGAAGCTCACCTCGGCCAGGTTGTTGAGCACCTCGGCGCCGCGCTCGTCGAACTTTTCGGGATAGAGGGCCAAGGCTTGTTGGTAGGCGGCACGGGCCTCCAGCAGGTTGCCCTCGCGGACGGCGATGAAGGCGAGCCCCTGGAGGGTGGCAGCTTCGCCCGCGACATACCCGATCTCGCGATGCAGGTTGAGGGCTTGGCGGAAGAGCGTTTTGGCCTCCTGGAGCCGGCCCTGCTGGCGCATGAGGTTGGCCCGGTTGTGCAGCACGGCGGCCTCCGCTTGGCGGTCCCCCACCCGCGCTGCGAGGACGCCTGCCTGTCGGTAGTAGGCCTCGGCCCGGTCGAGATCGTGGACGGCGTTGTGGAGATTGCCGGCCTCCCTCAGGGTCTTCGCGGCCTTGCCTTCGAGCCCGAGGCGCTGGTAGAGGGCCAGGGCCGCGGCGTAGTCGGCCCGGGCGCCGTCCATGTTTCCCGACTGGAAGTGGACCTGGGCGAGAGCCCTCGCCGCCTGCGCCGCTCCCCGCTCGTCTCCCACTGCGGAGAAGCCCCGCCGGGCCTGCTCCGCCGCGCGGCCCGCTCCGCCCAGGTCGTGCAACCCCAGGAGGGCCCGGGTCTCGGCGATCCGGCTCTGCGCCGCCAGCTTCAGGGCGCCTCTGGCCTCGGCTCGCTGCACCGCCCGGCCTGCGGTCTTCTCGGCCCAGCCGAAATCCGAACGCACCGATGCGGACTCGGACTCCGCAAGGTCAAGTCGGGGATCGCTCCCGGCGGGCTCCGGCAGGTGGTGCAGGCGGACCAGCCTGGCCTCTGCCTCGGGGATCTTGCCGGCGAACTCGTAGGCATCTACCAGGCGCAAGGCGGTCGCGAGGTCGTCAGGTGACGCGTCGGCGATCTGCTTCCAACTCGCCGCTGCGTCCGCCCATTCGCCGGCGGCCTCGTGGTAGCGGGCCTCCAGGGACAGCCGCTCGTCCCGGCCGAGGACGGCCGCCAGGGAGAAGGCCTGCCGGGCCTCCTTCTGGGCCTCCTCCACGTATCCCAGGTCCGTCCAGACTTCGGCCAGGGCGGAATGGAGCAGGGGATTGTCCGGGACCGCTGCCACGGCCCTACGCAGCAGGTCGCGGGCTGCCGGGGCCTCGCCACGCCGCAACCGGTGGAGCCCCTCCGCCCACAGGACCGCGGCCTCGGGCTCCGGTTGCAGGCCGCGCAGGGCCTCGGCTTCGCCGGCGGCCAGGCTCTTGGCTCCCAAGGCCTGCCGCAGCTTGCCAGGCAGGCTCTCCAGGGCCTCGCCGCCATTGGCGCTGAAGGTCTTGGTGCCGCTCGGGCCGCGCAGAATCACGTCCCAACGGGTACCGGCCGTGCCGGGCAGATACGCGCCCGTCACCAGGAAGTCGGCGCCGAGGCGCTGGCGCAGGCGGAGATCGTCCGGCCGTGCCGGGTCGGCGGCGGCGAGGTCCCGCAACGCCTCGTCCACCTCCTCGGCCGGCACCACGCGGACTGTTCCCGAGGCCGCGAGCTCCAGCGGCAGCAGCTCGAAGAAGACGCGGCTCTGCGGGCTCTCCGGACCCGCGGCGAGGTTCTCGAACGGAAGGACGGCCACCAGGGGCCGCATGGCGACGGCTGGGCCCGGCTTTATCGAGGTCTGGGCCGTGGCCGCCGGCGCGGCATGGGAGCCGAGCCGGCCGGTCCGCCAGGCCCACCAGAGACCGGACGCGGCGAGGAAGAGCGCCACGGCCCCCAGCTCCAACGCCATCCGCCGTCGGCGGCGGAGCTGGCGGACGCGGCTCTCGATCAGCCGTACCGGCGAGGTGGCGTCCTCCTCGGCCTTGGTGAGGCCCAGGGCGCGCAGCACGTGGCGCACGCTCGGGAAGCGCTTCGCCGGGTCGCGTTCCAGACAGCGCAGGATCATCTTCTCCCACGCCGGATCGAGGTCCGAGAGGTGCAGGCGTGGCGAGGGCGCCGGCTCCTGCAGCCGCTTCAAAGCCGTGTAGAAGGCGCTCTTGCCCACGAACGGCAGCTCGCCCGTCACCATCTCGAAGATCACCACCCCGAGGGCGTAGATGTCGGTCGCCGGGGTCGCCTCCTCGCCCCGCACCTGCTCCGGGGCCATGTAGGCGGGGGAGCCCACCAGCTCGCCCGTGGCGGTGAGGCTGGCCGAGTCGTCGGTCTCGATGGAGCTCCAGGCGAGCCCGAAGTCGGTGACCACCGCCCGCGTGCCCGAGGCCTCGGGCACGAGGAAGACGTTGCCGCTCTTCAAGTCGCGATGGACGACGCCGTTGGCGTGGGCGGCGGTGAGGGCCGCCACGATGTGGCCGATCACCGGCAGCGCCTCGGCCGTGGACATCCGCCCCTGGCGGGCCAGGAGCTGCTCCAGCGTCTCGCCGCGCAGCAGCTCCATGGTGAGGAAGACCTGGTCGGCCGGCGGCGCGTCGCCGGCCGGGCTGGTGTGGTGGACGAGGTCGAAGACCCGGCAGACGTTGGGATGGGTGACGCGGCGGGCGAGCTGGATCTCCCGCCGGAACCGGTGCAGGGCGCGCTCGTCGCGGGCGATCTCCGGGCGCAGGATCTTGACGGCGATGGCGTCGCCCAGCTCCTGGTCGAGCGCCTCGTAGACTTCGCCGACCGCCCCCCGTCCCAGAAAGGCAACGACCCGATAGCGGCCCGCCAGCACTCCGCCGGGCGCCAGGGAGCCGCCCCGCGCCCGGTCCCTCGGATCGCTCGCGATGGCTGCCATTGAGCGGTTCATTTTATCGCGGTTTCTCCTTTCCGGAGATCCCGAGCCCTCTCTCTCTTCGTGTGCTCGCCGGCGAGGAATCGTTTCCTGGCCCGGCCCCCATCTCCGATAGACTGGCGCGGGACTGCAAATGGGTTATCTGTGGAAGGGTCTCCGCCGCCGCGTCGTCTTCCCCCCCGCAAGCTGGGCGTCGCCCGAGGGCGTGCTCGCCATCGGCGGCCGGCCGGACGCGGCGACCCTCAAGGAGGCCTACGGCCGGGGCATCTTCCCCTGGCCCCACGCGGGGACGCCGCTGCTCTGGTTCTGCCCGGACCCCCGCTTCGTGCTGGTGCCCGAGGAGGCCCATGTCTCCCGCTCGCTGCGCCGGGAGATGCGGCGGGGCAGCTTCGAAATCCGCGCGGACACGGCGTTCCGGGAGGTCATCGGCCGCTGCTCGCAGCAGCCGCGGCCGGGGCAGAACGGCACCTGGATCACCCCGGAGATGATCGCCGGTTACACGGCCCTCCACGGCGAGGGCCTGGCCCATTCGATCGAGGCCTGGCGCGACGGCCGGCTGGTCGGCGGCCTGTACGGCATCTCGCTGGGCAGCGTCTTCTTCGGCGAGTCGATGTTCGCCGAAGTCCCTAACGCCTCCAAGGTGGCGTTCGCCACGCTGCTCGCCAACCTCATCCGCTGGCGCTTCTCCCTGGTGGACTGCCAGAGCTACACCGAGCACCTGGCGAGCTTCGGCGCCGTGGAATGGCCGCGCAGCCTCTTCCTGGCCGTGCTCGAATCGGCCCTGGAGGCGCCCAACCGGCAGGGGCGATGGACGCTGGAGCTGGGGCCGGCCGAGGCGGCGGCGGGGTGGGGCCTCGGGTTCCCGTGATGAGGATTGAGGATTCGCCGCACCGGTCTGCCCTTCGAAGCCTCACCCCCTGTCCCCCTCTCCCGTCTCCCACCCGACCCCCGCCGGGAGAGGGGGAACCCGTGCGAGCGGGATTGCCGTAGAAGTCGCGATGCGATCCGTTGGCAGTTAGAGTCCGTAGCCCTTTAGCCTCATCTCTCCGGTCAAGACCCCCCTCTCCCCCCGGGAGAGGGGCCGGGGGTGAGGCTTCGAAGGGCAGACCGCAACCACCGCCACGGCCGTTGCTCCCGCCTCGCGGCGGCGGCTTTTAATGCAGTTCGATCTTGATCCGTACGGTCACGGCCAGACGGACTCGGGCGAAGCCCGGGCAGACGGCACGCTGGGCATTGGCGGCAGAGCGCCTGCCGGGGCCTAAGAAGGTAACCCTGCCTCGGACTCGCCGCAGCTTCGCGTCATACACGGGCGTCTCCAGTTTCTGGTCCTGGGCCCCCTCGACCTCCGGGATCTCCAACCGGGCGGCGACGAATTCCTCGTAGGGCTGCAGCTCGTAGTCCGGCTCGGCGGCGCGGACCTCCCCGCAGTCCCACTTGACTTCGACGATGGACCCCTGCCTCTCTACCGTAGTCTCCGCAGCCTTGGGCGGCTTCCTGATCGTTGTGATCGTGCTCATGGGTTCCTTGGGCGCGGCGACCGGCGGTCGAGACGTCGCCAAGTCCCGGGTCAGGGTCCTCGGAGGTGCAAGCGAGCGATCGGGCGTCCGGCGAGAGGTGATGGCAGGCTTCGCCCGCTCCACCCACACCGCCTGGCTGACGGCCAGCGTTTTGCGGTCGAGCCTGGCCCGGACGTAGTACCAGCGGCCCCTTTTGTTCTCGTCGAGCACGACGCTGTGCCAGCGGCTGTAGGGCACCTCCTGCTTCGGATCCATGGACCGTAGGGGCGAGGCGAAGCCCTCGTCCCCGATCAGAACGACGGGAGCGGTCGAAGAGGTCAACGAATGGATGTTGATGCTGACGGATCCCCGGTGGTCCGGATCGGCTACCGTCAATCGGTACGCGACTTTCTGGTGCACGGGAGCCTCGTCGGTAAACAGCCTGCCCAACCGCGGCGCCGCTTCCCAGACCACGGCCGCGGCGATCAGAGCCGCTGCGAGCTCGGCCACGGTGGGCCAGGTCCAGCGCCGGCCGGTGCCGCCCGCCTCGGGCTCGCCGAGGAAGCCTTCCCGGGTGGCCCGGCGGCGCAGAGGGCGCAGCACCTTCGCCTTCAGGGGCCGGAGGGTTTCGCGGCGGAGAGGACGCAGAGCCCGCTCCACCTCTCCCGCGAGGGGACCGGCCGCCAGCTCGGCGAGGTCGGCCACCGCCTTCC
>JBAPYB010000677.1:0-27749 GCA_049284515.1 Thermoanaerobaculia bacterium
ACCCACTCCTCCAGCGGCTGGAGCAGCCGCGGCGGGCAGTGCCGCAACCCATACGCGCTGGACCGCTGCCCCTCGGGCTCCAGCTCGGGCTCGGCCGTGGCCGCCGCCGCCAACCTCGCCGCCGTCACCGTGGGCTCGGAGACGGACGGCTCCATCATCTCGCCCTCGACCCATTGCGGCGTCGTGGGCATCAAACCGACGCTGGGCCTGATCAGCCGCGCAGGCGTGATCCCCATCGCCCACAGCCAGGACACGGCCGGCCCCATCTGCCGCACCGTGGCCGACGCCGCCATTCTGCTGGGCGCCATGACCGGCGTCGACGAACGCGACGAGGCGACCCAGGCCAGTCGCGCCAAGGCGCTCACGGACTACACGAAGTTCCTCGATCCGGGGGGCTTGAAAGGCGCGAAGCTCGGCATTTTCCATCCGAAGTCGTTGGAAAACCGTCCGCACACGGACCGCGTGCTCGCCGAATCGATCGCGGCGCTCAAATCTGCGGGGGCCAGGGTGATCGATCCAGTCAAGCTGCCGACCGCCGGCAAGTTCGGGGACGAAGAGTTCGAGGTCCTCCTCTTCGAGTTCAAGGCGGACCTCAACCGCTACCTGGCGGACCTCGGAGCCGCCGCGCCCGTCCACACTCTGAAGGAAGCGATCGATTTCAACGCCAGGAACCGCGATCGGGTGATGCCCTACTTCGGCCAGGAGATCTTCGAACAGGCGGAAGCCAGGGGGCCGCTCACGGACGAAAAGTACAAGAATGCGCTGGAGACCTGCCAGCTCATGTCCCGCAAAGAGGGGCTGGACGCCGTCTTCGCGGACCTCAAGCTGGACGCCGTGGTGGCCATCTCGGGCGGGCCGGCCTGGCTGATCGACCTCGTCAACGGCGACTCGGGAACCGGCGGCAGCTCCCAGTTCGCGGCGGTTTCGGGCTACCCGAGCATCACCGTGCCGGCGGGCTTCGCCCTCGGCCTGCCGATCGGTCTCTCCTTCATCGGCCCCGCCTGGAGCGAGCCGACGTTGATCAAGCTGGCCTACGCCTTCGAGCAGACGACGAAAGCGAGGAAAGCGCCGCGGTTTTTGGCGACGGCGGTGTAGGGATAACGCCCCTCACCCCTCCGCCCGCGACGTCACGATGCCGTTGCGGGCGTCGTAGCCAGGTGCGCCGTTGTCCGAAAGGGCGAGAAAGCAGATGGCGTTGACGCCGCTCGCCGGCACGGAGGCCGCGCGGCGGAGGATCTGCTCAAGATCCGATGTTAACTCGACCTCCATAGTTCGGTCGCTTTGGGCATCAAGATCGAAGACATTGGAAATAGCTAGCCTGATGACTCGTCCACTGACAGTGTCGCCATCATTTCCTCGACCTCGTCCGCCTCCGAGGCCATCCCCAACAACAGGAACGCTTCCTTCGATTTCCGAAGCACGGCTGCCGCTTGGTCAGGATCCACAACACCAAGCAATTGACCGTACAGCAATCCAACGAAAGCAATGGCGTCAGCCCTGCCAATCCTATTGATTAAAATCCAGGATTCAGCCAGCCGAGCGACCGCATCCTTAATTTTTTCCTCAACGAGATCGAGCCTCGCTACATCATAGAGGGCCGCTGCAATTCCATCGATATCCCCAAGCTTTCGGTTAACCTCCAAGCGTTCGCTCTGCAGCGCTCTTGCCTCTGCAATATCGCCTGCCTCAGCCCTTAAACGCGCGATATCTCCCAGCGTTACCGCCCGCTCCCGCACATCCCCAATTTGATCGAAGATGTGGAGTCTTTCCTCATGCAGCTTTAGCGCAGCGGCTACGTCGCCCGCCTGGGATCGCAACCGCGCAATATCTCCCAGTGTAACCGCCCGCGACCGCATATCCCCAAGTTGATCGAGGATGCGAAGTATTTCCTCATAGAGCTTCAGCGCGCCGGCCACGTCGCCCGCCTGGGACCGCAAACGCGCGATATCTCCCATCGTTACCGCCCGCTCCCGCACATCCCCGAGTTGATCGAAGAAATGGAGTCTTTCCTCATGCAGTTTCAGCGTTCCGGCTAGGTCGCCCGCTTGGGACCGCAAACGCGCAATATCACCCAGCGTCACTGCCCGTGACCGCACATCCCCGAGTTGTTCGAAGATGCGAATCATCTCCTCAAGTAGCTTCAGCGATCCGGCCGCATCGCCTGCCTGGGACCGCAAACGCGCGATATCCCCCAGCGTTACCGCCCGTGACCGCAAATCCCCGAGCTGCTCGAAGATGCGAAGCCTTTCCTCATGCAGCTTCAGTGCCCCGGCCACATCGCCCGTCTGGGACCGCAAACGCGCTATATCCCCCAGCGTCACTGCCCGCTCCCGTTCGTGTCCTCCTTCTTTCAGGTCCGTGTACGCTGCCTCCAACTCCAGGCGAGCTTCTTGTGGCTGGCCGGCGTTGGCGAGAGCCCGGCCGCGCAAGATACGGACTCGCGCTCGCTCGAAACGGGCCTCGGGACTTGCGCTACCCTCGACGAGATCGAAGGCCCGTGTCAAAGCCGCACCGGCTTCTGAGATCATGCCAAGACGGATCAGACCATCATGGATGGTGTTCCATAGCGACGCAGCCGCAACTTTCTCCACCTCAACCTCGCAGGGCGAGAACTCCTGGAGTCCCTCCTGTGCTATCTGAATGCTTGCGGCGTAAGCGTGCCGGTCTCTCAGGCTCAATGCCCAGCGGTGGTAAAGCTCCAGAGCCCCCACTCGGTCCCCCGCAGCACCGCGATGTCGGGCCGCGGACCCAAAATCGGAGAGAGGACCAGCCCGTTTCACGAAATGCTCCGCCAGCCTAAGATGCCAAGCTCGCGCCGTAACTTCCCCTTCCCGCTCGGCTAGCGCGTTCTCTCGTCGGCTGGCCAGGAGACGGTGAACGGCATCGCCTCCCGATAGCGCCGTAGGGGAGACCTTGCGGGCGAGGAGGCCGTGATCGCGAAGCCACGCAAGGTCAGAGGAAGGATGCGATCTGCCGTCGGCAGCGAGGAGATCTATCAGTTCCTGAGAAGGTAGGGGTTCCTCCAGTAGGCAGAGCCGATCAAAACTTGGCAGGCGTTCTTCAGGAACCTCGGCGAGAACGGTGTCGACGAGGAGTGCTCGACCTCGCTCTTGGCGCTTGCCGGCTAGTTTGGCATCGACCACTTCTGTAACTTGGCCGAACGACTCAATCAGGGTACGCGCCCGGTCAGTTCGCTCCTTCAGATAGCCTCCAAGGAGCTCCAGGGCTTTCGGGTGTCCACCGAGATAGAACATTACTTTCCGCCAAGCGTCGTCCTCCAACTTTCCTAGACCCTCAGGGTCCAAGAGCCGGAACTTGCGGCAGCCGGAGAGAGATAACTCTCCGAGGTCGCAGTTCCAGACGCCGGAGGCGAGGTCCGGCAGATCGACGGGAAGACGGCTTGTGAGAACGAGGCGGAAGCCGGTGCCACCGAGGTGGACGAGGTCCGCCAGGGCCTCCCCCAGAGCAGGGTTTTTTAGCTGGCCGTCACCGTTCTGGTTGTCCTCGAAGTTATCGAGCAGAAGGATAGTGGGAGTCACCGATCGTAAAGCTGTTTGAAGGTTGGTCTGAAATTGCCGCTCGGCCTCGGCAGGAGAGACATCCGAGGCTCGAGAAACGCCAAGCCTGCTAGCGATCTCTTCGAGAAAGGGCGCGGGAGTCAGCTCTTGGCCAGCGTAGAGCACAAGGAGCCGCGCTCCTTCCTGACGGCGGCGTTCCAAGAAGCGAGCGATCAAAGTGGATTTGCCAATACCTCCCAGGCCGTGGACTACGATCACCCGCTGGGTGTCGAGCGCCTTGCGAAGCCGGCGCTCCACCTCGCGTCGCCCCACATAGCCGCGCTCCAGATAGGTGACACCCTCGATCTCGAACTCATCTCGTACCAGCTCAAAGGGGGCCTTCAACGGCTCAGAGCTTCGAGGCGCCACCAATGGTCCGGCATCTCGGCTCAGAGTGAGAGTGGGGATGGCCCACTCGTGCGGACCGCCCTTCGCGAGCAGCTCGGCCCTTCCTGAACGCAGGGCGGCCGGGAGATCGGTACCGCGCGCCAAAGCGGCATAGAAGGCTCCGGCGAAGGCGGTGGCCCCAGCGTCCGAGACGGTGCTCTGCATGCCCAAAACCCGCGGGACGCCGCCACGGACCAACTGGTCGACGAGGCCGGCGGCCTTGGAGGTATCGCAGGCGGAGAGCACTAGGAGGTCGAGTGGCAGAGCGCCGGGCGTTGCCCTCATCCAGGCAAGAATTTCATCCGCTCTAACCGGGGCGCGGTGCCCCTCGGAGTCCTCCAGGAAAAGGGTAGGCTGACCTTCGGCTAGGCCGCCGTGACAGGAGAGGTGTACGATCTGTGGCCGATCCTCGCGAGCGAGCTGTTTTCGAAGCTCCTCCTTGTCCCCCGTGTCCGGGAGGATCAGGCGTCCCCTTCCCGTCCGCACCAGATCGTCGAGAGCCACGAGGAGTCTTTCCTGTTCGGATTCCCAGAAGAGGTCCGAATCCCTCAGCCCTCCAGGTCCAGTTCCAGCGAGGGCTCTCACTGATTGATCCTCCAAGGGAGACGCGGTGAAACCGAGGATCGCGATGTGATTGGCTGGGATTTTCGGGGCTGGATCGTGGGTAGGGTCTGATGCCTCTCCCGGCGGCGGGACATGGCGGATAAGCTCAATAAGCCCCTGACGGATCGGCAGAGGATGGCGCGGGAAGCTCAGCAGTTCCCAGGGAAGGCCGAGAGCATCGCTGTCCCCGGTGCGGATCTCCAGCGCGACGAGCCGGCTCGCATGCGACGCCCGGTCGAGGACGGCCTCGAGAGCCTCCCCGAGCGCGCCGGGAAATATCTGGGCGGCCAACTCGGCTCCGGCCGTGTGCAGGCTTTCCTCTCTGAGCTGGTTTCGGTAGGATGCGTCCTCCTGGAACTGCCGGAAAACCTTCTTGGCTATGCGCCCTAGCGCCAGATCCACCTCGACCGGTCCCAGCACTGCGGCTCCACTCCAGGCCGGCTTGACTCCTTCCAGGTGTAGCTGAGCACTCATTGCCGCCCCATCCCTCTTCTCCCAGGCTCTCCTTTCTTCTCCCGGGTGAGGGCTCAGTGCCAACACCACTCGGGGGCGCAAAGCGGAGAGGGCAGCCGGGACCTCCAGAGCCAGATCCCCTTCGTCCTTATAGACGTGGGTCCAGACGCCCCCTCTGTACTCTGAGACCTCGCGGTCCAGGAAGGCTTTCAGCTCGGGATCGTGCTCTACGGCGGCGAGTTCGGGAAGGAAGACCAGCCTTCGCAGCCCATTCTCCCGGGCGATTCGGAACTCCTCTTCCATGATGGCCCGGCTGCTCGTTCCCGTAGGCACAGTCCCGCGGCGCAGGTCGAAGAGCCCCACGTAGGTATCGCAGAGCTCGATCTCCCGGGCCAACCGCTCTTGGACGGTTCCGGCATGCGCGACATGATCGTCAGTGAGAACAGGCTCCAGCCCCACCAACCGCGCCGCATCCGCTACCATTTCGCGTAGGCCAAGTAGCCTGCTGAACGCGGAGGAGATAAAGACTCTCCCCAGCTCCACACCAAGAGCTCTCCTCTTAGGGCTGCTCATAGTGTAGGGTGTCAGCAACCCAAGCGCGGTCGCAGTATGTTTTTTTCATTCCGTGACGGCGCTCGCCAAGAAAATTTTACGCAAACCCGCACCCCGCAGGCCAGTTCAGGCTGCGGGAACACAGCCGACAACCAGGTAACCCGATGCAGAACGGCAACAATTGCCTCAGGAACTCCTTCATGCATGCTTTGACTAGCGGTTATGCAAATCTGCCTGAATCCGGCTCAATTTCAAGCTTGATCTAGTTTCTTGATCTCGATCGGGTTGACACCTATCGGCTGCGAAATCATATCGTCGATGAGTCCAAGCGGGTCATCAGACGCAAACGCGTGCATCAGGAAGCCCCCATCGTCGGAAGCCTGAGCCCTTGCAGCCGCGGCAACACCTGACGTTTTCGCGCCTACACTTAGCTGTTCCAGATCTCCATATTTTTCCTTGACCGTCTTGTACAAATCCGCCGTAACCATGACTAGATCGGAAATTAGGTTACTGGCCACGCCATGCTCACCGCCACCGTAGCTTTTCTCGACCCTGGCTAGGTTTTGGGGAGAGGACGCAGCCTCGGTCGGAGCTACGACATGAATCTTGTCGGCTATAGCGCCTGCCATATCACCCACCAAGCGATCAGTGACTTTGGCGATAAGTTTCTTGGCTACGCTCTCAGTGAGCCACTTCGCGACGATCTCAAAAGCAATGATAAGAGAGCCTGACCTCGAACGATACTCTATATTGCTTGGGTTAAAGCGTTCTTCTATCAAGGCTGTCAAATAGCGTACGATTGCTTCTGCTTCGCCAGCATCGTAAGAAGAGCGAAAACGAACGGCAACTTCTAGGGTGGCTTGACTCATCGAATACACCTCCGTTTGAAAATGATCAAATCGATACTTCCGCGCCTTACTCGGTTTGCCGTTAAGCAAACCTCGCCATTCTACGACAGCTCCAGCACTCGGCTATAGTCCTTCTTCTATTCTCACCGTGTCCGTAGAGCCCAGTGCCAGACTCCGTGATGTCGATTTTTACAGACAAACTCCACTGTACCGCCTCCCGAATCGTCAGCCGAACGGCGTCGTCTGCCTTGGCTTTGACTCGCCGGAGCCTCATGGGCTTCCGAACCTAGCGACGGATCGCCTGCAACTCGGCGCGGAGGCGGGTGAGCTCCGCCTCAGCCGCTTTGCGGGCCTCGGTCTCGCGAGATGCCAGCGCCTCTGCCGCCAAGCGGGCCTCGGTCTCGAGTTTCCGGGCCTCGGCTTCTCGCGCATATTTCTCCTCGGCGCGGTCCGCTTGCTCCTTGGGATCCAAAAGTCGCTCGCCCGTCTGAGCATTGAAGACGACGGGGGTCCTGCCGTCCTCCCCCACACCGAACAGTAGGCCCGTGGTCTCGGAAAGCAGCCGACCCTGGGCGTCCGGCTGGATCCGCTGATACTTGCCGTTGCGGCTCAAACGGTATCCGAGCAGCAACAGCCGCCCTTCCGTAGCAGGCGCCGGTGGGTCGAGGATCACGTATTCCGGAATCCCCACCCTTTGGTAGATCTCCACCTTCTTCTCATAGTCGTTGCGGCGGATCTCAGGGTCCGAGGAGGAGACGACTTCGAGGATCAGGCAGGGCCGCACGCCTTCCTCGACGATGTCAAAGCTGGTGCGGGTCGGGTCGATCTTCTGGCGCACTCCCGGAATGACCGCCAAGTCTGGAGCCGGCTCCTTGAGACCGGGAATCCGCCACAACATCTTCAGATCCACGGCCAGTGCCACGTCGCTTCGGGCCTCGTAATACCGGTCGAGTATCCGTGCCAGCAGGAACAGCAACTCCCAATGCAGTTGGCTCTGACCCACTTGGTCTCCGGGTTGAGGATCGAGCAGATCGTCTGCCGTCAGCGGCACCTGCTCGGAGAGAACCTCGCCGCCGGGAAGATGCACAGTGCGCCATCTCCACCCGTAGCGGAAGGGATCGGAACTGGTGGGAGTTGCCTCGGGCTCCCAGTCGGCCGGCATCTTGCGGAGGGGCACACCCATATCGGGAGTATAGAGGCGTCTTCGGCGGCGAGTCAAAGATTGCGTCTTCTGAGAACCTCCTCCCAGGCTGGGCGGGGCGCGCACGGTGCCGCGGCTTTCGCTGTCCGGTCAGCCGCAGCATCACCCCGGGCTCATTTTGGACGCCTAAAACTTGAACAGCGCATCGAACGCCGACCGTGCATCGCCCGGCGAAGGTTTGTCGGAGTCCTTGGCGAACTCTTGGGCGAGCTTGGGGGTGAAGGCGGCGCAGTCGTTCTTGTCCCGCTTCTTGGCGATGCGGGCGGGGATCTCGGCGTTCTTCCGGCACTCCCAGCGTACCGACGTGTCGAAGTGGATGCAGTTCGAGCAGGTGTGGAGATCGGCGCCGCATTTCGCGCAGGTGGCGTCCGGCGGCAGCACGTCGCCGAGCATGATGAGCCGCTTCTCGCCGCAGGCCGCGCAGCGGAATACCGACTCGGACGGCGCACCGAGCCCGCGTCCCCGCGGTCCGTCCTTCTTCTCACGCGAACCCTGGAGCCCGGGCCGCGGCTTTTCGTCGCGCTCTGAATCCTTGTAGCCCCGCTGCCTGTATTTCTGTCCGTCGGACATGGTGCCTCCTTGACCTCGTGAGGGATTGTACAGCTCACAGCCTTGCGCCTACCCCACCTCCGGCACCGGCGCGATCCAATCCATCTCCTCTGCCGTCGGCTGGAACATCGCCGCTCCCACGGTGCCCGGACCGGCGTGGGCAACCACGACCGGCCCCATCTCTCCCGTCAGCACCTCCTGGACGGTGAGGTGTTTCTCGATCAGGCCGCGCAGGCGGTCCGCCCAGACGGGCGCCTTGGCGTGGGCCACGGTCACCACCACCGGCCGCTTGGGATCGACCCGCTCGCGGAAGAGGTCCACCAGCTTGGGGTGGGCCGCGCGGCCTCCCCGCACGCGATCGACGGCCACGATCTCGCCGTCCACTACGCCGAGGATGGGCTTGATGCCCAGAATGTTGCCCAGCAGGGCCCGCGCCTTGCCGATGCGGCCGCTGCGCGCCAGGTACTCCAGCGTATCCACCACGAAGAGGACGTGAATGCGCTCGCGCATCGCCTCTAGACGCTCGACGATGGCATCCGGCGGCACTCCCCGGCGGGCCATGCGCGCCGCGAAGAGGGCGAGCATGCCGAGGCCGAGACTGGCGCTGTGGCTGTCCACCACCCGGAGGTCCACCCGCTCCGCCTGCCCCCGCAGCTCCTGGTAATAGGAGAGCCCCTCCGCCGCCGCCTTGCGGGCGTGAACGACGGTCTGCGACAGCTTCTCCGAAATGTGAACGGAAATGATGTCCTTCTTCGGCGCCAGGGCCCTATAGGCGTCCTGGAAGTCGGCCTCGGGCACCGGGTTCGTCCGCGGCACGAGCTGACCTTTCTCCAGCAGCTCGTAGAACTCCTTGGCCTTGAGATCCACGCCGTCGTGATACACCCGGTCGCCGAAAAGCACCAGCACGGGCACCACGTGGATGCCGTGGGCGCGGGCCAGCTCGGGAGGCAGGTCCGAGGTCGAGTCGGTGACCACGGTCACCAGCTCCTCCGGCTCCTCCAGGGTGACGATGCCCATCTCCCGCAAGCCCAGAAGGTCGCGCAGGATCTCGTTGTCGGTCGCCGGCAGGGCGTCCAGCAGGCGTCCGACGGTGAGGCAGTTGGGCAGCACGGCCAGCAGCTCCTGCTGGCTGGGCGTGAACCGGGTCTCGAAGAAGGCGGAGCCGAGCTCGACGCGCGCCCGGGCCCGCGGATCCGGCGCATCGTAGACGCGATCCTCCAGGGCCTGGAAGATCAGGGACACGAGATCCTGCCGCACCTCCCGGTCGGCATCCGGGATCGGCTGGAGCCTTACCCAAAAGGGGCCGGCCGAGAGGGTGCTCAGCCGCAGGAAGGCCTTGACGCCGCGCACCCGTCCCGCCCTGGCGGCGATTACCTCGCCATCCTGAAGGGTGACCTCGCCTTCGCCGACGAGAATGCGTCCCGTCAGCCGCGTCCGGTTCGCCGCCCGCAGCAGCTCGAGAATGGGCAGCAGCTCCAGGTCGCCCACCAGCGATTCGAGGTCCGTGTCCGGCTCGACGCCGATTTCCCGTCCCAGGAGGACGAGGTGAATGCGCTGCACCAGGTTCGCCGGCAGGAGGCCATCGGCCTCGAGGAACAGGACTTCCTCGGGCAGCTCCCTGCCGTCCTCCTCGCCGTCGCCGAGGATCAGCAGGGTGCGCGGGCTGGCGGGATCGGGCGAGGGGAACAGATCGCCGGCGGCACGGTCCAGTTGCCGGGCCAAGCTGGCGGCGAGGACCACGATGCCGGGCCCGAGGCTGGCGGCAAACCGGCGTCCCTCGTCCGGCCCCACCGCGGGGATCACCTCATAGCCGAAGCCGGCCAGGCCATGGGAGATCACCCGGCGCCGGGACGCCTCCGGATCCACCACGAGCACTGAAGGACGGGCCATGCGTGTCTTCCCCTCATGCCAACCGATAGACGACAAGAGTCGCGGAGCCGGACAAGCATAGGGCAAAACCGCCAACTTTGCCTCCGAGCCTTCCGCCTGCGCCCCTCATCACCCCGGCCCTCTTCTCCCATCGCCCTCCCTCCAACCGGGAGAAGAGGGAGAAAGGCAAAACCGCTGCAACCGGGTTCCCCTCTCCCGGCCGGGGGGAGTGCGGTGGGAGAGGGGACAGGGGTGAGGGTCTTAGGCGGGGGCGCTCCGGGCCGTGGGAGCCGGCCCTTTTACACCACCCGGAACTCCGCCAATATCGGCAGATGGTCGCTCGCCACGCGGGCCACCTGCAGCCGGCAGGAGTGGACGGAGACGAGTTGGAGCGGTCCGCGGTGGTAGATACGGTCGAGCCCGCCCTGGGGGGTGAAGGCGGGATAGGTGGGGATGCACCGGTAAGGGCCGCGCCGGCGCTCCGTGGCGCAGCCGAAGCCGAGGCCGTTGGTGAACATCGGTTGCAGCAACGAGCGCCAGTCGTTGAAGTCGCCGGCCACGATCATGGGCGTCTGCGAATCGACGCCGCTGAACTCGGCGGAGCGCCTGAGCAGCTCGATCTGCTTGGCGCGCTCTCGGGCCGAAAGGCCCAGATGGAGGTTGAACACCTCCAACCGCTCGCCGTGGCCGTTGAGCTCCAGCGTCGTGTGTTGACAGCCGCGCCGAATCCAGCTCTCCGTCAGCGACAGGTCGATGTTCCGCTCGCGGACGATGGGGAAGCGGCTCAGCGTGGCATTGCCGTAGCGCCCCTTCTTCAGACTGACGTTGTGGCCGAGGGCGAAGTGCGGGTATCCGGCGCCCTGGGCGAGCGCCTCGGCGAGGTTCAGCTCCCGTGAACGGGGAGCCCCCTCATCGACCTCCTGGAGCATCACTACGTCCGCCTCATAATGCCGCAGGATGGTGATGATGCGTTCCGGCCGAAACCGGCGGTCGACGCCGATGGCCCGGTGGATGTTGTAGGTGATGACTCTCAGCAAATCGACGACTCCTACCTCCAGAACCTCCGCGTCGTTCTTTTCCTTCCACACTGGAACCGGCAAAATCTAAAAGGGCAGGCTCCCGCTTGGTATAGTCCGCCCCATGCCTCCCATCTTCACCGCCGGCCATTCCACCCGCCCCGTCGAGGAGCTGCTCGCCTTACTGGCCGAGCACGGCGTGACGGCTTTGGTGGACGTCCGGCGCTTCCCTGCTTCGCGCCGCCATCCCCAGTTCTCCCGTGACGCCCTCGCCGCCTCCCTGGCCGGCGCGGGAATCCTCTACGTCCACGAGCCGGACCTCGGAGGACGCCGCGCCGCCCGCCCCGGCTCTCCCCACACGGCCTGGCGGGTGGCAGCCTTCCGGGGCTACGCAGACTACATGGAAACCCCGGAGTTTCAAGCGGCTCTGGACCGCCTGGCCCGCCGTGCGCAGGAGGAAACCGTGGCCATCCTCTGCGCCGAGGCCGTGCCCTGGCGCTGCCACCGCCGCCTCATCTCCGACGCCCTGGTGGCCCGAGGGACCTCCGTCCTGCACATCCTGGGCCCACACCGGGCCGACCCTCACGAGCTCCACCCCGACGCCCGCGTCCTTGCCGGCGGCAGGCTCCTCTACGCCGGAGCCGCCGGAGATCAGACGTCCCTCTTCGATACCGCGACCGAACCGTAACATCCCGGCATTGCCGTCCTCCGGCATTTTCTCTACGATCCCCAACGACGTATTTCTTCGCAAGAGAGGTGAGACCATGAGCATGAGCGCTTCGTTACTTCCTGAGTTCGACATGGAGATGGCCAACACCCGCCGCACGCTGGAGCGGGTTCCGACCGACAAATTCGGCTGGCAGCCCCACGCCAAATCCTTCACCATGGGCAAGCTGGCCACCCATCTGGCCACTCTCCCCGCCTGGACCGGCGTGACCCTCACCACGAGCGGGCTCGACCTTGCCCTGCCGTTCGACCAGCCCAAACCGGCCACCACCGAAGAGGTTTTGGAGACCTTCGACAAGAACGTCGCCGAGGCCCGTGCGGCCCTCGCCGGTGCCGCCGACGACGTCTTCTTCCAGCCTTGGACGCTGAAGAACGGCGAGCACGTCATCTTTACCCTGCCCAAGGTCGCCGTCCTGCGCGGCTTCGTCGTCAACCACATCATCCACCACCGCGGCCAGATGACCGTCTACCTGCGGCTCAACGACATTCCGGTGCCCTCGATCTACGGTCCGTCGGCGGACGAAAGCGGAATGTAGAGCTCCAGAGGAGCGCACCGCCGACACCGCCGAACACCGCCGCAGGCGTAGAATACGGGGATGCGATCCCTGCCGCCAAGGCATTCCCGGTTCCTACGTTCCGCCGCCGGCGCGGTCTTCCTCCTGCTGGCCCTCCTGCCGCCGGCCCGGGCCGTCGAAATCCGCGACGTCCTGGGGGTCTCTCACGCCGGCGGCAGGTACAACTTCACCGACGAGGACTATCTCAACGAGGGCGCCGGCCAGATCCTCGACCTGGGCTCGCGGGTCATCAAGGTCTTCGTCGATCCGAGCCAGATGGACGTGCTCTACCGCTTCAACTCCGACTGGCTGCCGCTCACCACCGACGTGGTGGAAGTCGTCCAGCGGCCCTACTTTCAGGAGCTCTTCGCGAAGCCCTTCTCCACCATCATCCTGGTGATCCCGAACGCGCCGCTCGTCCAATTCACCGACGGCCTCACTCCCGAGGAAGCGGCGGCCGAGCGGGACCAGATGTACCGCCTCGCCAAATACCTGCTCACCACCTACGCCGACTCCGGCAAGACCTTCATCCTGCAGAACTGGGAGGGTGACCACCTGCTCAATGCCGGGCTGGCAGCGGGCACTCCCCCCGACGAGACCCGCACCCGGGGGATGGTCGACTGGTGGAACGCGCGCCAGGAAGGGGTGCAGGCGGCACGCCTGGAGCTGCGTCCCCGCAACGTGGACGTGGCCCACGGCTGCGAGGTCAATTTCCTGGAGGCTTCCCTGCGCGGCGAGGTGACGGCGACGAACAGCGTCGTCCCCTACACCCAGTGCGACCTCTACTCCTACTCGAGCTGGGACATCGGCTTCGACGCGGGCGAGCTGATCCGCGCCCTCGACCTCCTGGAATCCAAAGCCCCGGCAAGCCGCCGCTTCGGCCGGCGGAACATCTACCTCGGCGAGTATGGCAAGCCCAAGGTTCCGGGAATCACGGACCTGGCGCGGTTCGACACCATCCGCGACCTCATGGAGGCGGCCCTCGGCTGGGGCGTGCGCTACGCCGTCTACTGGCAGGTCTACTGCAACGAGCTGACCGCAGAGATCGGTTCCAGCCGGCCGAAGAGCTCCCAGATGCGGGGCTTCTGGCTCGTCCGCCCGGACGGCCGGCATGCGCCGATGTGGAACATCATGGCGGCTCAAGAGTCCGCTTCGATCCACCACGGGACGTTCAGCGGCTATGCCAACCAGTATCTCGCCGTCCTTCCGGACGACCGCAGAGTGGCCGCCGAGCCCTGGCTGCGAGGCGACCCGTGGTCCGATTTCACGGTCAAAGACTGGAACGGCAGCGATCTCGAGAGCGGCGACGCCGTCACTCTGCAGGCTCATGACGGCCTCTATCTCACCATCGAGGCGGGCATCGGCGGCAAGGTCTACGCCCGGGCCTCCACGGCCGGCCGGTCCGAGCGGTTCATCCTGCACAAGGTGAACGGCAGCGGCCCCATTCACTCCGGCGACTCGATCGTCTTCGAAACCCGCGAGCATCTCTACCTGGCTCCCGAGGTGGGCGGCCACGGCCTGCTGCGCGCCCTGCGTTCCGTGCCAGGCCCCACCGAGACTTTCCGCTTCATCGAGCAGGACGACGAGTGATCCGCTCGAAAAGACTTCTCTTCCTTCTCCTGCCCCTGCTGAGCGGAGCCCTGAGCTGTAACTCTCCGGCGCCGGCGGCCGATGCCACGAATCTTGCGCAGCCCATCGCCATCACCCATGTCCGCATTTTCGACGGGTCCAGAGTGATCCCGGACGGCACCGTCGTCTTCCAGGGACGGACGATCCGCGCCGTGGGCCCGCAGGCCGCCGTGCCCGCCGGTGCCGAGGTGATCGACGGCTCCGGAGACACGCTGCTGCCCGGTCTCATCGACGGCCACACGCACGCCTGGGGCGATGCCCTGACCCGCGCCGCCGTCTTCGGCGTCACCACCGAGCTCGACATGTTCCTCGATCCCCAAATCGCCCGCGCCCGGCGCGAGGAGCAGGCGAAGACCGGCGCTCCCGGCCGTGCCGATCTGCTGAGCGCCGGTTTTCTCGCCACTGCGCCGGGCGGCCACGGCACGGAGTACGGCGTAGCGGTTCCCACCCTCACCCGGCCCGAGGAGGCCCAAGCCTGGGTGGACGCCCGCGTTGCCGAGGGCTCGGACTACATCAAGATCGTCTCCGACAACGGCAAGTTCTATAACCGCAACCTGCCCACCCTCGACAAGGCCACCATCGCCGCCCTCGTCAAGGAGGCCCACAAGCGAGGGAAGCTCGCGGTGGTTCACGCCATTACCGAAGAGGCGGCGCAGACAGCGCTGGAGGCGGGCGCGGACGGTCTCGTCCACGTCTTCTCCGATCGCGAGCCGGAGCCGAGCCTCATTGCACTGGCCGCGAAGCGCAAGGCCTTCGTCACGCCGACGCTGACCGTCGTGGAGAGCTTCATCGGGATCCCCAACGGCGAGGCACTGGTCGAAGATCCGCGCCTGTCGCCTTACTTGACGGCCGGCGAGGTCCGGAGCCTCCGCAGGAAGTTCCCTCTGCACCTGCACGGCAACCCGCGGTTCCGGAACGCCCTCAACGCCGTGCGCCAGCTCAAAGCGGCCGGCGTGCCCATTCTCGCCGGCACCGATGCCGCGAACCCGGGCACCGCCCACGGCGCCAGCATCCACCGCGAGCTGGAGCTCCTGGTGCAGGCTGGCCTCTCCCCCACCGCGGCGCTGGCCGCAGCCACCTCCGTCCCGGCGAAAATCTTCAGCCTAAAGGACCGCGGTGGCATCGCGCCGGGCCTGCGGGCCGACCTCGTCCTGGTCCAAGGCGATCCCACGGCGAACGTCACCGACAGCCGAGCCATCCTCAAGGTCTGGAAGATCGGCCAGGAAGTGAAACGCCCGAAGGCGTAGAGGGCGGCGCGGCTCTGGAGGGAAACCTACAGCGCTGTCCGGATCGCCCAAAGGTCGGGGAAGAGGGGCTTGAACAGGGTGTTCTTCAGGTACTCGACCCCGGCCGAGCCGCCGGTGCCGATCTTCATGCCGATGGTGCGCTGCACCATCTTCACGTGGCGGTATCGCCACTCCTGAAGCCCCTCGTCGAGATCCACCAGCCGCTCGCAGACGTCCCGGGTCCCGGGGTCCGTGCGATAGATATGAACGAGGATCTCCCGCACCCGCTCATCCTCGACCACCGGCAGAGAGGGATCGCGGTCCAGCACCTCCTCGGGAATCTCATGGCCGTTGAGGAACAGGAAGCGCAGAAACGAGTCGTACAGGCTCCGCTGGGCCAGCCGCTCCTCCACCCGCCGTCGCTCAGGGCTCCCTTCGGGCAGCCGATCAGCGAGCCCCGGCGTGCGTGCCCCAAGAGCGACCTCGAACTCCCGGAACTGGAACGATTGGAAGCCGCTGGCGCTGTCGAGCCGGTCGCGGAACGAGAGAAACGACACCGGTGTCATCGTCTCCAGGATGTCCACCTGGGAGACGAGCGTCTTGAAGATCGTCAGGATGCGCTTGAGCGAAGCCAGCGCCAGGGGCCGGTCGTTCCCCTCGAAAGCCCGACGCAGCAGGTCCACCTCGTGGAGAACCTGCTTGAACCACAGCTCATAGACTTGGTGGATGACGATGAACAGCATCTCGTCGTGCTCCTCGCCTCCCGACGCAGGAGACTGGAGGTCGAGGAGCTCGTCGAGGCGGAGGTAGCTGGTGTAGGTATAGGGCAACGGGGGCTCCTTCCTTCTACGCGAGAAGGTATGGGAAGGAAGGAGCACGGTCAACCGCGGCTACTTGGCGTCCGGCAGCGTGTAGTCGAGCTCGTAGGAGTGCTTGCCCCCTTCAGCGATGACGATGCGCAGAGTGCCCGCGAGGCCCGCGAGCTCGCCGGTGCCGGAGTCGGGCACCACGGTGACCTCCAGTTGGGGCTCTCCCCGCACCATGACGCCTCGGTGGTAGAGGGCGAAGGTTCCCGTACGGCCCTTCAGCTTCCCGGTCACCCTTTCGATCGCAACGTAAACCCCGGAGCCTTTGACCTCCGTGGAAGCGGTGAGCATCTGTCCCGCGCCGGTCGCTTCGAGGTCGCCGTGAAACTGCTTCTCGATCGACATTCTGCCGAGAGTCGTGTCCTCGGAAGGGCCCGCGAGCGGCAGAGGAGTCACCTTGACGTCGAACGGTCCGGCTGCGTGTTGGGTCATGGTCGGTTCCTTTCGGGCTGGAGTTGGCCTCGGGGCGGGGGTCTCGGCGAGGCCGGACGACGCCAGTGCGAAGACGAGGGAAAAGCCGAGGCCGAGGACGAAATGGCTCCGGCTCCTCGGATTCAGCAGGATCGTGAAATGGCTGTGCATGTTCGCGGTCTCCATTGTGACCGGCAGATGGTACCGTTGGCGTCGCCAAATTTCAGCCCCTGCATGATGCGCCGCGGGAGAGTGGGCCCCCGGAACCTCTTCCTCCGGCCGGCTCTCCAACGTTCCGTAGAGACGCCCCAGACCCGATACGACATCCTTCGCAGGCCACGGGGACGTCGGGGCGTCTCCGCCGCGGCGATATCCTGTTGAGAAACCGCCATCGTTCAGCGTCACGAAGAAATGAATGTGATTCCTGGCGAACGGGATTCCCGACGAATGGGATTCCCGACGGCCAAGGTTGAGGTCAAACGAATTTGCATCGCCGCATCGGAGACGCCCCGACGTCCCCGTGGCCTGCGAAGGATGTCGTATCGGGTCTGGAGCGTCTCTACGGACCCGTATCGCGATGGCAGAGGGTAGCGATTGCGGGGGCGTTGCAATGATCATTTTAAGCTCTCGGCGGCCTCCTACTCCCGCCCCCCGCCCTCCGGCGCCCGGCCAAAATCCCCCTGCATCTCGGCGGCGACGTAGGTGACGGCCACCCAGGAGGCGACGTTCTGGTCGAGGTCTTTGGGGTCGATTTTGTCCAGGGTGTCGTTCGCGGTGTGGTGGAAATCGAAGTAGGTGCTGGCGTCCTGGGAGAGGGAGATGACGGGCACGTGGGCGGGGGCGAGGGGGCCGATGTCGGCGCCTCCTCCGGAATCGTTCTTCCCCTGCTCCACCTCCAGCAGGCAGGCGAGGTCGGCGATCATGGGGAGAGCGGCGGGATCCACTCGCGAGGAGATCCGCCAGACGCGGCCGGCGCCGAGGTCGGCTTCGGTCGCCATCATGTGACGGGCGAGCTCGCCCTGGTGCGCTTCGGCGTAGGCCTTTCCTCCCGAGGTGCCGAACTCCTCGTTGGCGTAGAGGACGACGCGGATCGTCCGCCGCGGTTTCCGCGGCAGTTGCCCGATCAGGCGGGCGGTCTCGGTGACGATCGCGACACCCGCGCCGTCGTCGATAGCTCCCGTGCCCAGGTCCCAGGAGTCGAGGTGGGCGGCCAGCAGGACGATCTCCTCCGGCTTCTCGCGGCCGGGGATCTCCCCCACCACGCTCGCCGTCTCCACGTCGGGCAGGACGTGGGCTCCCAGCTTGAGGCGGAAGGTCACCGGCTTGCCGCTTGCGAGCTCGGCGGCCAGCAGCTCGGCGTCGGGAACCGAGAGGGCCGCAGCCGGGATCTTCGCCACGCCGTCCTGATAGTTCATGGCGCCGGTGTGGGGCGTGCGGTTGTGGTCCGTCCCGATGGAGCGGATGAGCACGGCCACGGCGCCCAGCTTCGCCGCCCGGGAGGCTCCGGCGCCGCGCACCCTCACGGCCTTACCATAGCCCGAGCCGTCGCGGGAGCGTTCCATGGGAACGTCGTAGAAGACGATCTTGCCCTTCACCTCAGCGGGGTCGAGCTTGTCCACAGCTTCCAGCGACGAGACGCCGATCACCGGCGCCTCGATTCCTCCCTCCGGCGTGCCGACGCTGCCGCCCAGAGCTGCGAGGTGAACCGGCTGCGGATACGGGGCGGTGATCTCCCCGGACTCCTCGCCGCGCACCCAATGAGGCACGGTGGCCTTCTCGGCGTGGACGTTGCTGAATCCGAGGTCCTTGAGCGTCCGCAATCCCCAGACCACGGCGGCATCGTAGGCCTTGGAGCCGGCCGGCCGAGGCCCCACCTCGACGGTGAGCGAGCGGACGATGTCGAGCGCTTTGGTACCCTGGAGCGCCTGGCTGCGCAAGGCAGACGCCGCGGCTCTCACGGTTGCGGGAATGGCGGGAGACGGGTCCTGGGCCGCCGCGGGCGCGCCCAGGACCAGGATGGACAAGAGCGAGCCGGCGGCCAGCGGCCACCGAAGTTTCACGGGACCGCTCATGCTCGGGCTCCTTCTTCAGGCAGCGGCCGCGATGGGCAGCCGGTTCATTTGCCGCAGGGTCTGCTTCCACTCGCGGAGGGACTCCTCCAGAGCGCGGTAGGTCAGGCCGATGCGGGTCTCGAGCGGCAGGTGCTCCTGGTCGGCCGGCACCGGCCGGGGCCGGCTCCGGCGCTGCAAGGAAAGCAGGTCGTGCAGCCGCTCCTGAAGCCGGGCGTAGGCCTCGTGGAGCTGCTCTTCATGCTGCTCGCGGAAGTCGTTCACCACCTGTTGCAGCCGCTCCTTGGCCTTCTCGAACTGCACCTCGATCTTGGCCTTGAGCACCGCGGCTTCGGGAGCGCGCCGCAGATCGCGGGCAAGCCCCAAGTGGGAGAGGGTCCAGATCGACCACTTCGCAGGATCGAACTGCCAGACCTTGACGCCGTTGCGGTAGTCGAACGGAAAGCTGTGGTGATAGTTGTGGTAGCCCTCGCCGAAGGCCAGCACCGCCATGATCGGGCTGTCGCGGGCGCTGTGCTCGGTGCTGTAGGGCTGCCGGCCCACCATGTGGCAAAGGCTGTTGATGAAGAACGTGCCGTGATGGCTCACGACCACCCGCAGGATGCCGCCAACGATCAGGCAGCCGAGGACGTGGCCGGTGAGCAGACCGACGATCAGCGGGATGGCGAAGGCGACGCCGAGGCCGATCCACCCATAGTACTTGCCCTGCCAGGCGACCAGGGGGTCTTCCTTGAGATCGCTGACGACGCTGGGATTCGGCTTCTCCGCCGTGAAGAAGATCCAGCCGATGTGCGCCCACCAGAAGCCCTTCTGAATGTTGTAGGGATCGCGCTCCTCGTCGACGTGCGAGTGGTGCACCCGGTGATCCGCGGCCCAGTTGAGGACCGAATTCTCCAGGGCACCGGCGCCGAAGATCAGGAAGAAGAGCCGCACCGGCCAAGCGGCCTGGTAGGTCTTATGGGCAAAGAGCCGGTGGTAACCGGCGGTCACCGAGAGCCCGACGAACACCCAAATGAACAAGAAGGTCAACGCTTCAGGCCAGCCCAGCCCAAACTTCACGAGGTACCAGGGCGTGGCGACGAGGGCGGCGAGGAAGGTGCCGACGAGGAAGAGGAGATTGAGCCACTTGATACCGGGTCTCGAGGAGGTCGCTTCGGTCACTAGGTTCTCCGTGGGAGCAGTCCGTCCGGAATCCGGGCTCGCAGGCCCTGTGTTATCGTAATCGTCCCGCCGGCGGCGGGGTCGCTCAGAGGGAGCGCTTGAGGATACCAGGGGAACGGCGATTTGTCGCCCCCCCAATGGCACCAGGCACCCCTTCCAACACTTTGAGGAGATCGCAAATGCCCAGAACGAAGCTTTTCCTCTTTTTCCTGTCACTCTGCGTCGCCGCGCTGCTGATGGCCGGGCTGGCTTTGGCCGACGATGCCCCAGCCCCGGCCCTCAAGAAAGTCGAGGCCAAGAAGGTCTGCATGGTCAACAATCAGCTCTTCGAGAAGGACCTGATCCCCGTCCAGGTGGGCGACAAGACCTACTACGGTTGCTGCGAGATGTGCAAGGAGCGCCTCGCCAAGGACGCGTCGACGCGGTCCGCCGTCGATCCGATGACCGGCAAGCCGGTGGACAAGGCCGTGGCCGTCATCGCCGCCCAGCCGGACGGCACGGTGCTGTACTTCGAGAGCGACCAGACGTTCGCCGAGTATCTGAAGAAGAAGTAGAGCCTCAGGCGGCTACGCCCAGAGATTGCCGGACGAAGCTCTCGATCGCCGCTGCGGGACGGGAGCCCATCTCCCGGGCCACCTCCCGGCCGCCCCGGAAAAGGGCCATCGTGGGGATGGACTGGATGCGGTGGGCCGAGCCCACGGCCGGATCGACGTCGGTGTTGACCTTGACCACCAGCAGGCGGCCGGCGTTGCGCTCCGCCACCTTGGCGATCTCTGGCGCCACCATGCGGCAGGGTCCGCACCAGGGCGCCCAGAAGTCCACCAGCACGGGCAGGCTCGACTCCTTCAACACTCCGGCGAGCTCGCTCCCCTGGTCCACCGCCACCGGCTCGGACGACGGCGGCAGCGCCGTGCCGCAGGAGCCGCAACGGGCCTGCTCGTTCAGACGGGAGTACCGAATCCGGTTCTTCTTGCCACAAGAGGGGCAGGTTCGAATCATTCCTTCAGCCATGCACAGTCCCTCCTCTCCGTAGAGAACAGTCAAGGGCCCCGGGTGGATTCCTGGCTCTTCTATCCAGGCCCAGGAGAGACGGCCTTGGCGATGGCGAACGCCGCCGCGGCCGCGAGACCGCCGATCGCCACCGTCTGGAGGGCGCCGCGCACGGGATGAGCGCCCGTGAGGCGGGCCTTGACGTAGCCGAACACCAGCAGGGCGAGAAGGGTCAGCCCGACCGAAACGAGCAGCGCCGAGGCGGCCTGCGCCACGAAGAAGTAAGGCGCCAGCGGAATGGACCCGCCCGCGATGTAGGAGAGGCCGATGGTCATCGCGCTGCGGAGGGCGCGCTTGGGGTCCGGCTCCTCCAGACCCAGCTCGAAACGCATCATGAAGTCCGCCCACGCCTTCGGCCGCTGGCTCATGGACTCGACGATCTGGTTCGCCTCCGCTTCGTCGAGGCCGTAGGTGAGAAAGATCTCCCGGACCTCCGCCTTCTCGTCGTCCGGCTTTTCAAGGATCTCCTGATCCTCCCGGCGCCGCTCACTCGCATAATGCTCGGCATCGCTGCGCGCCGCCAGGTAGCCGCCAAGTCCCATGGCGATGGCTCCCGCCGCGATCTCGGCAAGGCCCGCCGTCACCACGATCTTGGAGGACGCGACCGCCCCGGACAGTCCCGCGGCCAGGGCGAAGGGGACGGTCAGGCCGTCGCTCATGCCGATCACGACGTCGCGGACCTTTTCGCCCGCCATGAAGTGCTTCTCGACGTGGGGAGTCGAAGGCATACCCGAGGGCCTCCTTGTTCAGAGGTGCAATAGGACGAGCGCGATCAACCCGGGAATGGCCTGGATGAACAGGATCTTCCGGTTGGCGGTGATCGCCCCGTAGATTCCGGCGATGATCACGCAGGAGAGAAAGAAGAGCTTGATGTCGAAACCGGCGGACCTCCCGAGGATCAGGCCCCAGATCAGGCCCGCGGCCAGGAAGCCGTTGTAGAGCCCCTGGTTCGCGGCGAGCGAAGCCGAGGCCGCCGCAAACTCGGGGGTCAGCCCGAAGGTCTTGCGGCCATACGGCTTGTTCCACAGGAACATCTCGAGAACCAGGAAATAGAGGTGCAGAGCAGCCACCAAGCCCACGGCGACGTTCGCGACGGTTCCCATGGTATCGCCCTCCTCGAATTCGTTGGCCTGCCCGTGCAGTCTATGGCACAGCCCGGCGAGAAGCGAAGCGTCGGCCCTCTGACTCTACGAGCAGGGCCGATACTCCAACGCCGTCGCGGAGCCTGGCGGCGGCGGCAGCGGCGGCCCCCACTGCCAGACGTCCGAGCCGAGCACGATGCCCCAGGTCCCGATCGCCGTGCCGTTCGGCGGCAGCGGCTCGGCCGCGAGATGGCCCGCGGTCCGCCTGCATTTGAGACCGGCGGGACCGCTGGCGTCAACGGTCCAGCCGCTGGGGCAGGCGACGGGGCCGGTGGCCACCGGACAGCATTTCAGGGGGACGAAAAAAGCCCGCACCGGCGCCATGTCCTGCAGCCGCGCGGTCGCCTGCCGCCGGCCGTCGAAGGCGTGCCCCACCTTCTTGCAAAGCCCGGCCGGATCGGAGAACGAGGGATCCTTCTGCGCCATCTCCAGGCAACGGGAGGCGCAGTTCTTGACCTGGAATTCCGTCATCTCGAACGGGCTGCTGTTGTAGACGTGGAGCGATTGCCAATCCCGGATCTCCACACCGCCGGTCATCGGATCGGAGCCGCTCAGCAGGGCGAGCCGGCAGAAACAGGTGATGTCGTCCTGCCCGCGGCTCGCGGCGGCAACTCCCAGGCCCAGGGCCAGAGCGACGACTGCCACGAGCCCCCAGGTCCGCCTCTCCGCCGTCGCCAGGATGAGCCTCTTCATGGCGCCATCGTACCCGAAACCGGCGGAGACCGGAGATCGTCAAGCGGGTTTTTCTTCTGATAGGGTGCCCCAGCCATGAAGATCTGGATCGACGCCGACGCCGCCCCCCAGGACGTGAAGGAAATCGTCTTCCGAGCCGCCCGGCGCCTCCAACTGGACGCCGTGCTCGTCGCCAACTCCTGGCTCACCGCTCCCCCGGGCAACCCATTCGTGACCGCCGTGCAGGTCGCCGGCGGCCCGGACGTCGCCGACCGTCACATCGCGGACCACGCCGAGCCGGGCGACGTCGCCATTACCGCCGACATCCCCCTCGCCGCCCGGCTGGTGGAAAACCGGGTCGCGGTGATCGACGTGCGGGGGCAGGAGTACACGGCGGACAACGTCTCAGACCGTCTCGCCATGCGCGACCTGATGGACGGCCTGCGGGGAGCGGGCCTCCTCGAAACCGGCGGACCGCGACCCTACGGCCCCAAGGACAAGCAGACCTTCTCCGCCACGCTGGACCGGGTGCTCACCCGTGCGCTGCGCAAGCGGCCCCAGCCGTAGACCGTGAGCCGCGGGCGCTACAGCATCCCCTTTCGGGCAGGTCAGCCTATTTCTTGGCTCGCGTGCAGCTCTCGTGGTCGATCATGACCCACTTGCCCTCGGCCTGAATCTCTGCCGAATGCTCCAGCGCCGCGTCGCCCTTCTTGATGAAGGTATCGCGGATCGGAGTCGCCGGACCGTTGCCGGCCATCTCGCCGGTGTAAACCAGCTTGCCGTCCTGCCAGCCGGCCGAGGTCTGGTGGCAGTGCTCGCCAAAGGCATCGAAGCAGTCCATGGAGAAAGCCTTGGCCGTGGAATCGTAGCCTTGCATGAAGTGGAAATCCATCGGATAAGGATTCGCGGCCGTCTTCTTCTCGGAGTAACGACCCGCGTACCAGAAGCCGCCCATCTCCTTGCTGATGTGCACGGTCACCTGAGTCGGGTGCTCAGGCCCCATCGGGGAGGCTTCCGCCTTGCCCTTGCAACTCCATTCACCGGCGAAAAACGCCAATTGCGCAATCTCGGGAGCCGGTTTCGGCGGGCCGCTCGGCGCGGGCGCCTGAGAGAGGGCGGGAAGGGCGGCGACGGCGCCCAAGGCGATGACGGCACACACGACAGACACACTCTTCTTCGAGGCGATTCTCTTCATCTCATTCCTCCTTGAAATCCGCCGGATGGGGCGGCCACTCCATTCTACGGAAGAATCGCGCTCTTGGATGATCCCTGCGTTCAAGGATCGCCCTTCTCCGGACTCAATCTTCGTCATGGCGTCTCCTCGCGCTCGTCGTCACGGATGAACCTCCGCAAGTCCTCCAGCCGCTCCATCTCCTCTTTGCTGGTGGCCAACTGATCCAGGTAGACATACTCGTACGCCAGACGCTTCCTCAACTCCTTCACGGCCTGCACCCGGTTGCGCCCGGAAGCGGTGCTTCCCACGTCGCCCGAGAACGCGGAGAAGGCTCTGCCGTCCGAGACCACGGTCACTGGAATCGGCTTGCGCAGCGAGACCCCGGCAATGGGAAGGGTCGAGATCCAGGTCGTCGAGCAGGCCGGCCCCCGGTTCAGCGCCTTGATTCGCGACCTGGCGAGCTTGGCCATCGTTTCGAGGGTCTTCGCCAGGGTCTCTAAGTCCTTGAGAACATGCTTGTGCTGATCGATGTTCCCTGCCACTTTGTAGGTGGAGGCGACAGGCCGCTCCTCGTGATGTTTCCGCAGCAGCTCCAAGTCGGCAGGCCGAAGGTACACCCGGCCGGTGGGTGTGCGATAGGCTTCCAGCAAGCCTTGGTGTTCGAGCTGGCGGACGTATCGCAGCACTAGGTCGTATGAAATCCCCAGGAGCAGGGAAGCGTCCGTGGGGGTGAGATTCTCCGCCTTCAGTTGCCGGATGCTCATCGGCACCTGGCCTCGGCTACGGCGATTTCATCCTGGACCCGCAGAGTCAACCGCAGCGCCTCGGCGATCTGGCGCAGCTCCCGGTTCTGGTGGTAGCTGAGCACCAGGCCGGCACGGGCTTGCAGGAACTTAGCGCGCTATCGCGCGCGAACCTTGCCGGCGTGTCAGCTCGGGTGCCTCGTGCAGCGGGAGCTGAGGTAGCGCTGCTGAGGTGTCGTTTGTCGTCTGGGAACATGTCGGGCGGTTCGCCGTGTTATGCATGGCGGAGTGGTTGTCATGCCCAGAGAAGTGAAGCGCTGCCGATATCGATTCAGTACCCAGCAGCTCGTTCTTCGTCGCCTTCAGGTCGACAAGGGGCCAGCGGCTGGGTAGCCGGAGAGCGGCTGGCGCATGTTGGCAATCGGCTCCGAGATCCGCTACAGGATCGCGGCGATTTTCGCCGCACACTGGGACGAGTTTGTGAGCTCGGCACGGCAGTTCATCCGCCCGGTCGTCTTCGAGACGGTGCGCAAGATCCTCGCCTGCCGTACACCGGCTTTGGGCTGCCATCTCTACACCTGCCCAAAGTGCCAGCGCATCGAAATCGTCCCCCACTCCTGCAAGTCCCGCTTCTGTCCCACCTGCGGCAAGCACGCGACGGACCGCTGGGCTGCAGGTGTGCTCAACGATCTGCTCGACGTGCCGTACCATCATCTCGTTTTGGCGGTCCCGGCCGATCTTCGCAACGTGCTCAACTACAGCCGACCGGCCACCCTGAACCTGCTGTTCAACGCCGCGACGGCGGCGCTGTCTCAATGGGCGCGCCAGCAGCACGGCATGCGCCTCGGCATCGTGGCGGTGCTGCACACCTTCGGCAGCGACCTGAAGTGGCATCCCCATCTGCACCTGCTGGTCACCGAAGGGGGGCTGTCCCTGGACGGCAGCCGCTGGGTGCGCCCGTACGGTGACGGCTGGCTGATGAACCACGGCGCGCTGAAAAAGATGTGGCGCTACCACGTCATCCGTGCCTTGCGCCAAGCCCATCGCGCGGGCAAGCTGCGCTTTCCCAACAAGGCGGCCTTCCTGGCCGACTATCCTCGCTTCAACGCCTTGCTGCGGCGGCTGTACGAGTTGACCTGGTACGCTCATATCGGTGCCAGCCTGTGCGACCCTCGGTTCACTGTGCGTTACATTGGCCGCTACACCAAGCGGGCGGTGCTGGCCGAGTACCGCATCACGGACTACGACCCCGAGCGCGGCACCGTCCGCTTCGCTTTCCAGGACTACGCGCAAGGCGGCAAGACCTCGTACAAGACGCTGCCGGTGCTGGCTTTCATCGGCCGTCTGATCCGCCACGTCCCGGACAAGCACTTCAAGATGGTGCGCTATGCCGGGCTGTTTGCCACTCGTTGGCGCGAGCACTACCTGGCGCACGCTCGTGCCGTGCTGGGCCAGTCCAAGCCCGAGGCCCCCGAGACTGCGCCAGTGTGTACCCTGTCCTGGCAGGAACGTCGCCGTGCCGCGGGGACCGACCCGTTGTGGTGTGCGACCTGCCAGGTGCCGATGCAGTTCGTTCGGCTCGTCTTCGGTCCTCACGAACCGATCGCCGAGTTGTTTCGCCAAGCTGGCAAGCCGCTGGCTGCGACCCACCCGATTTTGGACACCGGATGAACCTACTACGTCTGTTGTTCCCCAAGGTCACCTATACGTGCACCTTCTGTGAGGCGGTGCAAACGATCCCCCTGCGTCGGATTCACCTGTTCGAAAGGTTTCATGGCCTCGACGAAGGCCAACCCGTGCTCATTCACTGCCCGAATTGTCGTCAGGGCGTACAATGCCCTTCCCCATATCGCTCGCACACGGGCCATCTCGTTGTTACTGATCCCAAAAATCCGCCACAAAACGCTTTCATCCACGACCTCTATTGATCTGTTTTACCTCATGCCGCAAGCCTTCTCCTTTCTGATAGTTGTGAAGTTTCCGAGACGAGGTTTTAGATCAGAAGGATTCGGCGACTGGCTCCGGGTAAGTCCATTCTTTATACTTCGAGTGGTCCGTCGTTGTCTGAAGTGCCGTTGGTAATATCCCTCCGTGGGTTAGGGTCCGTGACTTCCGGTGTCAAACCGCCTCCACCGCCGCTAACATTCCTTAGATCCTCGGCCAGAACGCGAGCAAGAACTCTGCCCGAAGGCCGACGCTCTTTAAGGGAATCCCTTTGCATAGTCTACCTCCTTCTGATGTTTGCAGAGCCAGTCAGCATGTACTATGATCTCTAAACAGCATGGTGTCCAGTGACAAGGAGGCTCGCATGCGGCTAGGTTTTCGACATCGGATTGGAATCCTCTTCCTCCTGACCTACTCCTGTGGGAGCGTGGATGGATGCCTGGCGGCTTCACTATCAGAACTTTTTGGTGCCTGGCAGGAACGAAGCACTGGCCAGGTCCTCAGCATCGAAGAATCACGGATCATCTCGTACGAGGCTAAGAAGCAGTCAGTCCAGGCAATTCTCCACTATGAGCCTGGCATTCTGACTGTACGTAACCAGGGGTTGAAGGAGACGTGGGCCGTCGCCATCAAGGGCAGAGCTCTCAGGATTGAGCGAGGCCCTGTGGCCTTCGAGTACATGCGCCTCGCCAAGACACCTCCTCAAGCCGAGCTGAGCCTCTTCCCGATTGGCCAACGGGCTCAACTTTCAGCCGATCGGATCCAGGCCATCCAAGCCGAGCTTCACGAGCGTAAGACCAGGGACCAGCAGGCCCTAAGGGATCCTGAAAAGCGCGAGCTTACCGCGAAGGTCTTGGCCGAAAACCTTGAGTACCTAAAGACGTTGGTTCAACAGGTCGGCTGGCTCGACGCAGAACGGTTCGGGCGGCAAAGCTCAGCGGATGCGATCCTGCTTGCAAAGCACGGCGACGATCTTTCGCTGCTGCAGGCCATCCTGCCGTTGGTGGAGAGGGATTTCAGGCGTGCTGGCGATGACGCGCAGATGTTTACCATCCTCTATGATGGCTTGCAGATCGATCTGGGCCTCAAGCAACGCTACGGCACACAACTCTGGGAGAGTCCAAACGGAGTCGCATACGTGCTGCCGCTCGAAGACCCTTCCAAGGTGGATCAGTTTCGAAGCGAGCTGGGCCTAACGCCACTGGCAGAGTATCTTTCTGAGGTGTAGGCGCCCGATCTATTTCGTGATCGCCGTCTGAGTTTGTTCCGGTCTTCAGCGTGGTCAGATAAATTCGTCCGCGGCGTAGCGCGGGCGTCTTCGCCATGCCGGTAAGCCCACCGAGCAAA
>JBAPYB010000678.1:0-1917 GCA_049284515.1 Thermoanaerobaculia bacterium
ATGCGGGCCGTCTCGCCCTTGCCGGCCAGGCGCTGGAGGAGCTCCCGGGCCTTGACCGGCGTCATCCGCGCGAGCTCCGGATCGCAGGTCTCGCGGACGTCCACCGCCGCATCGCCGCCGGGGATGGCCAGCGGGTCGGGGCTGGGGGGTGCCAGGCGCGCCTGGGCGAGGGCGTCGCGCAGAGCGTTCTCCAGGTCCGAAAGGGTGGAGACGCTGGTGCGGTGCAGGCCCGTGCGGCCCGACTCGCGGACGCGGAAGAGCACCGTCCGCTCATGCAGCTCGTAGGTGTCGCGCCGGCGCTTGCCGTTGCTCTCCTGGCCGCGGCGCACCTCCAGCCAGGAGATCTCCGTCTCGTCGGCCGGCGAGCCGGCGAGCAACCGCTCGAGGCGCGGCACGATCTCGGCGAGAGGGACGGGGCCGTCGGGGAACACGCTGGAGAGTCTACATCGATTGGCGTGCCTGGCGCGATGACCGCGAGCGATGCCATCGTCGACAAAATGCAGCATTACCAAGGGTTTCCTACTGGCTTGGACTTTGCAAATTATGGCCTCCGCTGATCCGGCGCCTGAGGCCGGGAGACGAAAGTTATGATGCCGAGGCTCACATGGGTACAGGGAATCCTGCTGCTGGCCGCCGTGGCGCTCGCCGGGGTCCGACCCTCCCTTGCAGAGGACAGTGCCGACCTCATCCTGTGGCATGGGGTCTTCTATCCGGTAGACCCCCCGGCGCGGGTTGAGGGGAGCCTGGCGGTCCGCGGCGGGCGAATCGTCTATCTCGGCGACGACGCCGGGGCGGAAAAGCTGCGCGGGCCGCAGACCCGGAGGATCGATCTCGCCGGCCGAGCCGTCACGCCCGGGCTGATCGACGCTCATTCGCACTTCGGGGGCCTCGGCGAGGCTCTGCAGCAGGTGGACCTGACGGGAGCGCCGACCTTCGACGAGGTGGTGAAGCGGGTGCGGGCGGCCGCGGCCCAAGCGCCGGCGGGGGCCTGGATCCGCGGCCACGGCTGGGACCAGAACCGCTGGCCCGACAAACAGTTCCCCGTCCACGACGCGCTCTCGGCGGCGGTGCCGGACCACCCGGTGTGGCTGGCCCGCGTCGACGGCCACGCGGCCCTGGTGAACGCCCGGGCGATGGCGATCCTGAAGCTCGACGCGGCCACCCAGGACCCGTCGGGCGGCCGTTTCCTGCGCGACGCAGCGGGGCAGCCCACGGGAGTGATGATCGACAACGCCAAGGGCGAGATGGAGAGGCGGCTGCCGGAGCCGACGATGGAGGAGCGCCAGCGGGCTCTGCGCCTCGCCGCCCGCCACTGCGTGGAGGTGGGGCTGACGACGGTGACGGACATGGGGATCGGCGACTCTCAATACCGCGCCTACGAAGCCCTGCGCCAGGCCGGTGAGCTGCCGCTGCGGGCGTCCCTGTTCCTCGGCGACGACCCGGAGCTCCTGGCGCGCTGGTTCCAGCGCGGGCCGCAGATCGATCCTCAGGCCCGCCTCACCGTGCGCGGCGTCAAGCTCTACATCGACGGCGCCCTGGGCAGCCGCGGCGCCGCGCTGCTCGAGCCCTACAGCGACGACGCCAACAATCTCGGCCTGCTGGTGTCGACCGGCGCCCATCTGCAGGACGTCGCCCGCCGGGCGCTCGGCGCCGGCTTCCAGGTGGCCGTTCACGCCATCGGCGACCGCGGCGGGCTGGTGGCCCTCGATGCGTTCGAGGGTGCGCTGGGCGGCCCGCGGCCGGAGGCCCGCTTCCGCCTGGAGCACTCGCAGGTGCTGCGGGTGCAGGACATTCAACGCATGGCCCGGCTGGGGATCATCGCCTCGATGCAGCCCACCCATGCCACCTCCGACATGCCCTGGGCCGGCGACCGCCTGGGCCAGGCGCGCCTCGCGGGGGCCTACGCCTGGCGCAAGG
>JBAPYB010000679.1:0-11657 GCA_049284515.1 Thermoanaerobaculia bacterium
GGCCACGCCGCTCGCCCTGCTCTCCCGCGGCAGCCTGGAGCACTGGCGGGAGGTCGCGGGCCCGGCCGATCCGGCGGCGCTGGAGCTCTCGGGAGACGCGCGGGCGGTGTACGACCTGCTGTCCACCCGGGGAGCCTCCTTCTTCGGCGAGATCGCCCAGCGCGCCGGGCTACTCCACACCCAGCTCGAGATCGCCCTCGGCGAGCTGGTCGCCTGGGGTCTCGTCACCTCCGACAGCTTCACCGGCCTGCGCGCCCTGCTGGTGCCCGCCCACAAGCGCCCGCCGGTCGATCGCAAGCGGGGGAGCTCGCTCTCGCTCTTCGGCATGGAGAACGCGGGCCGCTGGTCGCTGCTGCACCCCGCAACGTCGGGGCCGGCTCCGGAGACGCCTTCGCGCGACGCCGTCGAGACCGTGGCCTGGAGCCTGCTGCGGCGCTACGGCGTCGTCTTCCGCCGGCTGCTGGAGCGGGAGTCGCTGCTGCCCCCGTGGCGCGATCTGCTGATGGTTTTCCGCCGGCTGGAAGCGCGGGGGGAGATCCGCGGCGGCCGTTTCGTGGACGGTTTCTCGGGCGAGCAGTACGCCCTGGCCGACGCCGTGGGGCGCCTGCGCGCCGTGCGCAAGCAGCCGAAGAAGGGCGTGCTCGTCTCCGTCTCCGCCGCCGATCCGCTGAACCTGGTGGGCATCGCCACCCCCGGCGACCGCATCCCGGCCCTCACCGGCAACCGTCTGCTCTTCCGCGACGGCGAGCCCATCGCCCTGCTCGAAGGGCGGGAGCCCCGTTTCCTCGTGGACCTGGACCCCGCCACCCGCTGGCAGGCCCAGAGCGTGCTGGTGCGGCGGAGCGTGGCTCCGAAGCTCAGGGCGTATCTGGGGCGTTCGGCGTAGGGGATTTATCAGCAGATGGCTCCTGGACCAGTCCTTATATTCGACAAGTCATCGCTCGAAAGTCTCAATCGAGACGAAGCGGTTTGGTTGGACAATTTTTTTGTCACCAACCTGACGCCTCTTTTCTTTGTTGAAACACTAGCCGATCTCGAAAAACAGGCCCGCGCAGATCGAACTGCCGAGCAGGTTGTTGGTGATCTCGCGGAGAAGACGCCCGACTTGAACTCGTACCCCAATGTACACCATCAGGAACTCATCAAGCGGGAGTTGGGAGGACATTGGCAGATTGAGATGGAGGGGAGGCCGCTCGTGCCAGGGGGGCAGCCAAAGGAACTTGAGGGGAGAACTGGCATTGTGTTTCGGCAATCCCCTGAAGCGGAGGCGTTTTCCCGATGGCAACGCCGCGAGTTCCTCGAACTTGAACGTACTATCGCAAAGGCATGGAGGCACGCCTTGTTTAGTGTTGACTTCGAGGAGGTCTATCACAACGGCCAGAGCTTGTTTCAAATTCGGCCAAAGCCACGGACACTCATCGATGTGGTAAAGCTGTCCGGCGAGATTCTGGACGAGGGAGACAAGGAGGCTGCGTTTCGCTTCAGCTTGAACCTACTCGGAGTACATCCTGAAGCACAAAACTCGGTGCTCGCCCGCTGGCAGGCAAACGATTGTCCTCCACTGCGGCTCTTCGCTCCGTATTGCAGATATATAGCCGGTGTTGACTTGTTTTTCTATTTAGCTCTCGCCGCGGATCTTATCTATCGTCATCGGCCGAGCCATAAAGTGGATTTGGCATATCTTTACTATCTGCCGTTTTGCAAGGTCTTCACGTCAAAGGATAAGCTGCACCGTCAAATAGTGCCGTTCTTTCTGCGGTCCGATCAGGATTTTGTGTGGGGGGAGGACCTCAAGGCTGAATTACGGCGCCTGGACGAGCATTTCTCTGCCTTTTCAGAGGAGATCAAGGCCAAGGGTTTATTTGCATTCGCCTCCCATCCGCCAACGGATACTTCCTATTTAGTGACGCGCCTATGGGACAAGCATCTACCAAGCTGGCGCCGCAATCAGTCCTCTGCGGCGCATCTTGATGATGAGGCCGTTCTTGAGCGGCATCGCCATTTTATGGAGAATGCACGCCCCATAGATGATAGATCTTTCGATTCGGATAAAGTCGAGAATATAGTTACCCGACGCAAGGTGTCTTTATGGAAAGGAAAGTGGCAGCGCCTCCCTGCTGAAGTCGGAGGCCAAAGCGGTAGCGATTGAGACGCCTCTGTCGATAGTTTCAAAGCCGCGGCGATGTCGAAGACCTCCAGGCTGGGCCGGAGCAGCAAGCCCGTTCAAGGTCCGGCAGGTGACCTCGACCAGGCGCCTCCATCGGGTGGTCGCGCGGCCCCCAGGCGGCGTCCCTTTCTCGGGCACTCAGAGCGCGAAGCTACTCAGTCTCCAGACGCTGGATTTCCGCAAGGAGCTGACGCAAGAACAACAACTGGTACCGGTCCTTTGGACGATCGGCGTGCTCCTTGGTCTCGATGATCGTTTCGAGATCGAGAACGCGCACACGGAGCTCCGCGACGTCAAGCTCTCGGGATCTCTCGACCAGATCAGTGTAGGCGAGATCCTTCCCCACCGTACGTAAGACATCGACACGTCCACAGTTTGTATTCAGGAGGTGCATTCTCATAGAGCCCAGCCGGGAAGCGTTGGGCTCGATTTGCCGGCCCGCGGGATCGAAGTAGTGCGCCTCCAGCTCTCCTAGGGCCTTGGCCAGGCAATTATTGTTCTGCTCGGAGGCAAGGTAGACGATATCCACGTCTTCGGTCGTGAGGGGAGAGCCCTGAAGGATCGCGGCGACACCCCCGACGAGGATGAACTGCACTCCGTTGCGGCTCAACACTCGGAGGACTTCGTCAAACCGGAGCTCAGTCGCCATTCTGTGCGCGGATCCGGATGACGGTATTGATGAAATCCTGGGCGGCCTTCAGACGCTCCGTCGGCGTCAGCTTGAGCTTCTTCCGGATCTGACTGACGTCGCCCCAGTCCAGCCCCCACTCCGACACCTCCAACTGATCATAGTCGGTGGGGATCCCTTCCATCTCCGGGTCCTTGGTCCGGCCGTCCCGTAGGTCCATAACCGAATCCTACCAAAGATCGGGCGCGACAACGCTGGCCGGGGCTCCACTGCATCCCAAGGGGTGGTCCATAGGTTTCCTCTTTAGACGCGGGTGGTCGGCTCGTCCGGCCCAACGGGCCGGGAGAACGGAGCCCAGGGCCGAGGCCGGAGGCCAACGCCCTGGGTGGAGAGATTGACCACCCGGTGCGGCCTGAAGGGCCGCGAGACCATCGGCCCGGCGTTGAAGGCCGCGGTTGGGAAGCCGGTCGTTCGAGCTCTTCTTGAGGCGGCCGACGACGTCGGTGCTCAGCAAGGTCTCGCGGCCCTTCAGGCCGCAGGGATGGGGTGCCCTTTTTCCCCAGGGCATCGGCCTCCGGCCTCGGCCCTGGGCTGGGTTCTCCCGGCCCGTTGGGCCGGCGGGGAGGTCTTCCGAGAGCTGAAGGCGTATCTGGGGCGGTCGGCGTAAGCCCTCAGCCGGGAAAGCCGGAGATCAGCTCGCCGAAACGGTCGGGATCGACGTTCCCTCCGGAGAGGACGACGCCGATTCGCCGGCCCGCAGTCTCCGGCACCTTGCCGTGGAGCAGCGCGGCGAAGGCGGCGGCGCCCCCGGGCTCGACGACGATCTTCATGCGAGAGGCGAGGAAGGCCATGGCCCGCCGCAGCTCGAGGTCGCTCACCGTGAGGATGCCCTGAGTGAGGGCACGGACGATGTTGAAAGTCCGCTCGGCGGGCCGGGTGGTCTGGAGGGCGTCGGCGATGGTGTTCGGCAGGGGGATGGAGACGGGCTCGCCCTGCTCCAGGGAGCGTTTCATGTCGTCCCCCGCCTCCGGCTCGACGCCCCAGAGGCGGATTTCGGGGCGAATCCCACGGGCGGCTACGGCGGTGCCGGAGAGGAGACCGCCGCCCCCACAGGGGGTGACGATCAAGTCGAGGTCCGGCACGTCCTCCAGAAGCTCCAGGGCGAGGGTCCCCTGCCCGGCGATGATGGCGTCATCATCGAAAGGGGGGACGAGGACGGCCCCCTGCTCGTCCTGGATGCGGCGGGCGATCTCCTCGCGGTTCTCGCCGCCGACCCGGTCATAGAGCACGACCTCGGCGCCGTAGCCCCGGGTGGCCGCCACCTTGAGGGCCGGAGCGTCCAACGGCATGACGATGGTGGCCGGCAGCCCGAGCTCCCGCGCCGCCAGGGCTACGGCCTGGGCGTGGTTGCCCGAGGAGAAGGCCACGACGCCGCGGGTCCGCTCGTCGGCGTTGAGAAGAGTCAGCCGTGAGAATGCCCCCCGCGCCTTGAAGGCACCCACCCGCTGGAAGATCTCGCACTTGAAGAAGAGGCTGGCGCCCACCCGCTCGTCGACCAGCCGCGACGTCAGCACCGGCGTGCGGTGTACATAGGGGTCGATGCGCTCGCGGGCGGATTGGACGTCGGCGAAGGTGACGGAGAGCGAAGACATCGTGAATCAATCGCGAAGGATCTCAGTCAACTGCCTATGTCTCAAAAGGGGGGACTGCGACGTCGCTGCCGCCAGGGATTGAAATCCCTGGCTACCGACGCTTGTCCCCTCCGGGACTGCTATTTCGTTCTTCCCGTGTCCCGTAGGGACTATAGAGGGTAGCCAGGTGATTTCAATCCCTGGCGGCATAGGCGTCGTCGTCAACTACTTTTGAGACACCCCTCTCAAAGGTCTCGCCACGCCTCGTCCTCTTCTGGGCTGAGCCAATTCTTAGCAAGGACAGCCTCACTGGCTAGCGCCGTCTCAAGCCCTGGCCGAACCTTGCGCTTCAAGAACTGGACGAAGTCGAGGATCTCTGCGAGGACCGGCTCCGGAGCGTCCTCAATCTCGTTGAACAGCAGCTCTTTAGTTGTCACTTTCACCGCCAGGCCCAGACAATGAGAGTCGCCCATAGCTTACCCCGGTTTCGCCCCCTCCGGCACCCGCACTTTGAGCGACTTCGCCTCGATGAAGATACGGCCGATCTCCGGGTGCCGCTCCCGCACGTCGTGCTCCAGGCGCTCGATGGCGGCCGTGATCTGGGCGGCGGTGACGTCGGGACGGAAATCGATCTCCAGGTTGAGCAGCACTTCGTCCGGGCCGAGGTGCATGGTGAGAGGGGGTTGGACCTTCACGACGGCGGGGATGGCGCGCGCCAGGGCCCGAATGTCCTCGACCACCTCCGGGTCGGCGCTCTCGCCCAGCAGCAGGCGCTTGCTCTGGTAGACGAGGAACAGGGCCACGCCGGCCAGGAGCAGGCCGATGACGACCGAGGCGATGCCGTCGGCGTACGGAGTACCGAGCCACTGCCCCAGGGCCACGCCGCCGAAGGCGACGAGCAGGCCGGCCAGCGCCGCCGAGTCCTCGAACAGGACGGTGAGGACCGACGGGTCTTTGCTCGTGCGGACCGCCTTCCAGAGCCCGTCCTTGCGGATGTCGGGCAGAAGAGGCCGCACGGAGAGGACCCACGACACCCCCTCGCTGACGAAGGCGCAGCCGAGGACGCCGTAGCTCCAGGCGAGGTCCTTCAGCGGATGGGGATTCAGCAGGTGGATGATCCCCTCGTAGACGGACATCCCGCCGCCGACGCCGAAGAGGGCCACGGCGACGATCAGGCTCCAGAAGTAGAGCTCCTTGCCGTGGCCGAACGGATGGCCGACGTCCGCGGGCTTGCGGCTCTTCCTCAGGCCCAGGAGGAGCAGGATCTCGTTGCCGGTGTCCACCAGGGAGTGGATCCCTTCGGACAGCATGGCCGAGCTGCCCGTGAAGCCGGCAGCCACGAACTTGGTGACGGCGATCACCAGGTTTGCAGCCAGGGCTCCATAGATGGCAAGGTGACGATCGTCTTGGGCTTCCGGCATGGGGACACGTCTCTCGCGTCGCGCTTGGCGGAGAGTACAGCAAGCTGTAGGCCGGAGAAAAAAAGAACAGGCCCAGGATTGCCCCGGGCCTTGGGGGAGAGACAGGAAAATTGTTTAGACGGCGTCGAACCCGGCGCGCGTCACCCGCTCGTTCTGCAGCCGGCGCAGGATGCCACCGACCAAGCGGAGCACCTCGAGGGTGGCCTGATCGCGCTCCAGAGCGTCCTGCAGCAGGTGGAGGGCCGAGAGCGCCTCACGCTCCACGCCGAGGACGCGGAAGCTGGACACCATCTCGGAGACCATCCCCCGCACCTCGGTCGTGCGGTTCTGCTGCAACCAGACACCGGCGAGATCGAGGGAGGTGAGAGCGGCCTCGTAACCCAGACCGGCGTTGTCGAAGTCCTCGCGGGCCTGCCGGAGGGTCGCTTCAGCAGCGGCCAGGTCACCCAGGCCGGCGGCGATCTCGCCCTCCAGGCGATGCAGCTTGATGACGTCGACCCACACGGCGTGCGCGGCGTAGAGAGGCCGCATGTGCTGAAGCTGGCGGCTTGCCTCGACGAAATCGCCGAGCTCGACGCGGAACAGGAGGATGTTGTGCAGGGTGTGGAACACCAGCTTGGCGTCTCGGGCCCGGTCGATCATCGACAGGCCTCGGGCCAGGAGCTGGAGCCCTTCTTCCGGCTTGCCGGCATAGCCGGTATAGAGGCCCTTCAGCAGCACGATGCGGCCGACCTCGTGCGCGTCACTGAAGCGGCGGTGGATCGCATAGGCGAGGTCGAGCATGTGGAACGCCTCTTTGAAGCGCCGCTGGTCGCAGAGCAACGAGGCGTTGAGGTCGGCGATGCGGGCGTAGAGAAGAGGGTCGCCCGTCCCCTGGGCGTGCAGCTCCAGAGCCAGGCCCATGGCAGCTTCTGCCTGCGCGAAGTCGTCGGTGACGCGGTAGGCGTTGGCGAGCTCGGCGCAGGCGCGGGCCTGCATGTCGGTCCGGCGCTCGGCGCCGTAGACTTCCCGGTCGAGCCGGTCGGCCGCCGCCCGGGCGAGATCCGCCAGGCGCAGCATGCCCGCATGGTCCGTGTACCGAAGGGCGCGGCTCTTCTCCAGGAGGCTCTCACAGAGGCCCCAGGAGATTTCGCCCTCGGGCAGCGACGGGATTTCCAGGCGTTCCAGGGTGCGCAGGATCTCCTCGGACTTCGGGGCGGCCGCCGCGCGCTCGGACCCCAGGCGCCTCTCCACCTCCAGGGCTTTGGCGAAAGCCGCTGCAATCGAACGGTCGTAGGCGGAGCTCTCCTCTTCTGAGAGCTGGATCTCCGGTCCGCCTCCCGGCGTGAACATCGCCGTCGCGAGCGGCGACATCTCCCGCCGGCAGCCATCGCAGCCGCTCAAAAGGTGGGCCACTGCCGATTTCATCTCCCGCGAGGGAAGCTGGTTGAGCAGAAATCCCTCCAGGGTTCCGCGTTGTGGATGCTCGCTCATCCTATTCTCCTCAAATCAGTGCTGCAAAATGGTAACGCATTCTCGCATATCCAGAGGATCGATGTCTTCACCAGAGCTCAGTTCTGGCTAGAGGCCGGCGGCGGCGGCTGAACGATCAGCTCATTGCTATTGCCGTTGGGATCGATCCCAAATCCGCGGTTGGTGCTGACGGGCGGCTCTGCCGTGCTCTTGGTGAGCCAGCCGGTCAGCGTGTCCAGCATGGCGTGGGCTCCCGGTACGGTATCGAGGACCGCTCCCCAGAAGCTGGCGAAGCGTTCCATGGCGGTCCGGTCCGCGGCGGCTGCGGGTTGCGCTCCGACGAGTATCAGGGTAAGAACGAGCGCCAGTGAGGCAACCCCTTGGCGAGCGGTTCTGCGGGACATCTCCTCCTCCTTTCGCGAGCCTTTCGGTGCCGGCGAGCGCCGGCCCCTCCTCCCGCAACTCATCGTTGCAGTGCCTCCAGGCTCTGGATCTCAAGTTCCCTGGTGCGCCGCCGCCTCCCCTCCCAAGGGCTGGTCGGTCACGCAGGCAGGCTATACGTGCATCTAAGAGTTAAGGTGTCGGCAGCGCGGAAAAGCGCGCCCTTCTGTGCGAACTTCTTTTTTTCCGGTGGCCCTTTCCCCTCACTTCCCAGGGCGAGAGGGCTCCTCAGGGGGCGGTAATCGGGCGAGGCGACGGTTCCTACAACTTGGTAACGGCTGACTTACGCCGGAGCTGGAGCACCTGGACATCCGGGTCCACCACGACTCTCTCGGGCTGGAAGGCGCAGGCGATCTCCACCGTCTTCTCCTCGCCCGCACCCAGGACGACGGTGGCCCGGGCGGCCCGATAGCCCGGCTTCGGCTTCCCCTTGTCGGTGAAGCGGTCGCCGTGGACGGCGGCCACCTCGACCGGCATGCGGCCCTTGCCCACGTTCTTCACCCGCACCGTCACCTTCCAGGGCTGCCCTCCGGAGCCGCCGGTCACCCGGGGATCGGCCAGCGTGTACTCGGGCACGACCACTTGGTGGAACCACTGGCGGACGAAGTCGTCGTAGTCGGCCGGATCGGGTGCATAGGGGCGCATGGCGGCGGTGAAGTCCTGGAGCACGGGGTAATCCGGGCCATTGCCCCAGTCGGCGATGAACTGGCGCAGGCCGGCGAGCATGCGCTCGCGCCCCAGCTTCTGCTCCATCATCCAGAACACCCAGCCTCCCTTGTCGTAGGTCACCGTCTGATCGCCGGCGTGGGTGCCGTCGACCTTGACCAGGGGGCGCTCGGCGTCGGCCCGCCGGGAATTGCCGTAGTTTTCCTCGATCCGCTTGAGGAATTCCATGCGGGCCCCCGGCCCCTTGACCTGCTCGGTCAGCAGGGTGGTGGCGAAGTGGGACATCCCCTCGGAGAGCAGATCGCCCCCCGGCCCCTCGCCGGGGGTGAGGAGGTTGCCCCACCACTGGTGGGCGCTCTCGTGGGCCGTCACCAGGAAGACGGCGTCGGTCTTGAGGTCCCCCTTGGTGAGGAAGCCGATGTTCTCGGAGAAGGTGATGTCGGTGGGGAAGCCCTGGGCGTAGCCCGCCAGCCCCGGGAACTCGGAGAGCTTGAGCTCGCGCCAGGGGAAGGGCTTGAACCACTCGGAGTAGTACTTGCGGGCGGCGTCCAGGGTGCTGGTCATCTCGTCCAGGTTGTACTCGTGGCCGGCATGGTAGTAGATCGAGGTGCCGGCCCCCAAGCGCACGTTCCAGCGCCCGGCCACGACGTTGAAGAAGCGCACGGGGTAGTCGCTGCGCCAGACCGCGGTGCGCTGCCCGCCCGTCACCCGGTCGCTCTCCTTGATCCCCACGGAGTTGAAGGTGTAGCCGGCCGGACCGGTGATGGCGATGCGGGTGGTGAAGGGGTGGCTGGCGCCGAAAGCGACCTCGGTGATCCCCTTGTAGAAGTCGTCGGGGTAGACCTTGGACTCGTAGTCGGTCTCGTCCTTCTTGCCGATGCCATCCATGTAGCCCACCACCGGCACGAAACTGGGGCTGAAGCTGGTCAGCACCACCCCGGACGGCAGGATGAACTCGTTCGTCCCGCCGCCGTTCTTTGTGATGCCGAGGGGGAGGGTCTCCTCGAAGTCGAAGCCGATGCGGAGGCGCTCGCCCTGCTTCAGCGGCGCCGGCGGCGTGAAGACGTAGAGCCGCGTGCGGTCCTCCGGCTTGTAGGGCTTGCCGTCGAGAGTCCAGTGGACCTTCTGCCATTGGAAGCCGCCGGTCAGGGCGAAGCGCGCGAGCTCCTTGTCGTGGTCGTTCATCAGCTCGTAGCTCCCCCGGCTGTGCAGCCAACGGCGGCCGGGGTCCAGCTTGAGGTCGAGATCCACGTCGGTGATCGCCGGCCGCGGCGCGTCCTTCCAGGTGGCGAGGTTCTGCTTCCAGTAGTCGTGCTCCTGCTTCTCGACGAACCCGCCCTGGAAGCCGTCCTGCACGGCCAGGCCGAGGACGGTGCCGAGGACGAGCGGCACCAGGGCGAAGGGGGCGAGGCGGGACGCGCTCCGCCAGAGGGGCGCCGGTTGCAGCCGGTGGAGGCTGCCGATGGCGTCCGCCTGCCGCCGGCCGTAGGCACGCACGGCCACGGCCACCAGCAGCACCGCGACGCTCAGCACCAGGAGCCGGTTGAGCAGCAGCGCCTTGCGGTTGATCTCGAAGAGCCCCAGGTCGCTCCATTGCAGCGTGCTCCACAGCCACCAGTTCCACACCCAGCTCATGTGCCCTTTGAACTGGAGGTAGAAGGTGAGGACGATGACTCCCAGGCCGGCGCCGTAGCTCAGATATCGCTGGCCGCCGAGGGCCTGGACGGCGACGATGAAGCAGGTCCACAGGATGAACGTCGGCAACAGCAGGCCGCCCCAGACGATCAGGTAGGGAGTCAGGGAGAGGCCCACCTTTCCCTGGATGAGGATGGCGATGGCGCAGCCCAGGAAGGTTGCGACCATCATCACCATGGCCACCAGGCTGTTGGCGAGCGCCTTGCCGGCGAGGAACGAGGCCGTCCGGGCCGGGGTCGAGAAGGAGATGGAGGAGAGGCCGGTGGCCCGTTCCCGCTCCAGCGACTCCACGGTGTAGAACATCAGCAGCAGGCAGAGCAGCAGGGAGAGTGTGTTGAAGCTGCCCACCGCCGTCAGGCCCGGCGTGAGGAGGATCTCGGTCTGGAACGCCCCCAGGGTGAGCAGGCTCGACCCGAGAGTCTGGAGCAGGATGAGCGCTCCGAAAAGGTAGAGGCCCGGCGAGGCCAGAAGGTTCTTGAGCTCCGTGCCGGCCACCAGACCGATCCCCCGGAAGAGGCCGACCTCGCCGCTGCGCGCGCCAAGGACGGAGAGCGGACGGGCGGCCGGAAGCACGGCACCGGCCGCGGCGGGACCGGCCTCGCGGGAGCGGCGCTGGAAGAGGCGCCAGCCGTGCTCGGGCACCGCCTCGCCCTGCAGGTGCCTCGTCATGTGCCGCTGGGCGAGGAAGACCCCCAGCAGGCCCAGCCCCAGGAAGGCCAGGCGGGAGAGGACGAACGGCAGGTCGAGGCCAATGGACTTCGTGTTGTAGAACGCCGCCCCGCGGTCGGCCTTGAGCCAGGTCTCGTTGAGCCAGCGGAAGCCCGCCGGATCGACCAGCATCAGGGCCTGGTTGATTCGCGGGTCGAGCCAGGTGGGCGACCAGTTCCAGAGGAAGAAGCCGCAGAAGATCAGGACCGCCGTGGGAAAGAGGAAGACGGCGACCGGCCGGCGCCAGCGCTCCCCGAGGTAGAACGCCGCGCCGAGGTAGAAGACCAGGGTCGGCAGGCCGAAGACCACCACCGGGCGCACGTAGTTGAAGAGGTGGAAGGGGCCCTGGATCTCGGCCGCCTTGGCATTGGGCACCAGGTGATTGAAGATCATCGCCAGCAAGAGGTGGATGCCGAAGACGACAACGAATCCGGTGAGGATGGCGAGGAACTTGCCCCACACGTACTCGCCCGGGCGCAGGGAGGTGGAGTGGAGGATCTCGCCCACCCGCGCCTCGTCGTCGGAGATCACCGCCATGCCCGAGGCGATCGCGGCGAAGAAGGAGTAGAGGATCGTCACCAGCATCACCAGCAGGAAGGCGAAGTTGAACTCCGAGGTGATCCACGCCTTGGTGCCGCCCACCGAGGCGTCGCCCGAGGAGATGGTCAGGCTCCCCGTCGAGAACAACGCGTTGGTGAGGACCAGGATGCCGACGAGGAACCAGAAGAGGGGGCGCTTGAAGGTGTGGGCCAGCTCCATCCCGAAGATGGTGCGGGTGCGGGCTAGGGCCGGGCTCACGCGGCCCCTCCGGCTGCCACGGCCTCCGGCTCCTGCCGGCGCTCGTGGGG
>JBAPYB010000680.1:0-22619 GCA_049284515.1 Thermoanaerobaculia bacterium
CAGGAGGTCGAGGCCTCTTCACCGGGCCTGTCGGCCAACGCGACCTTCACCGCCGCCGCGCTGCCCGGCCCCCCGGTCCTGATCGTGGTCGACTCTGGAGACCAGCAGGTCGGCGTCGCGGGCCAGGCTCTCCCCCGGCCGCTGGTCGCCGCCGTCACCGACGCCGGGTTCAACCGGCGTTCTGGGATCGCGGTCCAGTTCACGGTGGCTGCCGGCGTCGGGCATTTCGCCAACGGTCTCCAGCAACTGACCGTCAACACCGACAGCGATGGCCGCGCCATCGTGCCCTTCGTCCTCGATCCGGCCGAGGGCGTGGCCGGCAACACCGTCGTAGCCACTGTCGAGGGGCTGGACAACGGGCCGGCTGCGGCCTTCACCGCCACCGGCCTCGCGGCCGGCGATCCGGCCGCAACGTCGATCTCCGGAATCGTCCTCGACAACAGCAACCTGCCGGTCGAAGGGGTGACGCTGCGTATCCTCAACTCGGTGTTGACGGCGCACAGCGATGCCCAGGGGCGGTTCCACCTTGCCGGAGCGCCGGTAGGCTCCGTCACACTGATCGTCGACGGCAGCACGGCCAACCGTCCGGGCTCCTGGCCGGACCTCGAGTTCGTGCTGTCGACGGTTCCCGGCCGCGACAATACGGTCAACATGCCGATCTTTTTATTGCCGATCGACCTGGCGCACGGCGTGGCGGTCGATGAGACGCACGGCGGCATCCTGACACCGCCCGGCCTCCCTGGTTTCTCGCTGGAAATCGCGCCGGGAAGCGTCACCTTCCCGGGCGGGTCGAGGAGCGGCGTGGTCAGCGTCACCGCCGTCCACAGCGACAAGGTGCCGATGGTCCCCAACTTCGGCCAGCAGCCGCGCTTCATCGTTACCATCCAGCCGCCGGGGGCGCGGTTCGATCCGCCGGCGCGGATGACCATGCCCAACGTCGACGGCCTGGCGCCCGGCACGGTGACGGAGCTCTACTCTTTCGATCATGACCTTGGGCATTTCGTCAGCATCGGGCCGGCGACGGTGTCCGACGACGGCCGGGTGGTCACCTCGAACGCGGGCGTCGGCATCGTCAAGGGCGGCTGGCACTGCGGCGGCAATCCATCGGGCTCGGGGACGGCGCACTCCTGCCCGGACTGCCAGAGGTGCGTCAATAGCTGCTGTCAGCCCGATCCCGGCCAGCAGGGACACTCCTGCGACGACCACGACGAGTGCACCGCCGACGACAAGTGCACGGGCGGCTCGTGCCACGGCACCAAGATCCACGTCACCATCACCAAGGCGCCGACCGTCGTCTGCGTCGACGGCGACAAACCGGCTGCGGCGACCATCGAGCCCAGCGACCGCCCGATCTTCTGGCGGGCGCTCAACCCTAACTTCTCGGTGGCGGGCGCCGACACCACCGCCACCGTCCACGGGGTTTCCAGGGGCACGGGGACCTTGGTCGCCCAGGATGCGCAGACCGACTGCAGCAAGGACTCGCGGGCCATCCAGGTCATCACCAAAGACAAGGACTTCAACGGGTTCGGTGAGAAGACGATGTGCGTCCTGGGGTCGCTCGGCGGTGAGCAGATCAATGCGGAAATCGCGGCGGCCTGCTTCCGCGCCCGTAGGCTGGCCCTGGCGGTGCAAGCGTGGGAGAGGACTGCCTTCAAGCCGGAGTGCCAGGGGGAAGGCAGCCCGTCGGACGCCGGGCGCCATGGCCGGTGGAGCTGCGAGCTCTATAGCGATCCGCTGACCAAGGACTTCGCGGAAGAGATCTTGAGGCGCCACGAGAATCGTCCCGACGACGATTGCATCTCGCATGAGCAGGACCTCAATAACAACGAGGTCGGCCGGTCCAACGCCGCCGCTGGCAAAGACTGCACGGCGTCGGCGCTTCAGGACCTGGCGTCGGGCCGCCTCCAGGTCAACAACCCGCCCGCGGGGGTCACATGCCCGTAGCCAGGAGGTCGAGCATGACGACCGCCATGGCGCTCAGCGGGTTGTTGCTTGCGGGGTCCGCCAGCGCCGCGGACGCTGCGGCGAACCTGCTGCCGAAAACGCTCGCGGGTATCGCGCTCGGCATGAGCGAGGCCGATTTCCACAAGGCGCGGCCGGCCGCCGAGCGCTTCGAAATCTTCGGCGAGCCGGAGGTGAAAGGGGATGACCCCAACCCCTGGTACACCGAGCCGCTCAAAGGCGATCCCTTCTTCGACCTGACTTCCTACACTTTCATTGCACACCGGTTGTGCGCCGTGTCGCTTTCGGCGCTGGGCCAGGGTGAGCCGTTCCGCATCAAGCAGGCCAAGGTGCTGCAGGGCGCGGTACGCAAGTGGGGGAGCGGGTTCGAGCGCCTGTGGCAGTTGCCCGGCAGCCGAGGCCCCAAGCAGGCGCCGGCCAAACAGCCGGCACTGTTGTGGAAGCTCGACAGCTTCCGGGTGCTCGCCAAGTTTTCCGACGACCGCAAGTCGCCCAAGGGCCGAGGTGATCTCAGCCTGGCGGTCATGGATCTGCGTTGCCTGCCGGCGAACGTCAAGCAGGAGATGTTCAGTACCCTGGTGCCGGCAAGCGATGCCGGCGCGGCAGCGGCCTTCAAAATTCTCGAGGCGCAAGTCGAGCCTCCCCTTTTCGAGTGACGCTGAGGCATCCGAAATGAACGCGAAAGGCTCCGCTTCGCTGCTAGCTTGCCTGCTCCTCTCGACGCCGCTCTACGCCGCGGCGGGGGATCCGGTCTCGATCCAGCTCCGCTCACCGCGCAGCGTGCTGGCCGTAGGCTCTACCGTGCAGTTGCAGGTCGTCGGCACTCTTGCAGACGGTACCACCGTCGACCTGACGGCCGCCGCTACCGGTACGATCTACAGCGGCTCGATCCTCGATGAGGACAACCCGGCGCTCACGGTCGACGCCAACGGCCTGGCAACCGCTCGGAGCGAGGGGGTGCAGATCGTCTACGCCTTCCACGGCGACCTTGCCGCGTCGCTCCCGCTCACCATCGCCTCCGGCGCCGACAGCGACAACGACGGCATGCCCGACGCCTGGGAGATCGCGCATGGTCTCGACCCGAACAACCCGGCGGATGCGGCCCAGGATCCCGACGGCGACGGCCTCTCCAACCTCCAGGAGTTTTTCGCCGGGACCGATCCGCACAACGCCGACACGGATGGCGACGGCCTTTCCGACAGCCGGGAGCTCGCGCTCGGCACCGATCCGCTGAACCCGGACACCGACGGTGACGGCCTGAGCGACGGTCAGGAGGTTGCGCTCGGCACCGATCCGCACAACGCCGACACGGACGGCGATGGCATCCCCGACGGCCAGGAGGTCGCCAACGGCACCGACCCGCTCACCCCCGAGCCGCCCTTCGTCTCCCCCAAACCGATCCTCGGAACGGGCTGCTTCGTCAGTGCCCTGAACCGGACGGCACCCGTGAAGCCGGACGGCTCGTGGGTGCTGCCCAACGTACCCAGCAACCTCGGCCCGGTGCGGGTCCGTGCCACCTGTCCGGCGACCGGCGGCGGCCTGCTCTCCGGCCAGTCGGATTTGATCGATGTGCCCACCGACGGAGTGTTGCGCGTCGCCACCATCGACTTCGCCAACCCGCAGCCGATCCCTACGAGCTTGCGGTTGACGGCGCCGGCCTCTTCGTTGACGGCGCCTGGGCAGACGCTCCAATTGGCCGCAACCGCCACCTATCCGGGCGGCGCGACCGCCGACGTGACGGTGGCCGGCTCGGGCACCAGCTATCGCACGAGCAACGCCAGCATCGCGAGCGTCGACAACGACGGCTTGGTGACCGCCGCGGCAAGCAGCGGAACGGTCCTGCTCTCGGCGGTCAACGAGGGGGCCCTGGGTATCTTCCAGGTTCAAGTCCTGCTCTCCCCGGACTCGGACGGCGACGGTCTGCCGGACGACTACGAGATCGCCAACGGCCTCGATCCCAACAACCCGGCCGACGCGCTCGCCGATCCCGACCACGACGGGCTGACCAATCTCCAGGAATTCCAACTGGGAACCAATCCGCAGAAGGCGGACACCGACGGCGACGGTCTGATCGACGGCGACGAGGTCAACCTCTACCACACCAATCCCCTGCTCTTCGACACCGACGGCGACGGCATCTCCGACGGCCTCGAGATCGGCAGCGGCAGCGACCCGCTCGATCCCGCGAGCTTCAACCTGGGACCGATCGTCCAGAGCCTGACGGTGCAGCCGGCGACGCTCAACATCACCGTCGACACGGCGCTGGGGGAGGCCTCGCGGCGGCTGGACGTCAAGGCGCGGCTGATCGACGGTACGGTGCTCGACGTGCGTAGCCGCCGCTACGGCACCGGCTACAGCTCCAGCGACCTTTCGGTTGCAAACTTCAGCGGCGAGGATGGCGTGGTGTTCGCCGGACAGAACGGCACGGCCGTCGTCACCGTCACTCTCGGCAGCCGCTCGGCCACCGTGCAGGTGGTGGTGACGAGCTTCTCGCCGCAAGCCCTCTCGTTCCTGCACCTGCCCGGCTTCGCCAACGGTGTGGACGTCGCGAGTCCCTTCGCCTACGTGGCGTCGGGCCGCGCCGGCCTAGTGGTGGTCGACGCTTCCGATCCGCGGGCGCCGGTGATCGCCGCGACCCTTGGGCTCCCCGGTAACGCCAACGCCGTGAAGGTGGCGGGGGGCTATGCCTACGTGGCCGCTGGCTCGGCCGGCCTGGTGATCGTCGACGTGCGCAACCCCACGTCGCCGGCGGTCGCCGGCCAAATCGACACGCCCGGCGATGCCACCGACCTGGTCCTCCGGGACGGGCGTGCCTATGTCGCCGACGGCGCGAGCGGCCTGTTCATCGCCGACGTCGGCATCCCCGCGGCCCCCTTGCAACTGGGTTCGATTTCCACCTCAGGCCCTGCCCGCGGCGTCGACACCGACGGGCATCTGGCCGTGGTGGCGGAGGACTTTGCCGGCCTCGAGGTGATCGACGTCAGCGATCCGGCGGCCCCGTTCCTCGTCGGTTCGACCGCCACCCGGCCGGATGGCACCTCCCATGCCGCCGCCGTCGTGCTGCGCGGCCGTTATGCTTACGTGGCCGATGGCGCCAGCTTCAACCTCGGCGGGCTGCGCACGGTCGACCTCTCGGAGCCGGGCACGCCGGTGGTGGTGGGCGCGAGCAGCGACGCTTTCTCCCTGACGTCCCTGGTGCTGGACGGTCCCATCGCCCTTGCCGCGGACGTTTTCTTCGTCAACGCCGTGCCCATCTTCAACGTCGGCGGTACCACGCCCACTTTCTCGGCGGTAGTGGACTTCTCGGGGGCCCCCAGCTTCCGCGACGACAACGGCAATGGCGTGGCGATCGACAAGACCGGGCTGGTCTTCATGGTGGGCGTCCGCGGGCAGATCACCGACAACGGAACCTTCGGCGATTCGGCGCTCCACATCGGCCGCTACAAGTTCCTGGAAGATACGGCCGGCATCCCACCCGAGGTGAGCATCACGGCGCCGGCGGACGGCTCGTCGGCCCCCGAGCGCAATCCGCTTCTGGTGCGCGCCAGCGCCACGGACGACGTCCAGGTGGTCTCCGTCCGCTTCCTCATGGACGGCGTCAGCGTGGCCGAAATCTTCAAGGCCCCCTACCAGGCCACCGTGCGGGTGCCGGCGGGAGTGCCTTCATTCACGCTGACCGCGGTGGCGACCGATCTCGGCGGCAATCAGACCGAGTCCGCTCCGGTGGTGGTGACGGTCATCCCGGACGACAAGCCCCAGGTGTCGTTCCTGGCGCCGGTGGCCGGAGCCCGGTTCATCGAGGGCGCGCCGGCGGAGATGGCGGCGGCGGCAAGCGACGACGTGCAGGTCGACTCCGTGGAGCTGCTGGTCGACGGAGTTTCACAGGGCGTTTTTGGGCCGCCCTACCGGACGACCTTTACCGTGCCGGCGGGCGTCACCCAGACGACGCTGACGGCCGTGGCTACCGACAGCGCGGGCCAGACGGCGACGGCGACGCTGGTGGTGCCGGTCGACCCCGATCAGCCACCGACCGTGGCCGTGCTGTCTCCCGCCGCCGGAGCCACGGTGATCGAGGGCAGCCGGCTGGCGGTAGCGGTGGGCGCCACCGACGACGTCGGCATCGACCACGTCCATCTCGACGCCAACGGCCAGCCGGTGGGCGATGTCTTCGGCTCCCCCTACCTCTTCACGTTCCACGTGCCGGCCGGTGCTCCGGAGCTGCGGCTGACCGCTACCGCCCAGGACACGCTGGGCCAAACGGCGACCGCCGAGATCGTCTTGACCGTCGTTGCCGATCCGCTCACCACGGCGGTGGGCCGGGTCGTGGACTCGAACGGCCTGGCGGTGGCCGGCGCCGTGGTCGACTGCCTGGGGGTTGCGGGAACCACCGACGGCGCGGGGATGTTCGCGGTGCCCGGAGTCCCCACTGTCTCGGCCTTCGTCTCCTGCGGAGCGCAGGCGGCCGGGACCGGCGGCGTGCTCGCGGGCAACTCGGCCGCCGTGCCGCCGGTGCCGGGCGGTACGACTGCTGTTGGCGACATCGTCATCTCGGCGCACCTGCTCTACCTCGGCTCCGGCGGCGGCGGCCAGTTCAACCCGGGCCGGCTGCTGGTGCTGGACGACGCGGGAGCCGGCCGGCTGGTGGACTGGAGCCGTCCCATTGTTCCCGAGGGACTTTCCGGGCTCGCCTTCGACGGCGACGGGGCGCTCTGGGCCTCGACCCAGCCGGAGATTCCAGTCCCCCAACTCGTGGCCCGGAGCCGCGCCAAGTCCACCCGGCTCGGTGTGCAGCAGGGCCTGAGCCAGCTCCTGCGTCTCGATCCCGACACCGGCGCCGTCCTCGTCACCCTGGGGCCGTTCCTCCTGGAGAACCAGGAGATCCCGATCGGGCTTCTGGACCTCACGTTCGCCCCGGACACGGGCACGCTCTATGCCTTGAGCGGCGGCTTCGTGGACCGGGAGATCGTCGCTCTCGACCTCTCGACGCAGGTGGCGCGGGTCGTCAACCCGAGCCTGCCGTTCGCGGCCTCCGGCTTGGCCGTGGGGCCGGACGGCCAGCTCTACCTGTTCGTTTCGGGCTTCCCGGACAACGAGCTGTGGACGGTCGATCCGGTGACGGGCGCGGTCCTCGACCAGCAGCCCTTGACCGGCACCGTGGGAGCGTCGGCCGGAGGCACCGAGCTCGGCGGCATGACGCTCAAACCGGGCACCCACACGTTGGTGCTGACCTCGCCCTTCGACGGCACCGCCCTCTACGAGCTCGACCTCGGGACGCGGGTGATTACCGAAGTCTCCACCCCCGCCGGCAACCTTGCAGGCGCCGGTCTGCGGGCCCTGGCGTTCCGGCCGTTGGGCACCGCGGCGGGCACGGTGACGACCGTGCGCGGCCTGGTGGCCGATCCCGATGGAAATCCGGTGCCTGGCGCGGACGTGGTCTCGCTGGGAGCCGCCACCACCACCGGAGCCGACGGCCGCTTCGAGATGCCCGGCCTCACAGTGCGCACCGGCAGCGTGCGGGTGGAGGTGAGCCTGTCCAGCTCTTCGCCGTCGCCCCTTGCCGGAACGAGCGTCCTGACTCCGGGCGTGCCGCCGGTCGCGGGCGGCGTCACCGACCTCGGCACCATCACCCTCGGCGCCCCGGTCTGCGTGACCGGCTTCTTCCGCGCCAACCGCTGCGTCCAGGGTCCGGTCGGCGGCACCTTCGACCTCTATCAGGAGGACGGCACAGGCCAGCTCACGCTCGTCGATCACGTGCTGACCGACCCCACCGGCCGCTTCTGCGCGATGCTGCGGCGCAATTTCTTCTACGTCGCACGCCGCGACGACGTCGTCTGTTCCTGCGGCGGGGTCTCGTCCTGCCACGCCTTCCTCGCCCTGACGGACCCGGACGCCGCGGGCGCCTGTGGCGATCCGGCCGCCGCGTGCCAGGACCTGGGCAACCTTTCGCTGAGTTGTGACTTCTTCTGCGGCTCGTAACCCCCGGACCGGACTCCCGCCGTGAAGGTTGCCTACTTCACGGCGGGCACCGTGGGCGTGGGGCATCTGGTGCGCGGGCTTGCCATCGGCCGCGGGCTGTCCCGGGCCGGTTTCGAGGGTGACTACCGGATCTTCGGACCCGAGCTGCCGTTCCCCGCGGCGCAAGGACTTGTGGGCTACGAGACGGTCGCCGTCGAGACCGACGCCTTGCTGCGCGACCGGCAACTGGCGCAGACCAGCCGGCTGGCCGGCCAGCTCCGTGAGTACTCTCCCGACCTGCTGCTGGTGGACATGTTCTGGGCGCCGCTGCGGTGGTTCCTTTCGGGATTGCCGTGCGAGGCCTGGCTGCTGGTGCGGATCTGCCCGCCGCACTGGCTGGCCGGTCCGCCGGGGATGCCGTTCGAGCCTGCGCAATATGCGCGCATCGTCGCCGTCGAGCCCATGCCGGAGCGGGGTCAGAGGGAGGCGATCGATCCGGTCGTGATTTGCAATCCGGAAGAATGCCGGCCGCCCGGCGCCTTGCGGGAGCGGCTGGGGATTCCCTCAGGACGCCCGGTGAACGTCGTTCTCCAGGCAGGCCGGCGAGGAGAGTCCGGGCAGCTCGAGCGGCTGGCGGGCGAGGGCGCGGTCGTTCTCGACCTGTTCGATCCCGAGGCGCCGTTCCCCGCCGCCGAATGGCTCGGCGGCGCCGATCGCATCGCCGCCGGTGCCGGTTACAATGCGTTCTGGGAATCCCGCTGGCTGGGCTATTACGAGCGGACACAGTGGCTGGCGTTTCCGCGCTCGATCGACGACCAAGCGCTGCGCCTAGAGCTGGGGCGTGGCGCCCGGCCGCGCGACAACGGCGCCGACATCCTGGCCCGCTGGCTGCTGCAAGGAGGATCGCCGTGAAGAAAGGCGGCTCGATCAGCAAGACTCTGCAAGCGCGTCCTGCGAGTCCCCTGCTAACCTGAGCCTCAGCCAGGAGCCAGATTTTCCGACCTGCTGGTTGCCTGAGTCCGCGACCAAGAGGACCGGGCTACCGGGCAAAGCTGTGGCTCGAAAGACGGCGGGGCCGAGGAAGCCCACCGATGAGGCTTCCACCACCTGGTTGCCAGCACCGACGCGGGTGCCCAAGGTGAAGTGGGCCGAGGCTCGTCCGTCGCTCCCCGAGAGCACCGCGATCTCGCGCTTGCCGCCGTCGAGGCTGCCGTCGTTGCCCCGCACTTTGAAGATGGCTGGCTTGCCAGCCACGGGATGGCCAGCGGCATCCAGAAGGACGGCGGTCAGGGGGGTGGAAGCCTGGGTTCCGATCACAGCCTGCTGGTGGTCTCCGAAAACCGCTGCAAGCCGCGGGACTTCGGCCGGATCGAGGTGTAGTGTCACACTGGCTTGCCCGGCGTTGCCGCTACGGTCCACCGCAATTGCCGTGAGAAGGTTGTCGCCCGGAGTGAGAGGAACGTCGACCGTATAGGAGCGATTGGCCACGGTTGCCGGCCAGCCGTTGACGGTCACCGTCGCCTCCGAGGCATTCACCGTGCCGTCCACGATGTCGTTGACCAGCCCCGAAACCGTCACCGTCGAGTCGAGCAACCGTGCCCCGTCGACAGGATCGTCAATGGTGACTCGGGGCGGAGTCAGGTCTCGCACCAAGTTGATGCTGGCGGTGCCGATGTGCCCGTTGCTATCGGTCGCCGCCCCGGTGAGGATGTTCCCACCCTCGAGCAATGAGACATCCCTGGCGACAAAGCTCGTCCCCGAAACCTGCGCGTTCACTCCATTGACGACGACGGCGATCACCGGATCGCTCACCGTGCCATGCACGTCCACGGTCGTGGCCGCGAGATAGCTCAGGTCCGCCGGCGAGGTGATGGTCACGGTGGGCAACGAGAATCGCGTCACGGCGACGGTCGTCTGGGTCTGGTTGCCAACGCTGTCCACGGCAGCGATCGTGACAGTATTGCTGCCTTCGACGAGCGCCACGGTGGTGTCAAACCGCTCGCCACTCAGGGCGACCGGCGTCCCGTTCACCGTAATTCCGCCGACGCCGTCGAGGTCTGTGGCAGAGCCCGCGACTCTGATCAGAGCTTGGTTGGTCGATTGGCCCGGCGTCGGTGAATCGACAATCAGCGTGGGGGGAGTGGGGTCGAGCGTCACCGCGACGGAAACGGTGGACTGATTGCCGCTGGCGTCTGAGGCGATGGCGAAGATCGTATTGCTCCCCTCAGCCAGGTTTACAGTCGTCTGGAACACGCCGTTCGCCACAGGCACCGCCAGGCCGTTAACGGTCAGAGAGGATATTCTCACGTTGTCCGAGACCGTGCCCGTCACGGTGACGGTCGGCGAGGAGACCAGAGAGTTGCCGGCGGGGCTCGTAATCGCGACCACCGGCGGCGTGGTATCCGCCGTAACGGGAGTCGTAAACACCACCACCAGCCGCGGCCCGGCTCCGGGCGTTCCTTCCCGGGAGTCGTATTCCACCAGCCCGCTCTTGGTCTCGTCCGTCTTCTTGAGCAGCCACCCGAAGCTCGCGGTGCCGGCGGCGAAGGCGGCCACGTCGGCGGTGACGTCGTAGCGCACCCAACCTGTGAGGTCGCGGGTGTGGAGGACGCTCGCCGTCGGCGTCGCGGCGAAGCTGCCTCCTGCCCACTGCGCAGCGCAGTCAGGATTGCCGTTCGTGGTGTTCGAATCGTTGGCGCAATCCCAGGTGGCGCCGGTCTCCGTCCACGCCGCCGTCAGCCGGTGAGCGTCGACCGTGCGGCCCGTTTTCCCCCAGTTGCGGCCGTTCTTCTCCACGTTCAGCTCAAGGGACGCCGAAACCACGGTCGCCCCGTTGAGCGTCGAGGCGAGACTCGGCGCGTCGAACTGAGCCAGGGCGCGGTTCGGTCCGCTCTCACGGACGCGGAGGATGGGTTCGGTGCCGAAATTCTTATCGCTTGCTCCTTTGCGGACAGCGGTGTCCCCCACCGCCTGCAAGGTCACCACGTGGGGACCCGGGCCGAGCAGGAGCTGGAAGGTGGCGCTCGTCTGGGCGGTATTGCCGGCATGGTCGCGCAACAGCGCCTGAATGGTATGGTTGCCGGCCGCCAGAGTGGACGCCTGGCAGGTCGCCGACTGAGGCCCCGTGACGCAGCTCGCCGTGGCGTCCTGCCCGTCCACCTGCACCTGGAGCGTGGTGAGGTCGACACCCGAGCCGCCGTCCGAATAGGCCACCACCACCGTGGGTGCCGGCTCGTTGACCAGGATCGGCTGGCTGGGCGAGGTGATGGCGAGCCCCGGCGACACCTGGTCGTTCGCCGCGCTCTCCACCAGCAGCACCAGCCGCGGGCGCTCCGCTTCGGCCCCCTCCCGCGAGCCGTAATCCACCTTGCCGCTCTGGTCGCCGTCCGCCTTGACCACGATCCAGCCATGGTTGGGAGTGCCGCCGAGGAAAGCGGCCACGTCCGCCGTGACGTCGAAGGGCACCCAGACGTGTTCAGCGGAGGTCTGGGCGACCGAGTCCGTGGCCTCGTCTGCGAAGACGCCGCCATTCCAGGGCGTCGCGCAATCCGGCTTGTTGTTCGCGGGATTGGAGTCATCCGCGCAGTTCCAGGTGACCCCCATCTCGCTCCATCCCGTCGTCAAAAGGTGGGCTTCCAGGGGCCGGCCGTCAGGACCCCAGGAGCCGGCCGTCGAGTGGACGAACAGCTCCAGGGAAGCGGAGACCAGTCTCCCGGAGCCTACCGCCGCGGAGATGGCGGCCTGGTCGAAGCGCACAAGGACTCGCCCGTCCCCGGCAAGCTCCAGAGTCGAATCGCCTCGGTTCTTGTTCGCCGGGCTTGGCTTCAGGGTGGAATCGGCCACGGCCTGGAGCGTGGCCGTCTGGGCCTCGCTGCGGGCAACCGCTCCGAGGCAGAGAAAGAAGCACCCCGCCATGATCTTCTTGACGTACACGAATCTCCCTTCACAGACCGAACAGCGCAAATCGCGGGGCAAGCGCTGCCGCGGCCGCTCGTGGCCGTGGTGACCGACACGGGCTACAATCGGCTGCCGGGGGTCCCGATCCGGTTCAAGGTCGCCAAGGGACAGGGGCATTTCGTGGACGGTTCCCAGGAGCTCGTCGCGACCTCGGACAGCGACGGGCGCGCCATCGTCCCCTGGATTCTGGATCCCGCAGAAGGGATCGCCAACAACGTGGTGGAAGCGCGGATCGACAGTCTGCCCGACGGCCCTCTGGCAGGATTCGTCGCCACCGGCTGGGTGGCCGGGGATGCCGCCCAGACGTCCGTCAGCGGCGTAATCCTCGACAATTCCGGTATGCCCGTACCCGGCGTCACGACTCGTATCCGTGACACGGCACTGACGGCTCAATCCGATGCCCAGGGCCTTTTCCGTATTGCTGCAGCGCCCGTCGGCACCGTCAAGCTGATCATCGATGGGAGCACTGCGCAACGGCCCGGCGCCTGGCCCGACCTCGAGTTCGTCCTCACCACGATCCCGGGCCGCGACAACACCCTCGGCATGCCGATCTACCTCCTGCCTCTGGACCTGTCGACAGGGCTCCTGGTCGACGAGACGCACGGCGGCACGCTGACGCTTTCCGACGTGCCCGGCTTCGCACTGGAGATTCTGCCTGGTTCGGTGACCTTCGCCGGGGGAGGCAAGAGCGGCGTCGTGAGCGTCACCGTGGTTCACGACGACAAGGTCCCGATGGTCCCTAACTTTGGCCAGCAGCCGCGCCTCATCGTCACCATCCAGCCGGCCGGCGCGCGCTTCGAGCCGCCGGCAAGGCTCACACTGCCCAACGTCGAAGGCTTCGCTCCCGGGCAGGTGGCGGAGCTTTACTCCTTTGACCACGACCTCGGGCACTTCGTGAGCATCGGGCCTGGAACGGTAAGCGAGGACGGCAGCGTCGTCACCTCGAACCACGGCGTAGGCATCGTCAAAGCCGGCTGGCACTGTTGCGGGTTTCCGAAAAAGAGCGGTACTCCAAACAACTGCCCGGAGTGCACCAAGTGTACAGGTGATGATTGCCTGCCGCTGAAACTCTGCGAGCATTGCGGGGCTGCAGGAAACGCCTGCGACGGAGAAGGCCACTGCAAGACTGGCCGAGAGCTGATTCCAAAAATCTGCGGCCAAATTCGCCTCGACAGCACAAATAATCGGGAAGTCCAGTGCCCCAATGATAACAGTGGCGTTGGTGGGCCTGGCACTTGCGGCGCTCTGCTCCTGATCGACTATACAAGGGTTATACACAGTTGTGACAGCGTCGACCTGAAAGGGGCCATGATTACTGAACGTGTGACAGCCGACCACCATTGCACTCCTCCCGATTTCGATCCAGATCAAGGTGGTTCATTTACAGTCAAGGCCGGCAACGATATTACAGGCACAAGTGATCGTTACGCTTTGTGTGCGCCCATTAGGCGGCTCTCGATTCCTTATGATTGCACCGAAACATATACCCAAAAACAGATCATTGACGGTTGCGTGAGAACCGTCACAATCACATTTCACATGCTTCGTACAGCAGCCGGGTGCTCCGGCAGCGTTAACCGGAACTAGTGATGCTTCACACTCGGATACTCTCTACCTGTCTACTCGGCGTTCTCCTCATGGCAAAGGCCGAGCCTGCTCCGCCGCCCTCTTTCCGGCCCTCCTCGGCTGTTGTGGGTGGGCCGGGCTGCCCTTGGCCCGAGGTGAGCGGAGAGCGGCTCCTCGCGCGCCCAGTCGAGTCCCTCACTGTGAGTGACGCCAAAGTAGAAATCGCCCTGGCAGAGCTCCACAGAAAGGTCGGCACTTTGCCGTTGTCCTTCATTCAAGCCGATCCGGAGGCGAAGGTAAGTCTCGACCTGCGCCGGAGTACCGTGCGTGATGTTCTCGACGCCATTGTGGCGAAGGCGCCCGTCTATCGCTACGGCATCGTAGCGGGTCGCCTCATGTTTTATCCGCGCGATCCGAAATGGGAGATGCAGATCAACGACTTGCGGTTAGGCCCAGCTACGCGCGTGCGAATGGCAGAGGCCCTGGCGGCTGAGCTAAGCCGGCGGTTTCCAGCCTTCGCCAATCTAGGGGGCCCATGGATCCTTGGTGATCCAAGATCCTACACCTATCAGGACGTAGTCGCCGTTAAAGGCCCAGGCTCAGTTCTCGATCTACTTGCGCAACTTCTTGGCAGCCGACCTTCGACCTACCTTCTCGTGGTCAAAGAGGACGGGTGGCTCGGTGCAAGCCTTTCCACGGCTTCAAGGGATTTGCTTCGGTCTTTAAAGGTGACAGCGCCGAAGACGACTTTGCAGCGTCGAGGTGAGACGGCACAGCTCAAGCTTATCGGTACTCTCGACTACGACGGCTCGGCCAAAGACTTGACCGCTGGAGTCTGTGGAACCGTTTATACTTCTAGCGACGATCGGGTCCTGACTGTCAGCCCGGACGGCTTGGTGACAGCACAGGGGAGCGGAAAAGCTGAGGTGAAGGCCTCGAACGAGCACTACAGCGACTGGGTGACTTTTGACTGCCACTTGGAGGGTAAATGAGCTCTCTGCAGATTGAAGGAAAATAGAGACTCGAATCATGGCGAAGCGCCAGAGAGTGCTGGTCCGTGCGGTGGTTGCGATCCTCGCGTTCGTAGCTTTACGGGTGGAGGGCCACGCACAACTGGACTCGTCCTGCATCGTCAGCGCCCTCAACCGGGCGGCACGCGTCCAGGCGGACGGGACCTGGGTGCTCACCAACGTGCCCTCGACGCAGGGGCTGACACGTGTGCGCGCCACCTGCGTCGCGAACGGCGTGACTAGGGTCGGCCAGTCGGGTCTGATCGCGATTCCTCCGGATGGAGTCATCAGCGTTGCCGATATCGACTTCAACACGGTTTTGCCGATCCCGCAGAAGCTCACGCTCACGGCTCCGGCGCCGACTCTTTCGGCGGTCGGTGCCACGGTACAGCTCCAGGCGAAGGCGCAATACCCGGACGGAACGTTGAGCGACGTGACGGCCGGCGACTCCGGCACCAACTACCGCACCAGCAACCCGGCGATCGCGACGGTCGGCAACGATGGCCTGGTCACGGCTCGTGCCAGTGGCACGGCGATCCTGAGCGCGCTCCATGAAGGTGCGCTGGCGGTGCTGCGGCTCCAGATCATTACTTCAGGGGATGCCGACGGCGATGGCATTCCCGACGATTGGGAAATCGCTCACGGCCTCGATCCCAACAACCCGATCGATGCGTTGGAGGACCCGGATGGCGACGGTCTCACCAACCTGGAGGAGTACCAACTCGGCACTGATCCGCGCAATCCGGACACGGACGCCGACGGCTTGAAGGACGGCGACGAGGTCCACGTCTACCACACCAACCCGCTGCTCTACGATACGGACGGCGACGGCCTTGGCGACGGCGTCGAGGTGCAGACCGGCAGCGATCCGCTCGATCCCGCGAGCTTCAACCTGGCGGCGGCGCTGGTCTCGATTCAGGCGGCTCCCTCCAGCTCCCGGATCATTTCGAACACCGCGCTCGGCGGCGGCTCGAAGCAGCTCCGGGTCACCGGCCGGGTAATCGACGGCCGGACTCTCGACGTGACCTCCAGACGCTACGGCACCACATATTCATCGAGCGATTTGCTGATCGCGAATTTCGGGCCGGAGGACGGCCGTATCTATGCCGGCAACGACGGCACGGCGACGATTACGGTTTCGGCCGGCGGCCACAGCGCGAATGCCTCGGTCACCGTGCAGACGTTCTCGCCCCGTGGTATTTCTTTTCTGTCCATTCCCGGCTTTGCGAACAGTGTGGCCGTCTTGGACCGCTACGCTTATATCGCAGCCGGCGACGCGGGGCTGCAGGTGGTCGACGTTTCGGACCTCAGCCACCCCTTCATTGCCGGCTCGACGTACACCTGGGGGAATGCCAACGACGTTCGGATGGCAGGCTCGCTCGCCTTCGTCGCCGACGGCAAGAGCGGCCTGACAGTGGTCGACGTCAGTAGCCCGGTCCATCCTCGAATCGTCGGGCGCGCCGGCATTCCCGGAGTGGCCATGGACCTCGCGGTGTCCGGCAACTTCGTCTACGTGGCGGACGAGACCGGGCTCCGCGTCTTCGACGTCACCCAGCCCGCCGCGCCGCGCTACGCCGGAGGCGTGGATCTGCCCGGAGGGAGGGCCACAGGCGTCGACGTATCGGGCACTCTTGCCGTGGTGGCCGACTCGGAGGGCGGAGTGGTGATCGTCGACGTATCCACGCCCTCGGCTCCCCGTATTACCGGCCGTACCGCCACCCGGCCGGACGGAACGTCCGGGGCGGCCGATCTCGTCGTCCGGGATCGGTTGGCCTACGTCGCAGACGGTGCGCACGGCCGTCTCGGCGGCCTGCGGATCGTCGACTTCAGCGACCCGGCCAACCCCGCGGTGGTGGGCTCGTCGAACGATGCCTTCGGCTTGACGTCCGTCGCCGTCGAAAAGGGCGTCGCCCTGGCCTCGGACTATTATTTCGGGAACGCCGTGCCCATCTTCCAGCTCAACGCGGACACACCGTCTTTCGCCGACATCGTGGACTTCTCGACGCCGCCCGTGCGGCGGCCGGCCAATGGGAGCGGGCTCGACGTGCTCGACGGCGTGGTGTTCATGGTGGGCACGAACACCTTCGGCGCCGGGTATCAGGACAATGGCTCGAGCGGCGACGGCGGTCTGTTCATCGGTCGGTACGCGCTTTATCTGGACGATGCAGGGGTGGCGCCTACCGTCTCGCTGACCGGCCCTGCGACAGGTGGCTCGCTTCCCGAGAGATCGCTGGTGCTTCTCACCGCGGATGCCAAGGATGACGTGCAAGTGGACTCGGTGGATTTCATGGCCAACGGCCAGCGAATCACCACGGTGTTCCGGCCGCCCTATCAGGTGAGGTACTCGCTGCCGGTTGGAGTGACGCCGCTGTCCCTCACCGCCGTGGCCCGCGACACTGCCGCCAACTCCACCGCCTCCGATCCCGTGGTGTTGACCGTGACGCCGAATCCAGCCCCTGTCGCGCGGCTCCTTGCTCCGGTCGTGAGCCAGAGTGCCGTGATCGGCTCCCAACTCGCGCTGGCGGCCTCGGCGACCAGTCAGCGCGGAGTGATGCGCGTCGATTTCACGGTCAACGGCACCGTCGTGGCGAGCGTTGCGGCTGCGCCCTACCAGTCGACGTACCGCGTGCCCTCGGGACTTTCCCAACTGGCGGTGAGCGCCATCGCTTACGACGATTTCGGCGCCTCGGCTCCCGACAGCGTGACCTTGACTGTGGCGCCGGATCAGCCGCCCGTCGCCGTGTTCCTTGCGCCACGGGACGGAGACCGCGTGGTGGAGGGCTCGGCGGTGCAGGTCCTCGGCGGGTTCGCAGACGACGTGGGAATCGTCCGTGCCACCCTGTTCGCCGGCGGCGCGGTCGGCGTCAGCCTGACGGCACCGCCGTGGAGCTGGTCGACGCCGGCTCCTGCGCGTGGCGCGACCAAGGTGTTGCGGCTTCAGGCTTTCGACACGGGTGGGCACTCCACGCAGATTTCGATCACGATCACCGGCGCCGCGGATCCCTTGACGAGCCTTCACGGCACGGTGCTCGATCCGGACCGCCAGCCGGTCGCTGGCGCCTTGGTCGTGGTCGATGGCAGTAGCCTCGAGGCGACGACCGGGACGGACGGCCAGTTCCTCATTACGGGCGTTCCGACGATCTCCGGCTTGCTGTCGGTCACCGTCACCGCCTCGCTCGGTGGCGCTCACCTTCAGGTGCAGAGCTCCACGTCCACACCCGTGCCGGGCGGTCAGGTCGAGCTCGGACAGCTCGTTCTGGCGCCGAGCGCAACGACCGTGGTGGGCATCGTCGTCGACGACGTGAACCGGCCGGTCTCCGGGGCTGGTGTGGCGATCGTTGCTCCCGGCCCGCAGTTTTTCAGGAGCACGACCGATGCGGCCGGCCGGTTCCGGGTTTCCGGTGTACCGCAGAATGAAATCAATACGTTCGTGGCTTCCGCAACTCAGGGTCTTTTCACACTCCGGGACAGCTTCATTGTGTTCTTATCGCCCGCAGACGGTGACATCGTCGACCTGGGGCTGGTCGGGCTGGCGCCGACGGAGTCGCCGACGACGGTCCAGGGAACGATCGTCGACGCCGCGAATCAACCGGTCCCCGGAGCTCTGATAAAGGTATACAACGAGGGGGTATTCGCTACCACGACTTCAGCCGCCGACGGCTCGTTCTCGGTCCCCGGCCTTCCGTCAACAGACGGCACGGGCTTTTCTATCTCGGCCCGAATCATTCTTGGCGGCGATCCCTATTACGGCTGGACGGAGGTCGACGCTGTGCCAGGCGACGTGACCGACGCCGGGGCGATCCCTATCGACATCCTTTCCTTGGATAGCGATCTGCCGACCACGGCCGAGGGGCAGCTTGCCACGCTCAGCGGACAGCCGGTCGGCGACGCCAGGGTCATCGTGATGACCGCCTATGACGCGTATTCCGGTACGGCCGCAGGCGGTCGATACGCGATCTCGGGAATTCCGAGCAACGAGGGGCCGATCCGGATCGCGGCGACCAGCGTTCTCGACGGCGGCTATCTCACCGTCATGGCGCAGAATCCCGCTGAGCCTGGCGCCGGTAATACGACGTTCATCGACCCCCTCTTCTTCAATGACATCTACCAAATTAGACCAAGGGTGGCGAAACGCCCCCGCAGGCCTGGTCAGCATACGCGGCTCCTGCATTTCGGTGCGACGACCGGAGCCTTTTGTAGTATAGGTGGCCCGGTGGGAGGGCGCTGAGGTCCTGGTGTCTCGCCGGATCGGCGAAGGAGACTGCTCGTGGAAGACGACTCTGGCGAAAGAGAAGAGGCCACCCCCGATCCGCGCCTCACCCGCCGCGGCCTTCTCACCGGCGCGGGCCTGGGGAGCGCGATAATTGCCGCGGGCGCCGCCGGCGGATTCCTTGCCGCGTTCGAGGAGACCGTGGAGGCTGCGAAGCGGCCGCCCAAGGCCAAATCCTCGGCGCCGCAGGACCGGCGGCTCGCCCAGGCGTTCGAGGTCCGCGTCAAGGCCGCACAGCGGGAACGCGACCTGGGGGCCGCGGCTCACCTCACCAACGGCGAGGAGGAGTCGCTGCCGGGGCGCGTCGCCTGCTACTCGAAGGGCCTGCCGCACGACCGTAACGGCAACGTCGACGCCAAGGCCTATGACATCTATCTCGGCGCCTTGCGCTCCGCCCGGCCCGAGGACTTCGAGCGCATCCCGCTCGGCGGCTTCGTCAAGCTGGCGAACCCGCAGTCCGCCTGGTCTTTCGAGCTGATCGGTCCCGACAGCTCGCAGGTGCCATGCCCGCCGGCGCCCGGCTTTGCAAGCGCCGAGCAGGCCGGCGAGATCGTGGAGCTTTATTGGCAGGCGCTGCTTCGCGACGTGCCGTTCACCGAGTACGGCTCGCATCCGCTGGCGGCGAAGGCGGCAGCGGAGCTCTCGGCGAACGCCGCTTTCACGGGCCCACGGCGGGACGGCAAGGTGACGCCGGAGACTCTGTTCCGCGGCTCGACCGCGGGCGACCTGGCGGGTCCCTACGTCTCGCAGTTCCTGTGGAAGATCGTGCCCTTCCTGCCGATCAAGATCGAGCAGAAGATCCGCACCGCCGTGCCCGCCGTCGACTACATGACCGACTTCGACGGCTGGCTGGCGATCCAGAACGGCTCCCTCTCCGGCGTCAACCGTTTCGATCCGGCGCCCCGCTACATCCGCAACGGCCGCGACCTCGGGGAGTACGTGCACCGGGACTTCACCTACCAGTCCTTCGTCAGCGCCTGCCTGATCGCGCTCAAGGCGGGCACGCAGCCTGACGGCGGCAATCCCTACAAGCACTCGCGCACCCAGGGGTCCTTCACCACGTTCGGCCAGCCGTTCCTTTTCTACCTCCTGGCCGTGGTCACCCAGGCGGCGCTCAAGGCCTGCTGGTACGAGAAGTGGATCGTCCACCGGCGCCTGCGGCCGGAGGAGTACGCCGGACGGGTGGAGGCGCACGCGAGCGGCCGGGCGAAGCACCCGCTGCCCGACGGGCTCCTCGACTCGGCGGCGGTGGCGGCCGTGCGCGAGCGTTTCAAGACGGCGCTGCTGCCGCAGGCCTACCCGGAAGCCTGCCCCACGCACCCGTCGTATCCGGCGGGACACGCGGTGATCTCCGGCGCCTGCGCGACGGTGCTCAAGGCCTGCCTCGACGAGTCGCACATTCTTCCCGAGCCCGTGCAGGCGAGCGCGGACGGCCTCTCGCTCCAGCCGTGGAAGGGGGCGGACCTGACGGTCGGCGGCGAGCTCGACAAGCTCGCCGCGAACATCTGCATCGGCCGCGACTTCGCCGGCCTGCACTGGCGCACGGACGCGCTGGCGGGCCTGCACCTGGGCGAAGAGGTTGCCATCCGCGCCCTGGAGGAGCTGAGCCTCACCGGCAACGAGCTGTTCTCCGGCTGGAGCCTGAAGCGTTTCGACGGCCGGCGGGTCACGGTGGGGTAGCCCCGCCTGGCCCTTTACGGGTCCACTTTTTTATTCGATTTTATCGAGAAAAAAGGGCGGCGGCGGATGGCGTCGGCTTCGATGACGGTGAAGACTCCAATCAGCCGTTCGCCTTGGCTTTCGATCACCTCAACGACTCGTCTTGTCTTCTCCGGAGTTCGCAGGCTCGGCAGGCGGACGAGAACGATTCCTATGGCAGCTTTCCTTTGAAGGAAAATCAGCTCGGCGAAGTCCTTGTCATTGGTGAGAAGAATTCGGTTCTCTTGCGTCGCTCGGGCCAGGACGTCGGTATCCGGTAGTCCTTCCTCCTCCTCGGGCACCAGAGCGACATCGTGACCCAGGAGGAGGAGTTGCTCGACGATTGGATACTCCAGATTCTCATCCGCCAGGAATCTCATCTCGCGGTCTGAATCCGGGGGATGAGCTCGTCCGTGCTGATCACCTCCCTGGCATAGGCCACGGCAGCCAACACGTCTTCCCGGGAGAGTCTGGGATAGTCGACCAGGATCTCGTCCATAGAAAATCCCGCTGCAATCTTCTCGAGAAGGATCTCCACGGTGATGCGAGTGCCCCTGATGACGGGTTTGCCTAGCATGACCAGGGGGTTGACTGCGATTCTTTCCAGCAGGTCCTTTGCCATCATCATTTCAGGCCTGGTTGGCGTGCGAGCGCAGCCTGACTCCACTCCATAGCATACAGGCAAGCTGGGCAACTTCAAGCCTCCAGCACCTGCCGCAACGCCCCGAAATCGTTCGGAATCTCCCGCCCCAGGAACGGCCGGTCGAGGAGGTCCGACAGCTCCGGCGGAATCGCCACCTCGATCCCCATCTTTTCGTAGACGGGGAGGAACTTGGCGGGGTGGGCGGTGCCGAGGAAGACGCCGGTCTCTCCGGAGGCCAGGCGGTCTTCGAGCACTCCGTAGGCTACCGCGGCGTGCGGATCGGCGAGGTAGCCTTGGGCCCTCAGCTCGCGGATCGACTCCTGCGTCTCCACATCGCTCTGGGTGCCCCAGCGCAGGACGCGGCGCAGGGCGTCCAGGTCCCCTCCGAAAAGGTGCTCAATGCGCTCCCAATTGTTGGGCGCTCCCACGTCCATGGCGTTCGAGAGCGTGGCCACGGACGGACGGGTGCGGTACTCCCCTGTATCCAGGTACTCGGGCACGGTGGCGTTGGCGTTGGTGGCGGCGACGAAGACCTTGACGGGCAATCCCATGGCTCTCGCCAGCAGGCCGGCGCAGAGGTTGCCGAAGTTGCCGCTGGGCACGGCGATCACAGGCGGCTCGGCGATCCCAAGACGACGAAGCGCCGCCACGGCCTCGGCGTAGTAGAGGGTCTGCGGCAGCAGGCGCGCGACGTTGATCGAGTTGGCGGAGGTGAGGCCGTGGCGGGCCGTCAGGTCCGCATCGGCGAAGGCGGCTTTCACCAGCGCCTGGCAGTCGTCGAAGGCGCCGTCGACGGCGAGGGCCGTGACGTTCTCTCCGAGGGTGGCGAATTGCAGCTCCTGGAGGGCCGAGACCCGGCCGCGCGGATAGAGCACCACGACCCGCACGCCGGGCCGGCGCCAGAAGGCCCGGGCCACGGCCGCTCCCGTATCGCCGCTGGTGGCGGTGAGGATGGTAATCGGCTGGCGCGGCCGGCGCGGCCGTCCCGGCTCGCGCGATTCCCGCAGATAGTCCAGCACGGCGGCGAAGAAGCGGGCACCGAAGTCCTTGAAGGCCAGGGTGGGGCCGTGGAACAGCTCCAGGGCGAAGACTCCAGGCGATATCGGCGATATCGGCGATATCGGCGATATCGGCACCAGCGGCACGGGAAAGTCCAGGGCTTCGCGCGCCGCCCGCGCCACGGGCTCCCGGCCCAGCTCGTCCGCGAGGAGACGATCCAGGATCACGGCGCAACGCTCGCTCCAGGCGAGGTCCAGCAGCTCCGGCCAATCGGGAAAGACCGGGAGCGGCTCGGGCATCCACAGTCCGCCGCCGGGAGCGATGCCCGCCAGCACGGCCTGGCGAAAGCTCGCGTGGCGCTGCGGGTCGCGCGTGCTCACCAGTCTCATGAGAGCATCCGGGCGCCCTGAGGATCGAGGCGGCAGAGCCGGGCCGTGGAAGTGAGGCCGGCGTCTTCCAAGGCGACCTGCAGGGCGTCCGCGACGGCTGAAGCCTGGGGACGGTTCTCGGCCACGGCGAAGAGGGCGGGCCCCGCGCCCGAGAGGGTGCAGCCCAGGGC
>JBAPYB010000681.1:0-2410 GCA_049284515.1 Thermoanaerobaculia bacterium
TCCCGGCGCTGGCGCAGCAGCACCTCGCCGAGGTAGACGAGCGGCACCGGATCGGCGGGCGCCAGCGCGGCGGCCTTGCGCAGCCGGGCCTCGGCGTCGCCGTAGCTCTTCTGCTGCTCCAGGACGCGGCCGTAGGCCGTGGCCACGAAGGGGTTCGAGTCCGCTTGATCCATGAATTTCGACACCGCGTCGCGGGCGGCGTCGGTCTGGTAGTGCGAGAGCTTCTCGCCGACGGCGTCGAGCCCCGGCGGCGGCGCCGGATCGGGTTTCGCCGGCTGATTCTGGGGCGTTGGCTGCGCGACGGGCGGCGTGCCATTCGGCTTCGGTTTTCCCTTCGGCGGTTTGGCGGCCTCTGCGCTCCACGCGGCCAGAAGGAGCGCGCAGAGGAGCGCTGCGCAGGAGCGGCGGATCGCTGGCGGTCTGGAAACCATGGCACCTCCCAGTTGTCGTCTTGTCGCTAAGGCTGACGACCCTCCCGAGTATATCGTCCCGCGCCACGAGACCCGGTATCGTCGGGAAGCGTGTCGCGGTACCATGGAGCTAACGAGGAGCGCAAATGATCCGATACATCGTAGAGCTGGGGTTGGCCTCGATGCTGACGCTCGACCGGGCGACGATCGCCTCGCTCGTCCTCGGCAGCGCCGAGCGCTATGGCGGCGACAGCGCTCGCGAGCTCGAGGATCTCGTTCACGTCCTGAAAAATGCCGAGCCCCTGGAGCTCTTCTGGGGGCTCTACCAGAATTTCACCACCCAGCCCGTCGAGTCGCACCGCTACCAGCAGCAGGCGCTGGCCGGCGGAATCCTCCTCCGCCTCCGGCCGCCCTGCCCCCTGCCGGCCTGCGAGGCCGTCCGCAACGTCCTCGGCGGCTGGGAGGTGAGCGTCGAGGAGCTCCCCTGGTACCTCGCCCTGGCCTGCGGCGAGGACGCCATCTGGGACGCCATGACCCAGCTCGAAGCCGAGCCCCTCGACGACCGGAAGCGGCTCGTCCTCCACACCTTCCGCTACTGGCTGCTCCCCGGCTGGCAAAAGAATCCCCTGGCCCGGCTGCGGCTCGGCGGGGAGTGAGCAAGACCCCTCAGGCCATACCCTTCCACACATCTCGCGTCCGGGGATTCACGCCGCCGGCGGGTGGGGAGGACGGGACCGCCATTCGCCGCATCGGAGACGCCCCGCCGTCCCCGTGATAGCGGAGAGGATATCGTTCAGGTCTGGGTCGTCTCTACGGAACCTCGGAGAGCCGGCCAGCGACAGAGATTCCGGACGGGTTTGGGAGACACCGCTTCGCGAGGTCCCGGTATCGCCATCCTTGGCCATCGCGAGACCGGTCCGTAGAGACGACCCAGACCCGTTACGAGGCCCTCGGCAGTCTACGGGGACGGCGGGGCGTCTCCGATGCGGCGAATGGCGGTCCCGTCCTCCCCACCCTCCGGCGGCGCGAATCATGGGAAGAAAGATGTGTGGAATGGCATGGCCTCTCAGGCCGGGGCTTCGCCCTCCGGTTGCGCGGGCTCTGCCGCGGGTGGCGGGGGTGGAATCACCACCACCGGCGGTTTGCGCCGGAACCAGGTCCACGGCCGCCAGCCGCCACCCGTCGTGAAGCTCTCCCAGGCCCAACGCAGCCAGCGCAGCAGGGCCAGCGCCAGCCACAGCGCCCAGGCGAGCATCGCCAGGCGGTAGATCAGCAGCGGCACGGAGAGGGTCCACGCCGTGGGCGGCACGGCGCCCGTGCGGTCCGCGTACCAGCGGAGCATCGAGGCGGTGGAGCCGTTGCCGGCGATCTGCATCTCGGGCGTCCCCAGGAGCCCCTGCTGGATGCTCCAGAAGAGGATGCCGAGGGCCGCCAGGGTCCAGGCCACGAGCAGCAGTTGGGCGAGGTCGAACACCTTGTCGCGGCGCACCGCGGCGCCCTTCTCGCGGCGCCACCCGAGGGCGAGGAGCCAGCCGGCCACCACTGCGGCGGCCACCAGCGGCACCTGGGAGAGGCCCACGCCCAGAAGCGCCCAGTGCCTTGCCTTGAGCGGCGTCTGGCGCACCCGGCCGAGGCCCCAGGCGACGAGCAGGATCACCGCCAGCAGGCTCCAGAAGAGGACGGCCGGCCCCAGGCGCGGCCCGCCGGCGAGGAGCAGCCAGCGCCCGCGCGGCACCTCGATGACGGTCAGGGCGTTGACGCCGGGAATCTTCAGGTCCACCGCAGGGGTGGAGAAGAGCAGCGAGATCCCCCGCGGCTCCCGCCAGGTGAGGACCACCCGCTGGGCGCCGGGGTGAAGGGGGAGCGTGACCTGGCGGTCCTCCTGGCGGATGGGCTGCGTCTGGCGGTCGATCGTCACCGCCGTCAGCTCCGCGCCCTTGGGCAGGACGATCGTGTGCTGGCCGCCGCGGCTGCTGCGCAAGGCGAGGTCGAGCGAGACG
>JBAPYB010000682.1:0-11816 GCA_049284515.1 Thermoanaerobaculia bacterium
GCGCAGGTGCAGGCGGTCGAGGAGCCGGCGTGATCGCGGAGCGGCCCGTGCACCCGGGAGCCCCCGCCGCGCGGCGCATTCTGCTGGTGGAAGACGAGCCCAGCCTGGTGCTCACCCTCTCCGACCGGCTGTTCAGCGAGGGTTTCCAGGTGGAGACCGCCGGCGACGGCGAGGAGGGGCTGGCGCGGGCCCTGGAGGGGTCGTTCGACCTCATTCTCCTGGACGTCATGCTGCCGCGGCGCGATGGCTTCGAGGTCTGCCGCGAGCTGCGCGCCCGCGGAGTCCAGGTGCCCATCGTCATGCTCACCGCCCGCGAGCAGGTGGTGGACCGCGTGGTGGGCCTGAAGCTCGGAGCGGACGACTACGTGACCAAGCCGTTCGAGATGATCGAGCTGCTGGCCCGCATCGAAGCCCTCTTCCGCCGCGCCCACACGCCGGCCTCCGGCACCGCGGGCACCTACGCCTTCGGCGACGTACGGGTGGACTTTCGCCGCGCCGAGGTGCTGCGCGGCGGCGCGCCGGTGACCCTCTCGGCCCTGGAGTTCAAGCTCCTCGCCTACTTCATCCAGAACCGCGGCGCCCTGCTCTCCCGCGACGAGCTGCTCGACAAGGTCTGGGGCTACGACGCCATGCCGACCACCCGCACGGTCGACGTCCACGTCGCCTCGCTGCGCCAGAAGCTGGAGAGCAATCCGTCGCGCCCCGAGCTCATCCTCACCGTCCACCGGCGGGGCTACCGCTTCACCGGCTGACCTGGCTTTACATACCTTACAAAGATCTTGCGGCGTCCTGAAGACTCGGGAGCCGGCACCGTCTAGGCTCGACATCGTTGACAAGTGCGCCGGCGGACTCCACGGCGCCTCACAAAGGAGATCGCACCATGAAACGGACTCTCACCCTCTTCCTCGGCGCCATCCTGCTGGTGGGTGCCTCGGCCTTCGCCGCCGGCGCCGGTAGCCATTGGGCCGGGGGCCACGGCAAGATGATGCAGCAGCACGCAGCGTACCTCGCCAAGGCCCTCAACCTCACGCCCGACCAGCAGGCCGCCGCCAAGAAGCTCCACGACGACATGGCCGCCCAAGCCCAGCCCCTGATGGCGCAGCGCCGCCAGCAGATGCAGCAGATCCACTCGCTGCTCGACAGCGGCAGCGCCGACGCCGCCGACGTCGGCCAGCGGATGATCGACGCCCACGCCACCCAGAAGCAGCTCAAGGCCCTGCACGACGACCTCAAGACGAAGTTCACGGCCCTGTTGAACCCGGACCAGCTCGAGAAGTTCCAGCAGATCCAGGCGGCCCACCCCCACGGCCGTGGGGGGAACCCGCCTGCAGAGCAGTAGACGACGCAACTTCCCGTTTGACCCGGCGGGTCGGCTCTGCACGCGCAACCGGCCCGTCCTTTTTCCGCCGATTCCCCCGCTGGGTTCCGACGAATTCCGTCCCGCTTTCGCCCCTCTCCGCACGCTGCCTCGCAGCAGCCCTCAGGCTTCGTAGTCATCGCGGCCGACCGGCTCGGTTTGGCCGCTGCCGAGCACATAGTCAGTAGAGAGGTTCATCCAAGAGTCGGCAGCGTAGTTTAGGTTCTGTCTCCACAGGTCTGGACAGTCCACCGCGTTTTGGCCCTGGATGGGGTTGCAGGCACATCCAGAGTGACGGTTCCTTATCTGCTGTAAGGAGGAGTGGAGCATGACAACGAAGAGGGGTAAGCGGTTTCTGGTAGTCGACGGCATCGTATTGCTGCTGCTGTTGGCGGCCCCAGTGGCGTTCGCCGTGGTGGCCACCGAGGCCCCCACGGGGTTCGACAACCTGACGAACGGTTTCGAATCGCAGGCGCAGATGGACCTGGACCGGGCGAACTTCGATGAGCGCGAAGAGATCGCCGATGGCTTGGGCCCACTGTACAACGCCCAGGCCTGCGCCGAGTGCCACCAGAACCCGGTGAGCGGCGCGATCAGCCAGATCACCGAGCTGCGGGTGGGGCGCTTCAACGGCAGCACGTTCACCGACCGGCCGGGCGGCTCGCTGAACAACGACCGCGCCATCAACGCCGCCATCCAGGAGCGGGTCGCCGGCGCCGACAACGTGCGGGACTTCCGCAGCTCGCTCAACATCCTGGGCGACGCCTACGTCGAGGCGATCCCCGACAGCTTCTTCACCACCACCCGCACGAACCAGATCAACCAGCTCGGGGTCGGCGGCCAGATCATCAACGTCCCGGTCCTCGAGGGTCCGGCCGGCACCACCCGCATCGGGCGGTTTGGCTGGAAGAACCAGAACGCCAGCCTGGTGTCGTTCGCGGCGGACGCCTATCTCAACGAGATGGGCATCACCAGCCCGCTGCTGCCCACGGAGAACACCTCGAACGGCGTCTCCGTCGCCGCCTACGACACGGTGGCCGATCCCGAGGACCACGCGACGGTGGCGGATCCCTTCGGCGTCGACGTCGGCGCCTTCGTCCGCTTCATGCGGTCGCTCAAGGCCCCGCAGCCGGACACCGCGGTGGCCAACACCTCCGACGTGCTGGCCGGCAAGTCGCTGTTCAGCGCCATCGGCTGTAACATCTGCCACATCCCCTCGATCACCACCATGCCGGCCGGCAGCGTCATCAACGGCGGCAAGTACACCGTCCCGGCGGCGATCGGCGACAAGATCATCCATCCCTACAGCGACTTCCTGCTGCACGACGTGGGCACCGGCGACTTCATCGTCCAGAACGGCGGTCAGTCGACGCTCACCAAGCTGCGGACGCCGCCGCTGTGGGGCCTGCGCACCCACGACCGGCTGATGCATGACACCGTGAGCTTCACCCGCGACGACGCAATTCAGCGCCACACCAACGAGGCCGAGCCGGTCATCGAGAACTACGTCTTCGGGCTCAGCACGAACCAGAAGAACCAGCTCATCGCCTTCATCAACTCGCTGTAAGCTCTTCCGCAAGGTTGTGAAGGACGGCCGGGCCCCGAGGGGCCCGGCCGTTCCCCCGCCCAAGACCCTCATCACCCCGACCCTCTTCTCCCGACCCCCTCCGCCCCCAGAGGCGCTAACTTTGGCCCCAATGCTTCGTGTAGGGGCGGGTCTGGGCGGTAGGTTGGGGGCTCGACCCGCCCTGATTTCGACGATTTCGCCGCTGCAGGGCGGGTCGCGCCCCCTCCCGCCCCTCCAGACCCGCCCCTACACGAAGCAAAGTTAGCGCCTATGGGGGACAGGGGTGAGGGTCTTGGGGGTGCACCGCGCCGCCGCCGGTCTCGGCTACCATAGAGCGCCATGCGACTCCTCTATTCGTACCTGCGCCGCTACTGGCCCCTCGTGGTCCTCGCCCTGGTCCTCGCGGCCATCAACCAGATCTTCTCGCTGCTCGATCCGCTGATCTTCCGCCATGTCATCGACCAGTATGCCACCCGCTACCACGAGTACACGATCGGCCAGTTCTTCCGCGGCGTCAGCGTGCTGCTGGCCGCGGCGGTGGGAGCCGCCTTCGTGTCGCGGGTGGCGAAGAACTTCCAGGACTATTTCGTCAACGTCGTCACCCAGCGGCTGGGGGCGGACCTCTACTCGGACGGCGTGCGCCACTCCCTGGAGCTGCCGTACCAGCTCTTCGAGGACCAGAGGAGCGGCGAGACGCTGGGCAAGCTCGTGAAGGTGCGCGCCGACGTCGAAAAGCTGATCGGCACGGCCGTCAACACCCTGTTCACGACCCTGGTCGGGGTGATCTTCGTGATGGTCTACGCCTTCACGGTGAGCTGGGTCATCGCGCCGGTCTTCCTGCTCACCATTCCGGTGCTCGGGGTGCTGAGCTCGGTGCTGTCGCGGCGGATCAAGAAGATCCAGAAGGTGATCGTCGCCGAGACCACGGCGCTCGCGGGCGCCACCACCGAGTCGCTGCGCAACATCGAGCTGGTCAAGAGCCTGGGCCTGGCGCGGCAGGAGATCGGGCGGCTCAACGCCACGACGGACAAGATCCTGCGCCTGGAGCTGCGCAAGGTGCGCTCGCTGCGCCTGCTGAGCTTCATCCAGGGCACGGCGGTCAACGCGCTGCGGACCTCCATCCTCTTCCTGATGCTCTACCTGATCTTCGTGCAGAAGATCACCATCGGGCAGTTCTTCTCGCTCTGGATCTACTCGTTCTTCATCTTCGGGCCGCTGCAGGAGCTGGGGACGGTGATCAACACCTACCGCGAGACCGAGGCGTCGCTCGACGTCTTCCAGGCCATCCTGGAGATCCCCGTGGAGGCGAAGCCGGCGAGCCCGCTGCACCTGGGCGAGCTCAACGCCCTCTCCTTCGAGGACGTGAGCTTCACCCACCAGAGCGCCTCGGCCCCGGCCCTTTCCGGCGTCTGGTTTGAGGTCGAGCGCGGCGAGACGGTGGCCTTCGTGGGGCCCTCGGGCTCGGGAAAGACGACGCTCGTCAAGCTGCTCGTGGGCCTCTACGGGCCGAAGAGCGGGCGCATCCTCTACAACGGCAAGCCCGGCACGGCGCTCGACCTCGACGAGCTGCGGGGCCAGATCGGTTTCGTGACGCAGGACACGCAGCTCTTCTCCGGCTCGATCCGCGAGAACCTGCTGTTCGTCAATCCCACGGCCACCGACGCTGAGTGCCTGGAAGTCTTGAAGAAGGCCGCCTGCGACAGCCTGCTGGCGCGCGCCGACCGCGGTCTGGACACGGTGATCGGCGAAGGCGGCGTCAAGGTCTCCGGCGGCGAGAAGCAGCGGCTGTCGATCGCGCGGGCGTTGCTGCGCCGGCCCCGCCTGCTGGTCTTCGACGAGGCGACCTCGTCGCTCGACTCGCTGACCGAGGAGGAGATCACGGAGACGATCCGCGAGGTGGCTTCCTCCCAGGTGATCACCATCCTCATCGCCCACCGGCTCTCCACCATCCTCCACGCCGACACCATCCACGTCCTGGAGCACGGGCGGATCGTCGAGTCCGGCCGTCACGACGAGCTGGTGGAGCAGAAGGGACTCTACTACGCCATGTGGCGCCAGCAGGTGGGCGAGCGCCGGCGCGCCGGCGCCGTCCCACGCCTCGCGGCAGCGAGCGGCGGATAGACTCGAAGTTGCCGTAATGCAATTCGTTAGGTTCGGCGTTGCAGAATGTGTCAGGACCCTGGCTGATTTGGAACGAATCTGCGGCAATGAATATGGATTCGTTCGGCCAGGGTCCTGAAGTGATCGACCAGCCGAGCCCGGTTGACGTTCCTTCCTCGCATTCCCGTGACCGAGCTGCAATAGAGCCGTGGTTCCCAGGAGCTGGGCGCTGTGATATTTGTACCGGCGTAAACGCTGGACCACTCAAGGAGGCTCGAAATGCACTCGTTCCTGAAGTCCCTCATGCCCCGCATTCTGCTCGCAGCAATCCTAACCGCCACCTTCGGGGCGGCTCCCCATGCCGCCGCTGCCGCCTCTCACCCGATCCCAATCGCCGTCGCCCGCCATCTGCCGCTGGGCACCGTCGTCACCGTGGAAGGCTCGGTCACCGTCCCGTCGGGCGTTTTCGCTTCCAGCTTCTTCGATGAAGGGTTCGCAGTTCAGGACCTGACGGGCGGCATCTACGTCAGCATGGCCGACAACCTGGGCTTGAGGTTCCGCCAGGAGGCGCGCGTCACCGGGACGCTGACGGATAGCGGCGGCCTGCTCGTCATCGTTCCCTTGAGCGACGGCGCCGTGAGCACTCACGGCCTGGGAATCGTCGTGCTGCCCCTTCCGGTCCACACCGGCGCCATCGGCGAGGCGACGGAAGGTCGCATCGTCCTGGTCGCGGGCCGGATCACCCGGCTGGAGGACGACGAGCCGTTCGGTCAGAAGGTGTTCATCAACGACGGCTCGGGCGAGATCCGGATCTTCCTCAACAATGGCGCCGGCATCAGCGTGGCCGGCCTCGCTCCCGGCCAGCTCATCTTCGTCACCGGTTTCAGCGGCCAGTTCATCGACTATGAGATCGACCCGCGTTTCCCCACCGATCTCATCCGGGCTTTCTAGGATCTGATCCCCTGGGAGCGCCGGCGCATCGGCGCGTTGAACGTGCCGATCGAGGCGTTGAGCGTGTCCATCGGCTCGATGGACACGCACTTTCTCTCGATGGACGCTCACATCGGCTCGATGGACACGCACTTTCTCTCGATGGACGCTCACATCGGCTCGATGGACACACACTTTCTCTCGATGGACACTCACATCGGCTCGATGGACACGCACTTTCTCTCGATGGATACTCACATCGGCTCGATGGACACGCACTTTCTCTCGATGGACACGTCCATCGGCCCGATTTACAGGTCCAACGGCTAAAGTGCCCTGTCCATCGTCGCGATGTGTGCGTCCATCGGCTGAAATGACGCGTCCATCGTCGCGATGTGTGTGTCCATCGTCGCGATTTACAGGTCCAACGGCTAAAATGCCGTGTCCATCGGCGCAATGTGTACGTCCATCGGCTGAAATGACGTGTCCATCGTCGCGATGTGTGTGCTGAGACACGCTCTAACTGCGTCTGCCGTGCGGGTCAACCGGCGCCTTGACGAGCCGCTGGATCTCGTCGAGGCGGCCCAGCGCCTCTTCGTGCAGGCGGTCCATCTTCTCGTGCAGGTGGGCGATTTCGAGCTCGGCCTTGAGGTTGACCTCGTACTCGATGTCGCCCCGGATGCGCTCCTTCGAGGCCTGTCGGTTCTGGCTGAGGAGCACGAAGACCGAGAGGATGATGGCTTCGAGCGACACCACCATGGTGAGCAGGCCGAAGGGGAAGGGATCGAACATCGGCGGCGTCCAGCCCGGCAGCCAGTTGACGTTGAGCAGGATCCACACCGCGAAGATCACGACGTGGATCATGAGGAACGTGATGCTGCCGGAGAACGCGGCGATCCAGTCCGCCACTTTCTCGACCTGCGAGCGGCTGTCCTGCACTTCGAGGTTGACGTTGCGGGATGCCGTGTGCCGCAGCAGTTGCACGGTGCGCCGCAGGCGGTTGCCCATCGCCGTAATGACGTCCAGCCCGGCCTCGGGGTGGATGCGGAAGAGGTGCTCGAGGTCGTTGCGGTCCACGGCCAGCGCCTCGAGGTCCTCGATCACCACGACCGAGGCGCTACGGCCGCCGCCATCGAGGAAGGAGAGCTCGCCGAAGACCTCTCCCGGCCCCGGCGTTTCGAGCACGATGCGCTCGCCGGTGTCGTCCTTGAAGAAGACCTCGACGCTGCCCTGCCGGATGACGAACATGGTGCCGCCCGGGTCGTTGATCTGGAAGACGAGTTGGCCCGCCGGCAGGCTCACGGCGTCGAGCTGGTGGGCGAGGACCTCGCGCTCCTCGTCGTCGAGGTACTGGAAGAACGGCACACCGGCGAGCAGCGCCGCATCGGTCGGCATCGGGCTAGTCTCCTGTCGGGTTGCCGCCGGAGCGGCCAGCGGGACTTTAGCCCGATTCGACGCGGCAGAGGAAGACAGAAGGAGCCCGGCGGACGGCCGGGCTCCTTGGGTTCAGGAATGAGGTTGGATAGTCAGCGGGCTACTGCTGCGGAGGCCGCTGGCGGTGGTGGTTGTTGCCTTGGCCCTGCTGGCCCGGATTTCCCTGGCGTTGCGGGCGGGGCTGCTGGCGCTGCGCCTGGGCCTGCTGAAACTGGCGCTGCGGCGGACGCTGCTGCTGGACCCGGGCCTGCCGCTGGAAGCGCTCCTGCTGGCGGGCCTGCTGCTGCTGGCGCATCTGCACCTGACGCTGCGCCCGGGCCTCCTGCTGCTGGACTCGGGCCTGCTGTTGCTGAACGCGGGCCTGCTGGCGGGCCTGTTGCTGCTGTTGGCGCTGCGAGCGCTCGAGCTGGCGGGCCTGCATTTGCTGACGTCCCTGATTCTGCCGTTCGATCCGGGCCTGTTGCTGCTGGACGTGAGCCCTCTGCTGTTGTTGTTGGCGCTGGAAGCGCTGCTGCTGGCGAGCCTGCTGTTGCTGCTGGACCTGGGCCTGACGCTGCGCCCGGCCTTCTCGCTGCTGGATGCGCGCCTGCTGCTGGACCTGTCGTTGCTGCTGACCTCTCAGGCGTTCTTGCACCCTGGCCTGCTGTTTCTGCTGGGCCAGCGCCTGCCGGTTCATCCGCTCCGGCTGGCGCACAACGCCCTGGGGCTGGTGCCTGGCCTGCTCGGCGCGGAAGGCGTGATGGGCTGCTACGACGGCGGTGGCGGCGGCTCCAGCCAGCACTGCACGGCGCGCGATCGGACGGGACAGGGGATCCGCCACGCGGGCCCGCTGCACCTGCGGCCGGAACATGGCGACCTGGTTGCGCGCGATCCGTTCCTGGTGCCGCTGGTTCCAGCCCAGGTCAGCCACTTGGAAGCGCTGCACCGGCCGTCCGGTCCACCGCTGCACGCGGTCGACGGGGAAGCCGGCGTTGAAGACCCGGTTGTTGAAGTTCTGGTAGCGGGTGAAGCTACGGGTACCGCGATAGATCTGGGCGCACTGCCAGCTCGGCACCGCGTAGTTGACGAGCCGCGTGTCCAGGAACCGGCCCGCCGGCACGAAGACGAAGTCCACGGGCGCGATGTCGAGGTTCACGAGGACCCCGGGGCGGTAGTCATAGGCCGGCGGCAGAGGAGCCCAGCCGACGTAGTCGTCGCTCGCCTGCCAGTCCACCCAGGCCGGAGCCCACTGATCGCCGGGGACCCACCCCCAGCCGTAGTCCGGGTCGTCGTACCAGCGGCCGTAGTGATAGGTCGCCCAGCCGAAGGGCTCGTCCGAGACCCAGGTCCAGCCGAGGTCGGTCCAGACCCAGTGTCCATATTCATAGGGCCGCCACGTCCGCACGGCGACGCGCGGCGTCCAGACCCAGCCGTACCGCGGGCGCTGGATCCAGTGCCCGTAGGAGGCGAGGTCGTCGTAGAAGAAGCCGACGTCCACGCTGGTGTGGCCCGAGGGGCCGATGTGCAGTCCTGCCGAGACCGAAGTCACGGCCGAGCCCGTCGCCGGCAGGGTGCCCAAGAGGACCGCCGCGAGTAGCATGATGCGTGTAGTTTTCATAAGTCACCTCGTTGCGTTTCGCGATGCCGGAGTTAGGGTTTGACGGAGAGGGGCACCGCGACGACTGTGCTCGCAGGATATATAGGGCAAGATCCGTGCCTGATCGCTTTTCGGGGGAAATCGAGGGAATAAAATAGGACAGACCGGGGGAGAGGACGGGAGTGCGGTCGTAAGAGGGCGTTTGGACGGATTATGACGACGGCAACCCCGCCCGGGCATAAATACCCGGGCTAGTAACGGCGCCGGATGAATCCGGCTTTAAGTCCCCTTCAGGGGGCGCAGTTCATAGCCCCGGCATTTATGCCCGGGCGAAGGTGCTTGGGAGATGAGCACCGGCATTCCCAGGAGCGTGCTAGCATCCCGCCGGTGAGACGCAGAGCGCCTTCGCTGCCTTCGCCGAGAGTCCCGGCATGAAGGTCGCCGTCGTCGGCGGCGGGCCGGCGGGGCTGTATTTCGCCCTACTGCTCAAGAAAGCGGACCCCTCCCACCAGGTCACCGTCCTCGAACGCAACCCGGCCGGCGCCACGTTCGGCTGGGGCGTCGTGTTCTCCGACCAGACCCTCGGCAACTTCCAGGCCGCCGACCCCGAGACGTTCCAGGAGATCTCCGACAGCTTCGCCCGCTGGGACGACATCGATATCCACTACAAGGGGCGGACGGTCACCTCCGGCGGCCATGGATTCGCCGGACTCGCCCGCGTCAAGCTGCTCGACATCCTCCAGCGCCGGGCCGCCGGGCTGGGTGTCGACCTGCGCTTCGGCGTCGAGGTGCGCGACGACTCCGACCTCCCGGCCCTGGGTCTCGGCGACGCGGACCTGCCCGACCTGCCCGACCTGATCGTCGCGGCCGACGGGGTGAACAGCGCCGTCCGCCGCCGGCATGCGGACGTTTTCCGCCCCGATCTCGTGGCCGGCAAGGCGCGGTACGTCTGGCTGGGCACCACCCGGGTCTTCGATGCTTTCACCTTCATCTTCGTCGAGAACCGGCACGGCATCTTCCAGGTCCACGCCTACCCGTTCAGCGACCGGCTCTCAGCGTTCATCGTCGAGTGCGACGAGCTGTCATGGCGCAACGCCGGCTTCGACCGCCTGGATATCGACGCCACGATCGCCGCCTGCGAGGAGATGTTCGGCCCCTGGCTCGACGGCCACCGGCTCGCCGCCAACGTCCCGCCCCAGCAGCGGGGCACCCCCTGGCTCCAGTTCGTCCGCGTGCACTGCGCCCGCTGGTGGCACGGCAACCTCGTGCTGATCGGCGATGCGGCCCATACGGCCCACTTCTCGGTCGGCTCCGGCACCAAGCTCGCCATGGAGGACGCCATCGCCCTGGCGCGCCTTTTGGCCCCCATGACCCAGGAGCAGCCGGACCTTGCTGCGGTGCTCCCGGCCTACGAGGAGGAACGGCGCACCGAGGCGCTGCGACTGCAGAACGCGGCCCGCAACTCCATGGAGTGGTTCGAGAACGTCCGCCGCTACGCCCGGCTGGAGCCGGAGCAGTTCGCCTACAGCCTGCTCACCCGCAGCCAGCGCGTCAGCCACGAGAACCTCCGCCTGCGCGACCGCACCTACCTCGAAGGGGTCGAGCGCTGGTTCGCCGGACCCGCCGATCCACCACCTCCACCACCGCCGATGTTCACGCCTTTCACCCTGCGCGGGATGACGGTGGAGAACCGGGTGGTCGTCGCTCCCATGGACATGTACAGCGCCGAGGACGGCACGCCCAACGACTTCCATCTCGTCCACCTCGGCGCCCGCGCCCTCGGCGGCGCCGGGCTTCTGGTCACCGAGATGACCTGCGTCTCGCCCGAGGGGCGCATCAGCCCCGGCTGCACCGGCATGTACCGTCCCGAGCACGTCGAGGCCTGGCGCCGCATCACCCGCTTCGTGCACGAGCAGAGCCACGCGAAGATCTGCCTCCAGCTCGGGCACTCGGGGGCCAAGGGCTCCACCCGCTTGATGTGGGAGGGAATGGATGAGCCGCTCGCGGAGGGCAACTGGCCGGTAATGGCCGCCTCGGCCGTGCCGTTCAAGCCCGGCCTTCAGATTCCCCGCGAGATGACCCGGGCCGACATGGATCGGGTGCGCGAGGAGTTCGTGCTTTCCGCGCGGATGGCGATCGAGGCCGGATTCGACATGCTGGAGCTCCACTGCGCCCACGGCTACCTGCTCTCGGGCTTCATCACGCCGCTCTCGAACCGGCGGACCGACGAGTACGGCGGCCCGCTGGAGAACCGGCTGCGCTATCCCCTGGAGGTCTTCCGCGCCGTGCGGGAGGCCTGGCCCCAGGAGCGGCCGATGTCCGTCCGCATCTCGGCCACGGACTGGGTCGAAGGCGGCGTCGACGGCGCCGAAGCGGTGGAGATCGCCCGCGCCTTCCACCTCGCCGGGGCGGACATCATCCACGTCTCGGCGGGCCAGACGTCCGCCGCGGCCCGGCCCGTCTATGGCCGCATGTTCCAGACGCCCTTCTCCGACCGCATTCGCAACGAGACCGGCATCCCGACCATCGCGGTGGGCAACATCACCGAGCCCGACCAGGTCAACTCGATCATCGCCGCCGGCCGCGCCGACCTCTGCGCCCTGGCCCGGCCCCATCTCGCCGACCCGAGCTGGACCCTGCGCGCCGCGGCCCAGCTCGGCTACACCCAGCAGCCCTGGCCCGTGCAGTACCTGAGCGGCAAGGAGCAGCTCGAAAGGAACCTCGCCCGCCAGCGGCAGGCGGAGCTGCTGGGGACGAGCACGATATGAGCCCCTCACCCCTGTTCCCCATAGGCGCTAACTTTGCTTCGAGTAGGGGCGGGTCTGGAGGGTCGGGAGGGGGCGCGACCCGCC
>JBAPYB010000683.1:0-36054 GCA_049284515.1 Thermoanaerobaculia bacterium
GTCCTCCTCGCCGGCTGCCTCTGGGCGGTGGGACCGCGCGTCGCTTTGGACCAGAGCGCCCGGCCGCTCGCGAGCTTCCTCGAGCGTCGGCTCGGCCCCGGCGACGAGGTCTACGCCTACGACTGCTATCCGCAATCCCTGCCGGTCTACCTCCACCGCCTGATCGGCGTCGTCCGCTACCGGGGCGAGCTCGGCTTCGGAATCGATCACCTGCCGCCCGCCACCCAGGCCCTGCGTTTCCCCACCGCCGGCCAGTTCCAGGAGCGCTGGCGCTCCTCCCGCCTCATCTATCTGGTGCTGGAGGGCAAGGACCTGCGCCAGATGGAAGCCGACGGGCTGGCTCCGGGTCCTATCCTGTGGCGGCAGAAGAAGCTCCTGTTGATGGCCAATCACGGATCCATCATGGAGACCGCTAGAATGGAGCGGCGACCTCCGATCCGCTGATCCGATCGGGGCCGGGCGCCTTAATCGTTCCTTCATGGAAAGATCGATAGGGTCGCCTTCCCACGCGAGAAAGGAGCGATCATGAACCTCAGACAATCTCTGACCCTGACCCTGGCATCCTTGGCCGCCGCCCTCCTGGTGCCCGGCGGTCTCTTTGCGGCCAACCCGCAGGCCCAGACCACGACCACCCAGACCAAGACCACTCAGACCAAGACCACCGAGACCAAGGCCAAGACCAGCGTGCATTCGGACGTCCCGGCCGATCTCGCCAAGCAGGCCAAAATCAGCCTGGATACCGCCCGCGCCACCGCCCTCGCCAAAGTGCCGAACGGCGAGGTACGCTCGGAGGAGCTCGAGAAAGAGCACGGCAAGCTGATCTACTCCTTCGACATCGCGGTGCCCGGCAAGCCGGGCATCCAGGAAGTCAACGTCAGCGCGATCACCGGCAAAGTCATCGGCGTGCATCACGAGAGCGCAAAGGACGAAAAGAAAGAGGCGGCCAAAGAGCACAAGCCCTCGGGTCGCTGAATGAAGACCCCTTTCCTGGTCGTCGCACTGCTGGGCGCGGCTGCTATCTTCGCCGCCCCTCTTCCCGGCCAAACAGCTCCTGCGCCGCAGGCTGACGCCCTGACGTTGGACGAGGCCATGACCGCGGCGCTCGCCGCCAACCCCGCCCTCGCCGCGGCGCGCCTGGGGCGGGAAGAGGCCAAGGCGCGGGGAGACGTGGCGCGCCAGCGGCCCAATCCCGAGATCGCGCTGGAGGAGTCGCGGGACACGCCGCGGGACTCGGCGACGGTCTCCCTGCCCATCGAGCGCGGGGGGAAGCGCCAGCGCCGGATCGCTGTCGCCTCGGCCCAGGCGAGGAGCAACGAGGCCGAGATCGCCCGCCTCACGGCCACCACCCGCAACCAGGTGCGCCGCTCCTACTTCGCGCTCGCCGCGGCCGAGCGGCGGGCTCATGAGACCGCCGAGATCCGGGCGTTGGCCGAGCGCGCCCGCGACGCCGCCCGCGCGCGTTTCGAAGCCGGCGACGTGCCCCGTCTCGACGCGCTGCAGTCCGAGCTGGCCGCGGCCCAGGCGGCGAGCGAGGCGGACAAGGCCCGAGGGCTCGTGGCCGGAGCCCGGGCCGACTTGAATGCCCTTCTGGCCCGGCCGCCGGACTCTCCCCTGACGGTGAGCACGGAGCTCGCGGCCGGCCGGGTGCCGCCCGCCGGCGCGGTGATCACCCTCGCCCTCGCCGCCAGCACTGAGCTCGCGGCTCTCGATCAGGGTCTCGCCGAGCAGCAGGCGCGGTCCGAGCTGGCGCGGGCCGAGGCCGTGCCCGATTGGACCGTCGCGGCCGGCGTCACCCACCACGCGCCGCCCGATTTCGACTGGGGGTGGCGGGGATCGCTGACCTTCACGCTGCCGGTCTTCACCCACCGTGCGCAGGCGCGGCTCGAAGAGGCCACGCTGGCGCGCCTCAAGGGGGAGCGCGAGGCCGCGGCGGCAAGGGTGCGGAGCGAGGTCTACGCCGCCGCCGCCAACGCCGAGGCCCAGAGGCTGGCGCTGCTGCGCTACCGCGACGAGATCCTCCCCCGCGCCGCTGAGGTCCAGGCCATGGCCGAGGATGCGTACCGCTCGGGGCAGACGGGGCTCGCCGCGCTCCTCCAGAGTCTCCAGTCCGTGCACGACCTGCGCCTCCAGGCGGTGCAGGCGGGGGCCGACTACCAGAACGCGCTCGCCGACCTGGAGCGGGCGATTGGAGCGCCGCTGCCGTGAGAATCGCCATACACGCTAACGTAGCGCCAGAGCTCCCCCGCCCGAGGACCCTCACCCCTGCCCCTCTCCCGTCCCCTCCGCACCCCCCACACCGGGAGAGGGGTACCGGCTGGGGCGTCTTTGCTGGTCTCCCTCTTCTCCCGGTGTGGGGGGTGCGGAGGGGGCGGGAAAAGAGGGCCGGGGTGATGAGGGTCCTGGGCGGGGGCTGTCTCCTCTTGGGATTGCTGGCCTTGCCCGCCTGCCACCAGGCCTCTCCCGAGGCGGTCAACGCAGCCGAAGCTGTCCCGGTCACCGTGGCGGCGGCGATCTCCGGACCCATCCGCCCCGTCGTCGCCGCCACCGGCCAGGTGAAACCGGCGGCCGGAGCCGAGCTCCTGGTTACGCCACCGCAGGACGCGCGCATCGCGGCGCTGCCGAAAGCGGTAGGCGACCGCGTGCGCCGTGGCGAGCTGTTGGTCCGCTTCCAGATCCCCAGCCTGGAGGCGGACGCCGCCGCCAAGCGCTCGGACCTGGCCCGGGCCCAGGCACAGCTCAAGACCGCGCAGCAGAACGTCACCCGGCTCTCCGGGCTGTTCCAGCGCGGCATCGCCGCCCGCAAAGAGGTGGAGGACGCCCAGCGCGACCTCGCCCTGGCGGAGGCGACGGTCAACGAGGCCCGGAGCACCACGTCGGCCGCCGGCCAGCTCGCCGGGCGCGAAGTGGTGCGGGCGCCTTTCGATGGCGTCGTCGTCTTCCGCTCGCACCAGGCCGGGGACATGGTCTCGGCGGGGGGGCCGGAGCCGCTCCTGCGGGTGATCGATCCCTCCCGGCTGCAGGTCGAGGCTGCGGTGCCCACGGGCGACCTGGGGCGGATCGCCCTGGGCAGCCCGGCGCAGGTGCGCGGCGCCGGTTTCCCCGACGAGAAGGCCCGCGTCATCGCCCGGCCGCCGGCCGTCGATCCGGCCAGCGGCACCGTCCTGGTGCGGCTGGCTTTCGACAGGCCCACGAGCCGGCCGGCGGGGCTCGCGGTGACGGTCGAGATCTACGGCCAGGAGCACCAGGCTGCCGCCCTCGTCCCCGCCGACGCCCTCGTGCAGGAGGGGACCGCGAGCTACCTGTTCGTGGTCGACGCGCAGAAGAAGGCCCACCGCCGCCAGGTGACGGTCGGCGTCGTGGCGCAAGGCCAGGCCGAGATCCTCTCCGGCGTCAAGGCCGGCGAATCGGTCGTCGTCCGCGGCCAGACCGCCCTGCCGGATGGCGCGACCGTGGAGCCGGCGGAGCCGTGAACGTCGCCCGCTTCGCCGAGCGCCAAGGGCGCGCGGTCCTCCTGGTCACCCTGCTGCTGGCGGGAGCCGGGGCCCTGGTCGTGCAGTCGCTGCCCTCGGACATCTATCCCCCTCTTCAATTCCCCCGTCTGCTGGTGATCGCCCACAGCGGCTCGCTGCCCGCCCGGGCGATGATGACGTCGGTGACCCGGCCCCTGGAGCAGGCCGCCATGGAAGTCCCCGGCGTCCGCCGGGTGCGCTCCCGCACCTTCCGCGGCGCCAGCGAGATCTCGGCGCAATTCGCGCCTGAAACCGACATGGGCGCGGCGCTCCAGCAGCTTCAGAACCGCGTCGCCGAAGTGCGCCAGGACCTGCCGGCGGACACGGATCTCACGGTCGAGCGCCTGACCGTCTCCGCCTTCCCCATGCTGAGCCTCAACCTCACGGGCGGCCTGCCCATCGCCGACCTGCGCGACCAGGCCTTCTACGTCATCCGCCCGGCCCTGGCCCGCGTGCCCGGCGTGGGGCGCGTCGAGGTCGCCGCCTCCGACTCCCGGGAGATCGAGGTGGTGGCGGACCCCGGCAAGCTGCTCGCGGCCGGCCTCACCGTGGACGACGTGACGGCGGCGCTCAAGGCGTCCAACCGCCTGGCGCCCGTGGGCCACTACGCCGCCGCCGGCCTGGAGCACCTGGTGCTGGCCTCGGGGCTCTGGGGCTCCGCTGCAGAGATCTCCCGCACCCCCGTGGCCGTGCGGGGCGGTACCACGATCCGCGTGGCGGACGTGGCCGCCGTCTTTCCCGGCGCTCCGGACCGCACCTCCCTCGTCACCGGCAACGGCCGCGACGCCGCCGTCGTCAGCATCTCGCAGCAGCCCGGGGCCAGCATCCTGGCCGTCAGGGCCGGCATCGAGCAGACGCTCGCCGGCCTTGCGCACACCCTCCCTTCGGGGCTGCGCCTGTCGAAGGTCTACGACCTGGCGGAGTTCGTGGCCACGGCCATCGCCAACGTGCGCGACGCCATCCTCATCGGCGGCGTGCTGGCGGTGCTGGTGCTGCTGCTCTTCCTGCGCGACTGGCGGGTGACGCTGATCGCCTCGATCACCCTGCCGCTCACCGTGCTCGCGACCTTCCTCTTCATGCGCCTGTTCGGCGAATCGATCAACCTGATGTCCATGGGCGGCCTGGCGGTCGCCATCGGCCTGGTGATCGACGACGCCGTGGTGATGGTGGAGAACATCCACCGGCGCCTGAGCGCGGGCCGGGGCGAGGCGGCCATCGAAGAGGCCACGGGCGAGCTGTTCGCGCCGGTCGTGGGCTCGACGCTGACGACGGTGGTCGTGCTGGCCCCCCTCGGCTTCCTCTCCGGCGTCGTGGGCCAGTTCTTCCGCGCCCTGTCGCTCACCCTCTCGGTCTCCGTGCTGATCTCGCTCGTCCTCTCGCTCACTCTCATCCCCCTGCTCTCACACTTCGCCTACCGCCACGGCGAGCACGGCCAGGGCGAGCGGCCCAGCCGGCTGGAGGGAGCCTACACGCGGACGCTCAGGGCGTCGGTGAGCCGGCCCTGGCTGGCGGTCGCCGCCGGCCTCGTCCTGGCGCTGGCCGGATATCTCCTCTACCGCGGGATTCCCAGCGGCTTCCTGCCACCGATGGACGAGGGAGGCTTCGTCCTCGACTACCTGACGCCGCCGGGCACGGCGCTCGCGGAGACGGACGCCAAGGTGCGCAAGATCGAGACCCTGCTTTCGCATACTCCGGAGGTGGCGGCCTTCTCCCGCCGCACCGGCGCCGAGCTGGGCCTCTTCGCCACCCAACTCAACAAGGGGGACATCCTGGTGCGGCTGAAGCCACGGTCGCAGCGCAGCCGCAGCGCCGAGCAGGTGATCGCCAGCCTGCGGCCGAAGGTCGCCGAGCTCGCCCCTGGCATGGACACCGAGTTCGTCCAGCTCCTTCAGGACATGATCGGCGACCTCGAAGGCGCCGCGAGCCCGCTCGAGGTGAAGATCTTCGGCGACGACTCCCACACGCTCGCCGATCTCGCCGAGCAGGTGCAGCACGAGATGGAAGGCGTGAAGGGCGTGGTGGACCTGGTGGGGCCGCAGCAGGGCGCCCCCGAAACCACCTGGCAGATCGATCCGGAGGCCGCCGGCCGCGCCGGGCTCACCGTCGAGCAGGTCCAGAACCAGCTCGCCGCCGCCTGGTCCGGTGAGGCCGCCACCGACCTGCGGCTGGGCGACCGCAGCGTGCCCGTGCGGGTGCGCTATCCCGACGCCGACCGTTTCGATCCCGCGCGCCTGGGCTCCTTAACCCTGCGGACGCCGGACGGCCGCATCGTGCCGCTGTCGACCGTGGCCCGGCCGGTGATTGCCACGGGCGACAGCGAGCTCACGCGTGAAAACCTGCGGCAGGTGGCCCTGGTGACCGGGCGGCTGGAGAACCGCGACCTGGGCAGCGCGGCCACCGAGATCCAGACCCGCGTTCGCCGCCTCAAGCTGCCGGTGGGCTACTCCCTGGAGGTGGGCGGCCAGTACGAATCGCAGCGCCAAGCCTTCCGCGAGCTGCTGCTGGTCTTCGGCACGGCGGCGGCGCTGGTGCTCCTCGTCCTGGTGTTCGAATTCCGCTCCCTCACCCCGTCGCTGATCCTGCTGCTGGCGGCGCCCCTCTCCTTCGGCGGCTCCTTCCTGCTGCTGCGGCTCGCCGGCTCGGAGCTCGACGTCTCCTCCTCCATGGGGTTGATCCTGCTCGTCGGCCTGGCGGTGAAGAACGGCATCGTGATGCTCGACTACGCCCACCGCCTGCACGACGAAGGTCAGCCGTTCGTCGACGCGGTGGTCAACGCGGCGCGGGTGCGCCTCCGGCCGATCCTGATGACCACCCTCTGCACCCTCTTCGGCCTGCTGCCGCTGGCTCTGGGCCTGGGCGCCGGCGCCGAATTGCAGAAGCCCCTGGCCCTGGCGGTGATCGGGGGGTTAGGGCTCTCGACGTTGGTGACGCTGGTGGCGGTGCCTTCGGCTTACGTGGCCCTACATCGGGAGAAAAGGAAGGCATTGACTCTTCCGTAGATCCCATATCGATGATATGGTTGACCCATATGAAGACGACTGTCGAGATCACCGAGGATCTGTTCGCGCGCACACGGGAAGTCGCTCAGCGTGAGGGAACGACGATGCGCACTCTGATTGAGGAAGGGTTGCGAGCGGCTCTGGCGCGGCGAGAGCAGAAAACCTCCTACCAATGGCCCGACCTCAGTGTTTCCGGTGAAGGTCTCGCCCCCGAGATCGAAGAAGGAAGTTGGGAGCCGCTTCGTGACCGGATCTACGCGGGGAGAGGGGCTTGATCGCTGTCGACACCAACATCCTGGTCTATGCCCACCGCCGCGATTCGCCTTGGTTCGAACCGTCGCGGCGGGCCTTGGCAATCCTGATCGAGGGTACCGCCACTTGGGCGATCCCCTGGCCCTGCGTGCACGAGTTCCTCGCCATCTCCACACACCCCAAAATCTATCGCCCCCCGACTGAGCTCACGCGCGCACTGGAGCAGGTCACCGCTCTGCTCGCCTCCCCGAGCCTCTTGCTATTGAGCGAGCCCGCCGGCTATTGGCCGGTGCTCGGGCGACTGCTGGCCGCTGGACAGGTGACCGGGGGCAAGGTGCACGATGCCCGCATCGCCGCCCTCTGTCTCTGCCACGGCGTCTCCGAGCTCTGGTCAGCTGACCGCGATTTCTCCCGATTTCCCGAGCTGAAGACGCGGAATCCACTCCTCTCTTGACGGTCTCGCTCGAACTGATCGCCGTCGCGATCCGCAAGTTGGTTCGGACATCCGCATTGAAGATGGTGAATGAGAGCGATCGGTCGAGTTAGGGCCTCGGCGCCATCATGAACGACGAATGCGGGTAGGCCATGAAATCTTGGCGAAACGTCTGAAGAAACGAAGCGCCAGCAGAGTGAACGAGATAAGCAAAATCACTGTCGCTACTGTAAGAGCACTGATTCGCACGGGAGATTTTTCTGGCAGAGTACTCAGGTATGGAAGGTACGGAGCCAAATATGCGTTTAAAAATTCGACGACTCCGGGAACACCAAGAAGGCCGAAGACAGTAGCCAGCACCATTCCGCTTGTTGCCAGCCGCTTGTTTTCACTCACGGAGGCTATGCTCTCTCGCAAGGAGAGGAGGGCGGCCGTTTGCTCCTTCAAACTGTCAATCTTTCGGGCTTGCAACCCTTCGGAAATCAGGTCACGTATTTCTCCAAACCGACCCGTTGTCTGAAGCCCTACCTCGAACTGAACTTGACGCTCCCGAATCGTGAAGGCGCGCTCCCAGTTGAAATTTCTATCTTCAAGTTCATGCAGGAGACTTCTGTATAGGATGGGTGCGTACTCCAAGAGGTCGCCTGTAACCTGATGGTGGTGCGTCGGATGCGAGAAGGGGTCGGCTTCACTGCCAGCTCCGCTTACTTCATAGTTTGAGTGCGCGGCATACACCCAGAGCACAGTTGCCTCATTGATGTAGACCCCATAATCATCAAAGACTCGGGTGTTTCGCGGGAGCTCGACGCGAAGCGTATGACTGCCTCGCGGAGGTGTTCGTGCCAAGATCCACTTAAACGCTTCTGCGTGTTGTCGCTCATTCTCGGATGCGTGTGCGCTCTGGTTTGAAAACTCGAGGAGATGAACATGTGGGCTCTCGAACCAGTAGCCGTTCCACAGTGGTTCCTGGCGCTCTCCGAGGAGGAGATACCGGATACCGGATCGCCGCCCTGCCAATGCATAGACTAACGCGTGGATATATTCGTGCACGACACCGCTGAGTTGACTTGTCGAATGCCCCAAGATGCGAAGGCGATTTGGCGGCATGGGAGACTCACGCGGAATGGCCTCTTCGTTCTCCTGAAGGAATTTCCTTCGCATGCGATGCCGGACCTTCAGAACGATGGGACGCTGCCATAAACGAAACCGCCGGTGAAACGAGGAGTCAAAAATGAGTAGGGATAGATCCCTATCGTTCTCGATGGCATGGATTGGGAGGAGCGGGAGATTGACGTGATGATTGATGAAATCGATAAGGTGGAGGCCGTTTTCCGACTTCATGCTGGAGCGAAGCTTAAGAAAAAGGATTCCGCTCTGAAAGAGCTGAGCCGTCACCTCCAGAGGTATTGAGTACTCGTCCGACAGATAGACAACAAGCTCCGGAAGGGAGATGAGAATGAACTCATCGCTTGATGGCGCAAGTTGCGAGAAGATGTTGCGCGAAGCTGATCGCTGGGCCGCTACCATGAGGACTGGGTCTCTGAGGTCCAGCGGCAGTCCCTGAGGAAACGTAATTTGGGTCGTGGAGGCGTTAATTGTATCTACTTCCGAAAGCTGCTTCGTCTCAACGTCCTTCACACCCCGCCAAGAAACTGCCCCGTCAGGGAGCATGATAATTTGGCCGAAGTGGTGCTGGAGAAGTTGCCTGGCCGCCTCTAGAAGATTGGGAACATCTTGGTTCAGGTAGCACGAGTAGACGTATGAAATCTCCCAACGGTGAATAAAAAAACCGATGTCATCAGGGGTCTGTGCGGCCACATCACGGTTATTCTCGTATTCTGCCATAGAGAGAGGGTATCACCGGTCGGGTAGATGATCCCCTGTTAGCAAGGGCTCTTAGCGGATCCCCGGCGGAAGACCGCGGCCGATGTGCTGGGAAGCTTCAGGAACTGCCGGTGAAACCGCTGCCGACCACTTCGGATGGCAACTACAAAATCTTGGTCTAGTGCTTCGGCACTCTAGTCGGGCAGTGCCGCCGCGAGAGCAGTCGCCACCATCTCAGGTGCAGTCACCGTTACACCGTAGCTTACCCTACTCCGCCGGAATGACCATCACCGGCACCTTCACCTGGTGCCGCAGCCTCTCCACCGAGGTGCCGTGCACGATGTCGCCCACGCCGCGGTGGCCGTGGCTGCCCAGCACGATGAGGTCCGGCTTGTGTTGCTCGACGAGGGTCGCGAGCTCGTCCGCCGGCTCGCCGAAGCCGAGGTCGTAGCGGGCGTCCACCCCGAGCTGCTCCAGCTCCCGGGCGTAGAGCTCCAATCGCTGCTGGTCGGCCCGCGCTTCGCCGTCGCGCAGCTCGCCGCCCATGATCCGGGCGCCGCCCGACTCCACGACGTGGAACAGCATCAGCTTGGCACCCCGGCCGCCGGCCCGGGCCAGAGTCACCGAGTAGGAGAGGACGGCCTTGTCGGCCTTGGAGAAGTCCACCGCTGCGGCGATCAAGCGCGGCGAGCGCGGCGGCTCGATCTCCGGCACTTCGCTCGGCCCGTGGACGCCCACCAGCGCCGGCACCGGCTCCCCCCGGCGCCGCTCCAGCGCGGGCACGACGATGACGTAACCGAGGAGTGCGAGCAGCCCAAGGGACAGCGGCACGGCCGTCACCCAGAGCAACCAGGCGTGACCCCCAGCCCCGTGGATACCGTCGACGAGGGCGTCGAACACCAGCTTGAGGTTCAAGGCGGCGATGACCACCGCTACCACCCAGCCGGAGACCTCCAGCCACCGGGGCACGACGTACTGCCCCATCCAGCGGCGGTCCGAGACCACTTGGATCAACGGGACGACGGCGAAGGTAAGTTGGAGCGACAGGACGACCTGCGACAGCAGCAGCAGGTTCCCCGTGGCCCGCTCGCCGAAGAACACGATGGTCACCACAGCCGGCACGATGGCGAGCGACCGGGTGAGGAGTCGCCGGATGATGGGCCGCAGCCGGATGTGGATGAACCCCTCCATCACCACCTGGCCGGCCAGCGTGCCCGTGATGGTCGAGGACTGGCCGGCGGCGATCAGGGCGACGGCGAAGGCGATCGGCGCGATCTTCGCTCCCAGCAGCGGCTCGAGCAGGCGATAGGCGTCCTGGATCTCGGCGATGTTGAACAGGCCGGCCTTGAAGAAGGCGGCACCGGCCAGCACCAGCAGGGCGGCGTTGACCAGCAGGGCGCCGTTCAGGGCCACGAACGAGTCGATGGTGTTGAAGCGGATTGCCGCGCGAAAGCCCATCGGCGTGCGGGCGTTGCGCCGCGACTGCACCAGGGCCGAATGCAGATAAAGGTTGTGGGGCATCACCGTGGCGCCCAGGATGCCGATGGCGAGGAAGAGGGCGCCCTCCCCGGGCAACTGGGGAACGAGGCCCGCCGCCATGGATCCCCAGACCGGCTTGGACAGGAAGACCTCGATCGCCAGACAGATGCCGATGGTGAACACCAGGGTGAGGATGAACGCCTCCATCAGCCGCATGCCCCGATGGTGCAGGAGCAGGAGCACGAAGGTATCGAGCGCCGTAATCAAGACGGCCAGCAGCAGCGGCATGCCGAAGAGGAGCTGGAGGCCGATGGCGCTCCCCAGCACCTCCGCCAGGTCGCAGGCCGCGATCGCCACCTCGGCGAGGATCCACAGCAGCCACGAGATCCGGCGGTGGAACATGGCGCGGCAGGCCTGGGCGAGGTCCATCCCGGTGACGATGCCGAGCCGCGCCGAGAGGCTCTGGAGGAGGATCGCCATGATGTTCGACATCACCAGCACCCAGAGCAGGCGGTAGCCGAACTTGGAGCCGGCGGCGATGTCGGTGGCCCAGTTGCCCGGGTCCATGTAGCCGACGCTGATCAGGTACGCCGGCCCGCTGAACGCCAGAAAGCGGCGCCAGAAGGAGAGTTGGCGCGGAATCTCGACGGAGCTGTGCACCTCCGAGAGGGAGCGCTGGTGGGGCGCGGCCGGTGGGACCGTGACGTTCACGGCCGCCAGCATTTCCGGAAGGATGGCTGCTGTCAAGCGCGAGCCCGCCCATCCCCCAAGGGGGTCACCCTTGGCAGGGTTGGGGAAGGTGGGGTGCCTGCCGACCCCGGGTTCCCACCGGCTCCGCCGGTTTCCACCCGGGGCTAGCAGAATGCCGCCCTACGGGCTCGCCGCATCGTTCGGTCGGCCCTCACCCCGAATCATTTTTGAATCCCATCGTGCGGTCGGTCTGTTACCCATGGACGACCGAAGGCGTCGAAGAGAGCCCGTCAGGGCGGCATTCCCGTAGCCCCGGGTGAGAGCCGGCGGAGCCGGTGGAAACCCGGGGGTGGACAGGCGACCCGGGAGAAGAGGGAGCACGACAAGACCCCTCCGGCTGGAGTTTGACCGTCATCCGGCCGTTGCCCGAACGAGCTGGTTTCGGGCCGCGGTTTACAGACCGGGCGGCTTGGCGGAATCTTTCGGCTCGGCCGGAGCCGCTTCCTTGCTCTTCTTGCCGAACAGATAGTCGAAGGCGTCGACCGGCTTCTTCTCCGCGGGCTCTGCCTTCTTCGTCCCGGACTTGGGCGCCGGCTGGGAGCTCTTGCCGAAGAAGTACTGGAAGGCGTCCACCCTGGGAGCAGGCCTCGCGGCTTTCTCCGCCTCGGGCTGGGGCTGGGGCTGGGGTTCGGGCACTGCCGGCGCCGGCACGGCAGGCTCTATCGCAGCCGCAGGCTCCGCCTTCTTTGCCGGAGCCTCCTTCTCCGCCTTTGCCACCGACTCCTTCTTCTTCTCGTCCTTGGCGTCCTTGCCGTCCTTTTTGTCCTTGTCCTTCTTGCCGAAGAAGTAGTGGAAAGCGTCCGGCGGTGTCTTGGCAGGCGGCTGAGCTTCCTGGGTGGCCGGCTTGGGCTCCTGAGGCTGCGCCGGCTCCTGCGCGGACAGGGCGGCAGGCACGAGAAGCGCGGCGAGGGCGAAGGGCAGAAACTGGCGTGGCATCGTGGGAATCTCCCGGATTGCGGCCCCATTCTACTCCTCTCCAGGCCTTGGCAAGAAATAGGGGAGGGGGGTATATTGTTCTCCTGAACGAGGAGAGCTTCCATGCAGCCCTTGACCCTGAAGATCGACGGCATGACCTGCGGCCACTGCGTGGCGCGCGTGGACAAGGCCCTTTCCAAGCTGGACGGCGTCCACGTCCGCCGCGTCGACGTCGGCGCGGCCGAGATCGACTACGACCCGGCGCGCACTCCCTTCGCGCGAATCCGTGAGGCGATCGACGACGCGGGCTATACCGCCCGGCCCATCGAGAGCAACGAAAAGGTGGCCTGACTTGAGGAGGCAACCGTGGCTACGACGGTGATGGAGCCAGCGGCGGGCGCCAGGATCACCCTCCCCGTGGAGGGCATGACCTGCGCCGCCTGCCAGGCGACCGTGCAGAAGGCGCTCCAGCGCCAGCCCGGGGTGCTCGACGCCTCGGTGAACCTGATGATGAAAAGCGCGGCCGTGACCTACGACCCGGCGCGCGTCCAGCCGGAGGCGCTTGTGGAGGCGATCCGCGAGACCGGCTACGAAGCCGAGCTCCCGCGACCTGAGCAGACGGCCTTCGAGGAGCAGGAGGCCCGCGACCGCTCGCAGGAGGCGGAATTCCGCGGCCTGCGCCGCAAGGCCCTGGCGAGCGGCGCCGCGGGGGTGGTGGCCATGATCTTCTCCATGCCATTGATGGCAGGGTTGGCGGCCGGCGGCCACGCCGGCATGACGGCTGATCCCTTCATGCGCTGGGTGATGCATTCCCTCACCCCCGCTCTCCGCGCCGTGATGCCGTGGCTCTATGAGATTCCGGCGGCTGTCCTCTCGTGGGCGCTGCTGGCCATGACCGTGGCCGTCATGGCGTTGGCCGGCCGGCATTTCTACGTCCGCGCCTGGGCGGCCTTAAGCCACCGCTCGGCGGACATGAACACGCTGGTGGCCGTGGGCACGGGCGCCGCGTTCCTCGACTCGGTGCTCGCCACGGTGGCGCCCGGCTTCTTCACCTCCCGCGGCCTGGCGCCGGACGTCTACTACGAGGCGGTGGTGATCATCATCGCCTTCGTCCTCTCCGGCAACGCGCTCGAAGCCCGCGCCAAGAGCCGCACTTCGGCAGCGCTGCGCTCGCTCGTCGCCTTGCAGCCAAAAATGGCCCGCTTGATGCGCGGCGACCTCGAAGTGGACGTGCCGGTCGAGCAGGTGACGAGCGGCGAAACGGTGATCGTCCGCCCCGGCGAGCGGCTGCCGGTCGACGGCGAGGTCGTCTCCGGTGGGAGCGCCGTGGACGAGTCGATGTTGACCGGCGAGTCCATGCCGGTCGAGAAGAAACCCGGGGCCCGGGTGATCGGCGGCACCATCAACCGCACGGGCGCCTTCCGCTACCGGGCCACCAGCGTGGGGGCGGACAGCGTCCTCTCCCAGATCGTGCGGCTGATGCGGGACGCCCAGAGCTCGCGCGCGCCCATCCAGAAGCTCGCGGACCGCATCAGCGCCGTCTTCGTGCCGGTGGTGATCGGGCTCGCCGTCGTCACGTTCATCGTCTGGTTCGCCGCCGCGGACACCGCGCCGGCCGTGCGCGCCTTCTCGGCGGCCGTGGCCGTGCTGATCATCGCCTGCCCCTGCGCCATGGGGCTCGCCGTGCCCACGGCCGTGATGGTGGCGACGGGTCGCGGCGCCGAGCTCGGAATTCTGATCAAAGGCGGCGAGGCGCTCCAGCGGGCGGGCGACGTCACCACCGTGGTGCTCGACAAGACGGGCACCGTCACCCTGGGCACGCCCACCGTCACCGACGTGCTGCCGGCCCCCGGCGGCGCGCGCGACGAGAACGCGCTGCTGCGGCTCGTCGCCTCGCTCGAAGCCTCCTCCGAGCACCCGCTCGCCGACGCCCTCGTCCGCCGGGCGCGGGAGTTGGGATTGCCCCTGGCTGCAGTCGAAGGGTTCCAGTCGATCACCGGCCTGGGCGCGGTGGGAATCGTGGACGGCTCCTTCGTGGCCGTGGGCAACGAAAAGCTGATGGACGACTACGCCGCCCACGTGGCGCCCTTGAAAGCCGACGCCGAGCGCCTCTCGGGCGAAGGGAAGACGCCGTTCTACGCTGCCGTCGATGGCACCTTCGCCGGTCTGCTGGCAGTGGCGGACCCTATCAAGCCCGAGGCGCGGGAGGCGATCGCGCGGCTGAAGGCGATGGGGCTCGACGTCGTCCTCCTGACCGGCGACAACCGCCGGACAGCCGAGGCCGTGGGGCGCGAGGCGGGAGTCGAGCGCGTGGTGGCGGAGGTGCTGCCGGACGGCAAGGTGGCCGAGGTCCAAAGACTCCAAAAGGAAGGCGCCGTCGTGGCCATGGTGGGCGACGGCATCAACGACGCGCCGGCCCTGGCCCAGGCCGACGTAGGAATCGCCATCGGCACGGGGGCGGACGTGGCCGTCGAGGCGAGCGACGTGACCCTGATGCGGGGCGATCCGCGCGGCGTGGCCACGGCCATCGCCCTCTCGCGCCGGACGATGCGGACGATGAAAGAAAACCTGTTCTGGGCCTTCGTCTACAACGTGATTGGAATTCCGGTGGCCGCGGGAGCCCTCTATCCGGTCTTCGGCGTGCTGCTCTCCCCGATCCTGGCGAGCGCGGCCATGGCCCTGAGCTCCGTCAGCGTCGTCACCAACAGTCTCCGCCTTCGCCGCGCGCGGCTGGCGTGAAGCTCAGGAGGAGGAATCGCAATGGATATGACGAACGAAATCCACGCCGGCTGTGGCTGCGGCGCCAACGAGGAGACCGGCGAGCGCAAGGCCGTGGGAGTCGATTCCGGCATCAAGGACCGCAACCTGAAGCGTCTCCGCCGCATCGAAGGCCAGGTGCGGGGCCTGCAGAAGATGGTCGAGGACGACCGCTACTGCGCCGACATCCTCACCCAGATCTCCTCCGTCCAGGAAGCCCTGCGATCCGTGGGCCGAGAGCTGATGAGGAACCACCTCAAGCACTGCGCCACCCAGGCCATCAAGACCGGTCCCGCCGAGGCGGAGGGGATGTACGACGAGCTGATCGAGCTGATTTACAAGCACAGCCGGTGAGGCAAGGGCGCAGTCTATTGTACCCCCGCACGGCACGCATAGAGCCATAGCTCTGCTTCATTGAATAGATTGAGTCACTTGCGAAATCATACTGCAAACGATGTCAAAATCAGCATTGGCGCCAGACAAAGCCACCAATGTCTGTGAAGCGACAATCACAAAACGGTCGGCCGTGGAAAGCGACATGCCGGCATCTTGGAGCATCTTGGCAAGGCTAACAGAACGGCAGGCGACAGCACTTTGGTCAAACTGCGGCACACTCTCTGTTACCCTCTTCTTGCATACAAGGATCGCATCGAGACTGATTGGCTCTTTCGCCGCAGTTTTGGGGCTTGCGGCCCGAAGTTCGGCATGTACTGGATGCGCGGCAACAACTCCTAGCCCCGCTCGCGTAATCGCCTCATAGATCGCCGCCCATCCTTCCACCCGCGAGTGATGGAAGGTGAACGCGAGAACTCCATCGTCTTTCAGCACGCGGCAACACTCCGAAAATACGGAAGCGAGCTGCTTGGCGAACACACGCGGATCTTTGTGCTGAACCTCGCCTTTTTCCGAAGAATCCGTCCTACTGAACCATGGATAGCGGGACTTCAGAACAGGAGAAAGCCACGCAAAAAAGAAATCGCTGAGCTCGCTATAATGCGCAAAGTCAAAATATGGAGGATCTGTGATCACGGCATCGACTGATGCATCCGGAACTGGAAGCTGCGAGCTGTCGCCATTGAGGATCATTAGTCCCCGGTCCACCGTGAGCAACTCCCCCCACGATGTTACGCTCTGTGCTTGAATAGGATCGCTCGCAACAAACTTTTGAGTGCCGGTTCGCCGTCCAAAAAGATCATTCTCGAAAGCGATCTCAAAGGGCTGGTCAAGATATCGCTTCGCCGGGATCAAGCGCGACTCGAAGAGCGTACTGAATGTACCGCTACTCTTGTCTGTTCCCCACACCGAATTTTCGAGAGGGGTCCTTTCAGGTTTCAGGATGTGGTTGGAGAACATATGCCGGACCGCGCCAGTGCCTTCTCCCTTGAAACTGCAAAACAAGTTGTTAAACTCTAGTGTGCTAGAAAACAAGCAAAGCATTTGCTCGCGTATGACTTCATCCTCTAGCTCAAGGATCGCCTGCAGAAGAATGCCTAGGCATAGCAACTGTCTGGAATTAAAGAAATCACGCCACTGGGTGTAATTGTAGCCTCGTGCTTGGTCTGTGTTATGGCCTGGTCGCACCGCCAGCGTGGGAAGTGGCAATACCTCTGATTTCAAGCGCGCCTCGGCTTCGGCGAATAAGGCGAGGTCCTCATCACGAGCGGGGAGATATAGTTTTTCGCCGTCAGGTCGTAGGGCAAGGATGGCATAGAGTCGATGCGGAAGAGGCGATCCATCCGGAGGAAGAAGATCCTTGATACGGTAGCGGCTTCCCGCCTTAGTTGTTACATACTGCCCGGAAGCGGGACCTTCCTGCGGATTGAAGCAGTGCCTGCAGTAATAGCACTCAAGCCGGGTCGCGTCGTACCGATCTTCAAGCACTCCCCAGCAATGTGGACATAAGATCTGCGCCCTTGGCTTTTTCTTCGGGTAAGCATCCTGCGAGAACACATACCGCGACAGGAGGAGCACCGTTTCACGGTCCGGGGTTATGACCGTCTTAACCCAGAAAAAGTAAAGAACAGGAATCATATCGCCAGAACGAGGATCGCGAGTCCGGTAGTAGTGTCGGATTTCTGGGGCTACGGTTCTTTCTAGCTGACTGAAGGCCATGCGGAGCTGATCTTCGGACACGCGGGTGAAGGCTTGCTGCACAATGAAGCTGCTGATTGGATTGATGTCACAGCCGATGGCCTTCGCCCCAAGCTTGATCGCCTCACCGAGGGTTGTTCCACTTCCCATAAAGGGGTCAAGAACTATCTTGTCTGCCAGTCGATGTCTGCTGTAGAAGCGCTTCCAAGTATCAGCAGGAGGTCGACTTAACGCGGCCAAGATGATCGCACGGAACACTGACCCTAGCCTGGTCGCCCACCACTTGTGTATGTGGTATATGGGGCGATTTATCTCTTTGCGCCAGCTCTCCTGCTCCGCAATTTGACTCACCTCCAATAGGGGGAAGTCTTCCTCGATAGCAGTAGTCTCGGCAGCCTGCGTAAAGTCGAGCTTCTCGGCCAGGGAGGTATTCATCACTCGTTGACCTCGCTGCTTTCACCAATGGCGGGAAGATGCGGACCCATTGTCACCGGCTTGGCCGCCTGCCCAGCGAGCCTATACGCGACAAAGCGATGCTCTTTGCCGGCGCTCGGGTTCGGGCTCGCTCTGCCTTGAGCTCGTTTGTACGTAGATCACATGTATATCCGACAACCAAGCTGTCAGCTTCGAACCGACTGAGTAGCCCTACTTGCCGGTATCGCGGATCAGCCTCTATGCCCTCAGGAATGATTAGGGTCATTAGACCTGTCGCCCCCTCCGTAAGCGCAAAAGGGGTAGGAGCGACATACATCTTACGATCGCGGATCATAATATCGCCATAGGTTCCAAAGCCTTTCACGCTCTTGTTCTTGTGGATGTAGTTGTGGTCGGCGTTTAGGAAGTCCCCATGACATATGACCAAGTCGACGACTGGATACTGCCGCCTCCCATTGCCGAGATCGGAAAACTTCGTCATGTCAGATGGATAACGGCCAAACACATAGAAAACCTGTCGGCCATTATGGTAGCCAGTCGGGACTTGGCTATTCGAGTCGTAGTCCCTTTCGCGCCCCGGCCAGGCAAGGCCCTTAATTTCGTAGCCTTCTGCGCAATTCACGAGACAAAAATCCGGATAAGTGTTCCGTCCGGAGCGCTCGAAGTGGAGCGAAAGATTCTCTAGTCGTTTTTGAAACCAATTTTGAAAGTGAAATTCTTTATCCTTCTCGCTCACTGACTCAATCAACTCACCTTCGTGAACAGCAAGAAAACACTGGTTAAAAACATCAAAAACGGTTGTCTTTATCATCTATGCCTTCCGCTTCTAGTCCGCGCCACTTCAGCTCCATTGCCTAAGTCCGTGCCTCGGCTAGGGACAGTTTATCAGTCTTCTGCACCAAAGTAGCCGTGCAGCCCCCTCCAGACGAACCGCTCGCGCAGCTAAGCACCACCCGGTAACAGGTACCGCGGCTTGCCACCGTCCGCTCGATCCAGTGCAGTTCCAGCAGGCGGGGCGAGGAGCGCAACGCCGAGAGCTCCGAAGAGATAGTCGCGGCGCTCGCTCTAGTCGAGACAGGCCCGCGCGAAGCGCCGCCTCTCGGCACCTGCGGTCCCCCACGTCCACGACCGAGAGAGGGCAGATAGCCCCTCAAGGCCGCCTCACTCGGGAAAATCCTCTACGGCCCGCCGAACGGCCTTGCGGATTTCAGGCGAGGTAACGGTCTGGTGCCTGGCACGCAGAGCCCCCGCCGTCGAGTGCCGATACTCCTCGGATAGGTAGAAGTACAGAGGGATGGCAGGCTCGAAATCCGAGGGGAAGTATTCAGAGAGCTGAAATGGAACGCCGGGACGCCGTGATCCACTGAAAAGATCCAACAGCGCGCGTTCGAGCCGCGGCGGCAACGCATAGAGCCGAAGGATCGCTGCATCGACCCTGAGCAACAGCCTCTTCGCTGCCTGATCATCATGTCCGCTTCGGCTTGGTCTCGTCCCAACTTCGGTGAAATAGGCTCGGGTCGCCTCAGCCACCGCCTCCATGCTCGTCTCTGAGGCTCTGGGAACGGGCAGATGGCTGAGCGTTTTTTTGAGAGACCGCCCTCTCGCAGAATGGGCGAAGACGAACCCGTTGGCAAAAGGAGAGTTGAGCAAAGCCCAGAGATAGCCGAGCGGGACTTCTTCGCAGGGGCGTACCGTCAGGAAGTGGTCACCGCATGCCCTGTCTCGTCGATCAGCGCATTCAGGCGCCAGGGGCCTCGGCTGGCGGGCGTAGGGCTCACCAGCACTTGCGGAGTACCCGTTGTCGTGCCTGCGCCGGGCTTCCGAACCGCCGCAGAGTCAACGTTCACCCAGACCTCCTCCGGCAACTCATGGATCTCCAGCCCGCGATTCCAGCGAACGAAACCTCTAACAGCGCCAGGGAAGACTTGGTCAGAATAGGCCTTGACTCCGTCCGGAAGACTACGGCGATGCTCCAATCCCTGGCCGACACTTGCAAACGCGCTCAGCCTCGGCAGGTGCCTGCAGGCCCTCCAGACCTCCGTCAAATCCGAAACGTCCCTCAAAGCCTTGGAAGGTGCGGTACGGTGCCTCCAGGCCACCGAAGAGGCGGATCGAGCCATCGCCTCGAGCTCTGCCGGTCCCTGGGGAGCCTCCCGCGAGATGCCCGCGCGATGGAGACTCTCCTTCATATCCACGATAGAGACATCTGCCCAATCGGCGGCACGGCCCAAGGAAAACACGCCCTTCTCGTAGAGCCGGCAGGCCACGGCTTCGCGCAGGTCAGGTCGCGCGGCGAAGAGCGTATTTACGGCGTCGGTGAGAAAAGCCTCTCTGCTCTTGTACAGGCCCGTTTCCTCGACGGCTGCCAGCACTGCTTCCAGGTCGATGATGAATGGCTCGGCCATGTCGCTCCTGCGGCGGCAAGAGAAACCGCCAGGGAACAGCCTACCACCCCCGTGTCACTCCGTAGTTCCCGGCACTGCAGCCTGCTGCGGATAGAAGATCGGCTCCTCGGGATCACGGTGCCAGTCGTATTCGGCACCCTTCGCCGCCACCTCGGCGACGGCGCGACCGGCGAGGCGCTCGACGAGGTAAAAGGCCATGTCGGTGCCGGCGGAGACGCCCGCTGACGTCACGTAGCGCCCCGCGTCGACCCAACGGGAAACGTTGTCCCAAAGGACGCGCGGGCCCTGGCTGCTCACCCATGCGAAGGCCGCGTGATTCGTGGCAGCCGGCCGGCCGTCGAGAAGCCCGGCAAATGCCAGAATCGCGGCACCGGTGCAGACGGACGTCATCAGCTCGACCCGCTGGTCCATCGCCCGCACCCAGTCGATGAGCGCTTTCCTATCCTTGGGGTGCTTGTCGCTGAGCAGGATGCGCGTGCCGATGCCACCGGGAATCATCAGCGCGTCGATCTTCTGTTCGAGCGCCTCGTCGCGAAAGTAGTCCGGCGCCACGCTCGGACCGTTGGTGCTCTTCACGGGCGCCGGTGTCGCCTTCTTCCCCGCGCCGGGCGGCTTGCTCTGGTTGGAAATCAGCACCACCTCGAACGGGTAGGGCGGCGGGCTCGCATAGTTCGTGCCGATGAAGCGCGAAATGCTGAAGGCCTCGACGAAGCCCCACACGTCGAGCGGCTCGAATCCGTCGAACACCAGGATGCCTATGCGCAGCGTACGGGGAAAACGGTTGGTGTCGCTCATGATGACCCAAGCTTACCAGTCTTGCTTCGTGAAGGCGGTATCATCGCCGGGATGAAGCTGAACGAGCGGGCGGGGGCGAAGGTGGTGGTCGTCGGGGCGGGCGTGGCCGGCCTCTGCTGTGCTCTGAAGCTCCAAGACAAGGGAATCTCCTGCACGGTTTTGGAGGCATCCGACGCCGTGGGCGGGCGCATCCGCACCGACAAGGTGGACGGCTTCCTCCTCGATCGCGGGTTCCAGGTGCTCCTCACCGCTTATCCCGAGGCCCGCCGCCTCCTCAACTACCGGGCACTGAAGCTGCGGACGTTCTCCCCGGGAGCCCTGATCCGGATGGACGGCAAGTTCCACCGAATCTCCGATCCGTTCCGCCAGCCGTGGACACTCCCGGCTATGCTCTTCTCTCCCGTCGGGAATCTCAAGGACAAGCTGCGGATCGCCCGCCTGCGGCGCCACGTCCTCGACAGCACGATCGACGAGATCCTCCAGCGGCGGGAAACCTCCGCGCTGGACGCTCTTCTCGAATTCGGCTTCAGCGACCGGATGATCGGCGCGTTCTTCCGCCCATTCTTCGGCGGCATCTTCCTGGAGACTGACCTCGCCAGCTCCAGCCGGATGCTCGAATTCATCTTCCGCATGCTCAGCGAGGGAAAGGCCGCGCTCCCCGCCGCCGGCATGGGTTCCATCCCCCAGCAGCTCGCGGCGCGGCTGCCGGCCGGGACCGTTCGACTCGGAGCTCGGGTCGAGGCGCTGGGAGAAGGCGAGGTGCGCCTGGCGGGCGGCGAGCGGATCCCCGCGAGGGCCGCGGTGCTCGCCACCGAGGCCCCGGAGGCGGCCCGCCTGCTGCCGGGGCTGCACCCTCCGGGCTTTCAAGGCACGGCGTGCCTCTACTTCGCGGCGGATCAGGCGCCCGTGTCCAAGCCCATCCTGGTGCTCAACGGCGAGGGCCGGGGAGCCGTGGACAATCTCTGCGTGCCGAGCGCCGTGGCCCCCGGCTACGCCCCAGCCGGCAAGGCGCTCGTCTCCGCGACCGTGGTGGGCGCGGCCGGTGCGGACGAAAACGATCTGGAATTCGAAGTCCGCCGCCACCTCGCCTCGTGGTTCGGTCCGGTGGTCGAGAGCTGGCGCTACCTGCGCACCTACCGCATTCCCCTGGCCCTCCCCGCCCGCAGCTCGCTGGAGCCGGCGGCCCTGCCGGTGCGACGGCGGCCCGGACTCTATCTCTGCGGCGATCACCGCGACACGCCGTCGCTCCAGGGCGCGATGGTCTCCGGACGGCGGGCGGCCGAAGCGGTGATCGAGGATTGGGAGAAGCTGTAGGCAGGAGTCCCGTTACTCAGATCGGGCGGAGCCCAGGTCTGGGCGTGCTGATGATCTCCAGAAACTTGAAAATCTTGAAGTCGCTGGGATTAAAGGTGGCGAGGCGACGGATTCCCGCGAGCTCCAAGGTTGCAGCAAGAGCCGTATCCAGAATGCGCTTTCGCCCGAGTTGGAGATCAGCCATCAGCTCCAGGGTCCGAGGCAACACTCGGAGGGAAGGCATGACCCGCACCACCTCCTCAGAATCCCAGACACCCCAGACCCGCTGGAGAGCTTCGCTCATTGAGAGAGGTGTCGCGAAACGCTTGGTATCAGTGACCACATGAAGAAATTCGTGAACGACCAGAGGCGTAAGGGCAAGGGATTACCCGCGCTCCCCAACCTCAGTCTTAATCAGGTCATAGGCAACTGAATGCTGGGGAGAACCCACCACAATCCATGAAACCAGGACATTCGTGTCAATTCCCAGAATCACGGGTCGAGCATCTCATCCATGAGCTCTTCGCGGGTCCAAGGCTTGAGCAGAGAGCCACCATCATGAAGGGGGACATCGAAAATCGAACCCCGGCGGCCCATTCGCTGTCCCAAGTACTCAGCCATAGCCTCTCGAATCAGCTCGGCCACAGGCCGGCCAGTCTTCTCGGCCAGCGACTTCAAGTCCCGGTAGTCCTTATCGTCAACATGGACGGAGATAGGCTTCATGAAAGGAATCCTATGTAGGAATCCTATATTGGTCAAGTCTTTCGCCCGATGGCCGCATCCCCTACTCCCCGAACGGCGCCCAGATGTTCTTCACCTGGATCGCTCGGCGGAGAAACTCTTCGCCGGCTCCCTGCTCGGGGTCGGCCCAGTCGCGGGCGTGGCCGTAGCTCACCCAGGTGCGCTTGAGGTTGCCAATCGAGGCGCGCTCGACGGCGGCGCTCCCTTCGCGGTTGCCGAAGTACCACTGGCAGTCGACGTCGTCGTGGGCGGCGAGGACGCCGGCCAGGGCGTCGCGGCTGCCGGTGACGATGTTGATGACGCCGGCGGGCACGTCCGAAGTGTCGAAGACCTGGTAGAGGTCCGTGGCCGCCAGGGGCCAGCGCTCGGAGGGGACGGCCACGACGGCATTGCCCATCGCGACGGCCGGCGCGACGGTCGAGATGAAGGCGAGGAGCGGGGCCTCGTCCGGACAGACGACGGCCAGGGTGCCGATGGGCTCGTAGACGGCGAAGGTGAAGTTGCGCAGTGGCGTGGCCTGGACCTGGCCAGCGTACTTGTCCCCCCAGGCGGCATTGGTGAAGAGGCGCTCGACCGAAAGATCGACCTCAACGCCCGCCGCGTCCGGACCGGCGCCCGTCATGGCTTCGAGGCGGCGAACGAACTCATCGCGCCGGGCGGCGAGATTTTCGGCGACGTAGTAGAGGATCTGCGCCCGCAGATGGGCCGTGGCCTTTGCCCAGCCGGGAGCGGCCTTGCGCGCGGCTTCGACGGCGTTGCGGACGTCCTTGCGATTTCCCGCCCCCACCTCGCCGATCAGGCGGCCGTCGGCACCGAGGATCTTGCGGCTCGCCTCGCCGTCCGGGCGAGTCTGCTTGCCGCCGATGTACAGCTTGGCGGTGCGGTCGATCGAGGGCAGGCCCGCCGGAGAGTCGTCGTCCCTGTCCTCTTCGTCCCTGGTGTCCTTGTTATCCTTTTTGTCCCCAGCCTTCTTCGCCTCAGCCTCCCAGCCCGGCTGGACGTACTCCCACAGCCCCTCCCGGCCGCCCTCGCGGCCGAAGCCGCTCTCGCGATAACCGCCGAAGCCGGAGGCGGCGTCGAAGAGGTTGGTGCTGTTGATCCACACGGTGCCGGCCTTGATCTTCGAGGCCAGGTCCAGGGCGAGGTTGACGTTCTCCGTCCACAGGCTCGCCGCCAAGCCGTAGCGGGTGTTGTTCGCCAGCTCGATGGCCTCCTCCGGAGTGCGGAAGGTCATGGCCACGAGCACCGGGCCGAAGATCTCGACCTGGGCGATGGTCGCCGCCGGCTCCACCTCGGTAAACAGAGTGGGCGGATAGAACCAGCCGTCGCGCGGGCAGCTCCAGGACGGCTGCCACATCCTGGCGCCCTCCTCCACTCCCTGGCGCACCAGCCGCTCGATGCGCTCGAGCTGCACCGGGGCGATGATGGCGCCGATGTCGATGGCCTTGTCGCGCGGATCGCCCACCCGCAGCGTCTCCATGCGGGCGCGGAGCTTGGTGTAGAGCGTCTCGGCCACGCCCTCGTGGACGAGCAGCCGCGAGCCGGCGCAGCAGACCTCCCCCTGGTTGAACCAGATGGCATCCACCACGCCTTCGACAGCGCCGTCAAGGTCGGCATCGTCGAAGACCAGGAAGGGGGACTTGCCGCCGAGCTCCAGCGACAGCTTCTTGCCGGTGCCCGCCGTGGCCTCGCGGAGGATGCGGCCGACCTCGGTCGAGCCGGTGAAGGCGATCTTGTCGACTCCCGGATGGCGGACGATCAGCTCGCCTGTGCGGCCGTCGCCGGTGACGATGTTGACCACCCCGGGCGGCAGGCCGGCGTCGCGGCAGATCTCGGCGAAGGCGAACGCCGTCACGGGCGTGAACTCGGCGGACTTGAGCACCACCGTGTTGCCCATGGCGAGGGCCGGAGCGATCTTCCATGCCAGCATGAGCAGCGGGAAGTTCCAGGGGATGATCTGCCCCGCGACGCCGAGCGGCACGTACCCCGGCAGCTCGCGCTCCATGAGCTGCGCCCAGCCGGCGTGGTGATAGAAGTGCCGGGCCACGAGAGGGACGTCGATGTCCCGCGTCTCGCGGATGGGCTTGCCGTTGTCCAGCGTCTCCAGCACGGCGAGCAGGCGGGCGTTCTTCTGCACGTGCCGGGCGATGGCGTAGAGATGGCGCGCCCGGCCGTGACCGCCGAGCTCCCACCAAGGACCCTGGGCCGCCCGCGCCGCGTCCACGGCGGCATCCACCTCGGCCGCCCCGCACTGGACGACGCGGGCAAGGGGCTTGGCCGTGGCCGGGTTCAGCGTCTCGAACCATTCGCCGGCGGCCGGCTTGCGGAACGTGCCGCCGATGAACGGGAGGATCTCCCGGCCGCGGGCCTCCAGCCACGCCAGCGCCGCATCGGCGCTCTCTGGCGCCGGGCCATACTCCAGGGTCTCGAAGATCTCGGCGATGGTGGCCATGAGGACCTTTGAAAGAAGAAGTGATGATCAGTGGGCGACGACTTCGATGCGTACTTCGTACCCCATCTGACCGAGGGCACGCTCACAGTCATCCCAGGTCAGGGCAAAGGACTTGACATCAGCGAGGCCAAGGCGGCTGACCACGTCGCGGATGACGTCGTGATGCTCCGGCTCGAATTCTCCCTCCATCATGACGTTTTCGGCCCAATCCACAAGCCCCGCGAGATCCAGCTCGTGATGCAGGTAGGCGGTCAGCTTCCCGGCGACAGTCTCGGTTGTGATCAATTCCATGATTCACTCCGATTCGATCTTCTGATGTCCCTTGTCCTCAGGGTATTTCTCATGGACTTCTACGAGGTCACCCTGTTCATTGTAGATCTCTTGCAGAAACCTGAGCGTATTCTCATCCCCGTCCACGGTCTTGACGTACCGGGCCATCCAGCCCATCCGGCCCGGTACATCATACCAATACCGCCGTCCCCCGCCTGGCAAGTCCTCCCAGTGACCGAACTTCCTCTCATTGACGAGCCGCTTCTGGTCGTCCATGGAGACGGGATCCCAATCAGCCCTCAGGCCAGCGGATGGCGGAAGGAGGCCGAGTACCGGCCGGTCACGTAGTGCTCGAGCTGGCGCTCCAGATCGCCCAGGAGGCTCGAAGCGCCGAGGCGGAAGAGGGTGGGGCGCATCCAGGCGTCGCCCAGCTCCTCTTTCATCAGGGCCAGCCAGTCCGTGGCGTGGCGGGCGGTGGAGATCCCCCCGGCCGGCTTGAAGCCGACGCGGAAGCCCGTCCGCTCCTGGTAGTCGCGGATCGCCCGCACCATCACCAGGGAGACCGGCAGGGTGGCATTGACCTTCTCCTTGCCCGTCGACGTCTTGATGAAGTCGGCGCCCGCCATCATCGCCACGCGGCTGGCCCGCGCCACGTTGCGCAGGGTCCCGAGCTCGCCGGTGGCGAGGATCGTCTTGAGATGGGCCGGCCCGCAGGTCTCGCGGAAGGCGCGGACCTCGTCGTAGAGGGCCTGCCAGTTGCCGGTGAGGACGTGGGCGCGGCTGATGACGATGTCGATCTCCCCGGCACCCGCCGCCACCGACTCGCGGATCTCGGCCAGCCGATGGGAGAACGGGTTCTGCCCGGCCGGGAAGCCCGCCGACACGGCGCAGACCGGAATGCCCGAGCCCGCCAGCGCCTCGCGGGCCGTCTCCACCAGGTTGTGATAGACGCAGACCGAAGCCGTCTGGATCTTGAGATGGCCGACGCCCAAAGCCTCCAGGAGATCCCGGCGCACAGGCTGACGCGCCTTGGCGCACAGCCGCCGCACGCGGCCCGGGGTGTCGTCCCCCGCCAGTGTCGTCAGGTCGATGCAGGTGATGGCCCGCAGGTACCAGGCGGCCTGCCACTCCTTCTTCACCGTGCGCCGCTTCGGAAGGGTGGCCGCCCGGCGCTCGGCCGCGCTGGTGTTGACCCGAACCTCGCGCACCCAGTCGAGCTCCAGCGGCGTTCCCGGATTGCGTTCCTCGGAATGATCGGGATGCGGGTGAGGCCCAGAAGGCTGCGGCACCAGGGAAGGCCGGGGGGAGATGTCTTTGACAGCCATAGGCTTGGAAGCTTAGCACCTCCCGGAGGACGCGCGGAGACTGAATAGGCCGGCGGGTGTACCATCTGAGGCATGAGGTTCGCTATCAAGCGACTAGGCCGCATCCTGTCCGAAATGGCTCGTCAGGCGCTCCAATCCTCCAGGCGACGCTCGAAACAGTCAGCGGAAGGGGCCTCTCGCTTTCCCGTCTTCGAGGTGCCGGCAGGCACTCAGATGATTCCGGCCTCGCGAATCCAGAGGGCCCTCGACAAGGATGGTATCGGCTGATCAGTAGGTGTCTCAGTTCGAGCAGCCTCGACCTGACGCCGAGCTACCTCCTGAATCGGACCGCTATCCGCCGCTTCGAGGACCCTCACTCTCCCAACCCCCTCTTCTCCCAGCCTCCCACCCGGCCGCCGGGAGAGAGAGGGCTAAAACATCGCGTTGGGCGGTCTTGCTGTTCTCCCTCTTCTCCCGGCGGCCGGGGGAGAGGCTGGGAGAAGAGGGCCGGGGTGATGAGGCTCCGAGGAGGCGGAGGTTTCGATTCAGAAGGTCCCTCGACGTCATGACCCTCGAGCACGAGGACCTGATCCGCCAAGCAGCCGCCCTGACGGGGACGAGCCTGTCCGACTGGATAAGAGACAAGCTCGTCCGCGCCGCCCGAAAGGACATCGCGCAGGCCGCCCGGTATGAGGCGGCGGGGTCGTACACCGCTCGCTTTCCGCTTGACGTAACACGGTCCTCACCTGTCCGGCAATAGGCTTCAAGGGTTCGGTCGGACAGGCCGAGAGTCTTTGCGGCTTGGGCTGTGTCGAGGAGCCGCGGGGCGTTCATGTACGTCACGGTACGAGGTCTTGCGCAGTGCTTCAACCGCAAAATCGCTCGGTATGCCGGTTTCGCGGCGGCGTTGCTGAAACCTGGAGAGCGGGAGGAGCGTAGAATGAGCTAGGAGTGGGAAATCGCTCCGCGCTCGAAACGGAGGTGCCTGTTGACCCACGTTTTGAAGCAAGCCGGAAACATGCCCGGCTAGGGGATAGGGCCGGGGACGCATGGGAGGTTCGCCTCCATGCCCCCTGGGAGTCCCGAACACCTAGTACGGGGATAACCACAGTCCCCCGGCGGGGCGGTTGAGAGCCCCGAAGTGGACCCTGGGCGCCAAGAGTCGAAAATTCCTCCGTAAGGTGGGAACAAACGAAGATCGGGCGGCTGTGGGAATGCAGCAACCAGGCGGCGGCAAGCGGGGGCTCAACACCCTGCCCCGCCGCTTGGATCTTCTCCCTCTGCTTCGGAGCAAGGAAACGAGATGAGAACCTGCGTATTGACCTTCTTTGGACAAGGTGATGAACGCGATGAGCGCCTTGGATTGCCGGTCCCCTTCTATCGCTACCTCATCATCGCATCTGACATGCCGGGCTACTCCGTAGCCTCGGTCACGGCCCTTTTTGGCCAAGGGCCAGAGCCCAACCAGATCCACTATCCAGTGGAGAATGGTGGGGTGGATGCCGCTATCGATGCTGCTGTGGCGGACCTGAGTCAGTTACCCAAGCTGAACGGTTTACAGGTCAAGCGGGATGACGAAAGGTAGCGGCGTAGCCACAGGCCCTCCAGCACCTACACTGAGTTAGGACACGACCCCACGGGTCGCGCAGCTCGATCCTCGCGCTCTCGGCTTGGCTGGGCCGTAGTGGTGAAGACAAAGCTTCGGGCCTCGCCGTTTTGCCGAAGGGTGACGTAGCTTTGGAGGAAGCCCCGGAGGGAGTCGAGGACGGCCTGGATCCGAGAGGCTTAGTACTCCTCACCATAAATACGGTGACGAAGAGAGTGAGCGCCCTTTTCCGGGCCGAAGGTCCGGGCTCCCTCAGCCCAGCCCAACGGGCTGGGTTGGAAGGTGTCTATTCATTCATGAGCCCCAACGGGGCGTGATAGAGTGCGGTACGACCTGCCTACCTCCTAGCGCGGCCCTTCAGGCCGCATGAAGACCGATGCACCCGCAACCCAGGGCGTTGCCCTGGGCTCAGGAAGGACGACCCTTCGGGCCTCAGAGCTCCCACCCTTCGTGGTAGGGGATACGTCACCGTAATTACGGTCCAGTGTACTCAGTTTTCCCGAGCGCGCCTTGACCTGCTCGCTGACGGAGCCGCCGCCGAGGAGAAAGCGGTCCAGGTCCTCGTCGCCCTCGCAGAGGAGGATCTCGTTCGGCTGGAGGTCGAGCCAGCGGAGGACGCCCAGGCAGGTCTGGTAAAGGTAGCCCCGGATGGTGGCGTGGGCGGAGCGAGGATACCGGCTCGTGCCCGCGGCCACGTGGGAGTCGCTGGGGGACATTCAGCAGATGCTAGCAGAGGGCGAAGCCGAGGGTCGGGACGCAGGACCCAGGGGTCGCGTTGCATGACCCCAGGGTCGGGGCTCAGGATCCAAGGGTCGCACAGCCGGACCCGAGGGTCGTGTGGCCGGACCCGAGGGTCGGGACTTTTGACCCAAGGGTCGGAGCACTTGACCCAAGGGTCGCGCAGCTTGACCCAAGGGTCAGAACTCTTGACCCATGGGTCGGAACTCTTGACCCACGGGTCGGAACTCTTGACCGTCAGAACTCTTGACCCAAGGGTGGTAGTGTCCTAAGACTGTGTTGGCGGTAGAGGGGCCGGGCGGTCAGACGCCCAAAAGCTTCTTGAGCAGGACCTCGATATCACCGTCAATGAAGGATCGGGCCAACTCGGGAAACGGCACATAGTCGGGCGTCCCCGCATCGCCGTTGACCCGCGATGTCCTGTATACCCGCCGTTCCGTGAATTCCGGCTTGTACTGAAGGACTGCCTTGCGCAGTCCCGCGACCATTACGAGGGTGAGGCTCGCCAAGTCTTCCGAGCCTGGGGTGTCACCTTCGATTGTGACCGTCAGGTCCGCATCCATGCCGGGGACGGCCTTCACGGCCGCAAAGGCTTCAAGGATCTCCGCCTTACCTGTAGCCCAATCGCCAAGGAACTTCTTAGCGTCAGCCTCTTGAAGCTTCACCGCCAGGTGGTAGCTCTCCAGGACTTTGACGACCCGTTCCGTGAGGTTGGCTGGCATGCCCGAGGAGTGTATCACACTTCCGATACGGCGTTCCAACATCATACCGCCATTCTACCACCTCCCGCCCCCGAGTCCATTCCTGTAGAATCCCCTCAAGCGCGGCTAGGCTGATCCCCGAACGCCGGTCCCCCGTAACCGGCCCGCCGCGCCCGTAGTTCTCTCCTGCGGGGCACCTACGGGGGTGCGAGTGCCGGTCATAGACAACGCCGAAGGGCCGATTTTTACCCCGGACGCGGTAATCCTTCCCACCTATGCGGTCATGCTCTATCCCCGGAACGAAGACGGCCGGAGGCGATGGTACGCGGCGGCGATGGCAAGGGAGTACGCCATATGCCAGGATGCCGGGGCGCCGCAGAAAGTTCTGAGCGATTTTCACCCCTGGATTCCCGACCTCTGGAAGCTGCGGCTCTCTCCGGAGCGGACGTATCGGGACGGCTTGGCGAAAATCCCGCGCGGCGGCTCAAGCGGCTACATGCTGCTCCACTTACTCAGGACGGCCAGTCACCATCCGCGACATTGCAAAGTAGAACGGATCAAAGCTCTACTAGTCGAGTTCTCCGGGCGTTTTGGGACGCCCACTAGCGAAAGTCTCCTCGAAAAGTCGTGGGCGGAGTTCAAGAATGTGTCCCATCTTTGGCTGAGCCTTGCGCAGCATGAGAACAGAGATGATGTTCTGGGGAGTTGGCTGAACTTCTTTCAGCATGCGGAAGCTTACAGGCGAGCTGCCGAAGAGGCGCGGATCTTAGATCCCGCCGAGGCGTGGAAGCCCGAGGCGCATTACCTGTTTCGATCCGAGGCAAATCTAGAGCCCTTGGACCGGGACAAGCTTAAATTTCTTGACGACATGTTTCCACCCCTCTAAAGTCAATTCAGGGGTACCCCTGAAGCGTCGCTTCAGGCCCTCCTCTGCTACGCGGCTTCAGCCCTACGCTTGAATGGCGCCCGGCTCCGATCCCCTCATAAGCTCCTCACATAAGCACGAGCCCCGGCTTGGGGCCGGGGCTTTAGGTCCGAAGGGTTGCCCCCTCAGGGTCGTATCTAGCGGTAGATCGATCCTACAGCGGGGCGGCTCTCCGGGTCAATACCGGAGGTATGCCCAATGCGCGAACCCTACGCTGTGCCGCGTCCGCCCTACCGCTGGCAGCTCGGTCTGCTACTCCTAGGGCTTCCCCGTCGCTTCATACCGGGCCGCTTCGGCGATCTCCCGCCGAGCGCTCCGTACGATGCGCTCCCGTAGCCAGTCGGACATGCTCACCCCTGCCAGGGCCGCCGCTTCTCGAATCAAGGCGTCGTGCTCTGGCAGGAGCCGGATGCGTATAGAGGCGGAGTGGGCGCGGTCTTCTTCCTTCCTGGGTCTAGCCATGGCACATAGCGTAACCCCACGGGGCATACAAGTCAAGCAAAGAAAGTTCCTCAAACCCCTTGACAGGTGTGCCCCTGGGGCATACAATAACTCCAGAGTCGAGACAAACAATGAACGCCGCCACCCTCCCCACCACGACCGCCCCCGAAGGGACCGCTTGCCGGTCCTGCGGCGGGCGCACGATCGGCTGGGGCCGGGATCGTCAGGGCAACGCCCGGCGCCGCTGCAAGTCGTGCGGTGTCACCGTCGCCCTGGCCCCCGTCCGTCCTCTGGGGACGATGCGCCTGGACATGGAAAAGGCCGTCCTCTGCGTCTCGCTGCTGGCGGAAGGCTCCTCCATCCGCTCGACAGAGCGCGTCTCAGGCGTTCACCGGGACACCATCATGCGGCTCCTGCGGCTCGTGGGCGCCAAGAGCGACGCGCTGCTGTCCCGCCTGGTGCGCAACGTCCCCGTCAAGGACGTGCAGGCAGACGAGCTGTGGTGTTTCGTGGGCATGAAGGAAAAGACGAAGGTGCGGAAGGGTGAGACGAGCCCGGAGATCGGCGACGCGTACACCTTCCTGGCAGTCGAGCGGGAATCAAAGCTCTTGCTTGCTCACCACGTTGGACGCCGGACTTCTGAGGATGCCAGCCTCTTCGCCGCGAAGCTCTTCGGTGCCGTGGACGGTGGACGCTTCCAGATTTCAACGGACGGCTTCGACGGATACCCGGCCGCCCTTGAGTCACACTTCGGCGGCCAGATTGACTATGCCATGCTCATCAAGTCTTACTCCGGTGAGGGATTGGACAGCGAGCGGCGGTACAGCCCGCCGCAGATAATAGCCACCGAGAAGCGGGTCATCTCCGGCAACCCGGAGGAGTCCAAGGTCTGCACGTCCCACGTCGAGCGGATCAATCTGCACGTGCGCATGATGTCCCGCCGGTTTACGCGGCTTACGACGGGCTTTTCCAAGAAGCGCGACAACCTGCGGGCCGCTGTCTCCCTGTTCGTGGCGAGCTACAACCTGACGTGGTGTCACCGCACGCTGAAGGGCTGCACGCCCGCCATGGCGGCCGGGATCGCCCGGAAGCCTTGGAATGTGCGGGAGTTGCTGGTAGCATAGGGTTTAGCAGCTCAAGGGGGTGCCGAACGTGCACGTTACAGTTAAGGTTCAGATTCAGCCTAACGCGCGGGAAATCTTAGAAACTGTGGATAAGAACCTGGACGAGATTGACAGGCTCGTCCAGGAGAACGCTGCCTTACTACAGGCCGCCGTCAGATTTGACTACGAAGCTGACGTCAGCAGGAGGGACGCCTCCTCCTCGTTTTCCCATGGTTTGAAAAACGGCGATATTGTCGCCAGTTAGAGTCATCGTCGTTTTTCCGCACCTGCACTTGAGGATTGATCCTTCCCGCAGTCTCTTCACCGGACCCCTGTTCTTTTCGCCGCACTCCAGGCAGACGAATTCCCAGAAGTACTTTCGCCCCATCATCACGACCTTCAAGTTGGGCACTCGAATAGGCTCTTGGACGTCCATAGGGTGGCTCCTTTCGAGAGCAACAGCTAGGCCCTTGACTCGGTGCACCCGTTATGGGAGGATGGGGATCGCCAAGATCGCCCACCCCTGCGCCTAAGGGGACCTGCCTTACAGCTAAGTTAGTTTTTCGGAGCCGCGCCTGCCTGCAAGCGGGCCGCTCCGCCCTGCGTACAACACCAGCAATGGTGGAGTATAGCAGAAGAGACACCACCTCTTGCGCTTTAGTAGCGCCGCACGGAAAAGGGCCGGCCCCTCTCGGAACCGGCCCCGGTACTACGTCGCTTCCCTCTCGTGGCGCTCTATCAGCGGTCCCGCCCGGATGTCCCCCTCCCCGTCACTGCGGGCGTAGACGGCGGCGAGTTCCGCCGCCAACTGGCGACACTCCCGGGCGTAGCGGAACGTGGCCACGATGCGACGGCCCGGGAGATAGACCAGGGTGTAGCAGTGCGTAGAGCCCTGCCGAATCGGCCCCCCGGGCGAGCCATGGAAGAGCCCAAAGGGCCGGGCGATCCACCCCCGGACCTCCGGCTCCGTGTCGTCCTCAAGACGTACCAGGAACCGTCCCAGGTGCCACACCAGCGGCAAGGGAAGCCCGGTCTTGGCGCGGACCTTCAGATAGGCGTCAGCCGCCCGGGCGAGCCAAGCCCCGCAGGAAGCAAAGCCTTCCGATTCGGCTGCTTGCTTCCAGCGTGCCGACTGGTGAACGTCGGCACGGACGGTAAAGGACGCCGTCTTCACTGCACCCTCTCAGGCTTCAGAGTGCGCTCCCTCATGAGACCTTCCCCTGCCAGGAGTTCAGCTCAACTTCTAGGCGATCCGCCAGCTCGCCGATCGCCAGCGCGATGCCGGCGCCCACGCCCGCAAGGCGGGTTTCGTACTCGCTTGAGCCGGTGAAGGCCGGGCCGCACCAGGAGGACATGGCGCCCTGGAGAAACCGCATGTCCGCCACGGCGGCGCGCAACTCGGCGGGGAAGATGCCTTCCCGATGGTTCGGCCAGTCCCCCCAGGTGGCGAGCACCATCTCGAAAAGGAGGTGGCCAAAGCCCCGGAGCCGGGCGTTGGCTTTGCCGTCCGGAAAGTGGACGATGAAGATCTCGCGGAAGGTCATGAAGTCCTCGAATCGCTCCGGCTTGATGACCGGCGGCGAGATGGGGAGATCGGGCGGCGGGGACGGGGGAGGGGTGGGCGGGATAGACTTGGACAGCTCTTGCATTTGGGTAGTCTCCTAATGCTGGGGTCAGGCTCCGGTGCGGGGTGCAACCCGCCCGGGGCCGTCTCGGGGATCGCAGAGGGGAACGCTCCCCCCTTGCAGGGGGAAGCTACCCCAGCGCGGAAGCCCCCGCGAGCCCCCTATCTCGCCAACGCACTATTAGGACACCACCCCAAGGGTCAGAACTCTTGACCCACGGGTCGGAACTCTTGACCCATGGGTCGGAACTCTTGACCCACGGGTCGGGACCCTTGACCCACGGGTCGCGACTCTTGACCCGCGGGTCGCGCAGCTCGACCCAGGGGTCGCGGCACCCGAGGAACGGGTCGCCTCGCGAATCCGGCCGGTCGCGCGACGCGCCCCACGGGTCACGTAGCCCGGCTCAGATGAGTTGCAGCCAACTCGGCGGGGCTCGCTCCCCCGCCGTCTCCCTCTTCTCCCGGTGAGGGGGCGGAGGGGGTCGGGAGAAGAGGGCCGGGGTGATGAGGGTCTGGGGCGGGGAATCAACTCTCCCTATGTTCAAGAACGTAGTGCCAGGAGTCCATCGGAGTCCTGTGGCGCGTCAGGCGGAATGCGAAGCCGAGACGGGGAGAGCGCATCCAGCCTCCCTTGTCCGGCGTGACGGCAACGTACTTGCCATCTTCGAGCGTGTGGATCTGGAATTTCACCTTGTCCTTGCGCACGTCCGCGATCCACAGCTCGGGGACACCAGCCTTGGCGTAGATCGGAGGGAGGAGCTTCAGGTCCTTGGTCACCGAGCCGTCGCTCACCACTTCCACGACCAGGTCTGGCGCGCCTTCGATCCCTGAAAAGCGGTCAGGCTCCTGAACGGCGGCTGGAACGTAGCGCACGCGCCCGCTTTTCAGGGAGGGCCAAAGGACCACCACCACGTCCGGCTCGGCGGAAAGCCCGGCGAAGCGAGAGGTGACGCGGGTGCTGTCCACGTAGACATCCCCGAGCCGGCCTGCGACTAGGAGGTGCAGCGCCGCGCAGATCGCCGTCTTGGGAATCCCATGCGTATAGAGGTCTTCCGGGCTCATGTCGACTTCGATGTCCCCTTGCAGGTAGTCGATGCGCCCGGTCTCGGGAAACTCGCCGGACTCCACCCACCTCTGGAATCCCTCGAAGGTGAAGGCATACCCGGGAATCCGGAGATTGTTCTCTTCGCCGATGAAAGCGTGACGCCGGGCCATGACAGATTCTACCTTGCTTCTACCTTGCGGCAGGCCGGTTCCGGATCCGCACCTTCCCCAGCTCGACCCCTGTGTAGTAGTGGGTGAGGATCTCGCGGTAGGTGTGGCCCCGCTGGGCCATGCCATAGGCGCCCACCTGGCACATGCCGACGCCGTGGCCAAAGCCCCGGCCGGTGAAGAGCCAGCCGGGCTCCTGGTTCTTGGGCACCAGGCGCTTGGCGGTGAAGAGCGTGTCGGGCACGTCGAGGGTCCAGCGCACGGCGAGCCCGTCCACCTCCACGGACTGCCCCTGGTCGTTGGAGATCTTGATCTTGCCCACGCGCCCCGATTCCCCGCGCTCGACGATCTCGAAGCTGCTGAAGGCGAAGCCCGGGAAGCGGGTGTTCACCTGCGTCGCGAGCTGGGAGTCGGTGCGGAAGCGGCTCCACGAGCTGTAAGGGCTGCTGCGGTCGAAGGAGACGCCGTCGAGGTCCAGCTCCTGGCTGAGCGCGACCAGCCGGTTGCCCTGCCAGAACAGGGTCAGCAGGTCGCCCGGCACCAGGTTCAGGCCGGCGCTGTACAGCTCGCTCCCCTGGCGGCGGAAGGTGGCGGCACCGGCCGGCAGGTCGTACACCTTGTCCTCCTTGCCGGAACGGACGGCGAGCTTGCCGTCGGCGACGGAGAAGAACGACGCCTCCTCGCGGCGCACCACGTGCAGCAGCTCCGCCAGGGCGAGGAGCATGCGCTCGATCTGGTCGGGCGACAGCGGCTGGTCGAGAGGGCCGCTGAGCAGGCCGCTGCGCAGCAGATAGGCGGCCCGCCGTCGGTCCTCCTCGCTCCAATCGGCCGGCGGATCGGTAAGGAGATAGCGCACGTCCTCCGGCGCCAGGAACAGCCGCGCGTCGAGCGCCAGGTCGAAGGCGGAGGCGATGAAGCGCTGCACCTCGCGGCGGTCGAGCGAGGCCAGCGTCTCGCGAGGCGCCGGCAGCCCGGCGAGCAGCGCCAGGTGCTCCAGCCG
>JBAPYB010000684.1:0-9379 GCA_049284515.1 Thermoanaerobaculia bacterium
GGCCTGGCGCAGCCGGTCGGCCGCCGGGCCGGACGTGGCGAGGGGAAGCCGCACGCTCAACCGCGGCTCGTCGAGGCGGATCTGCGCGGCCGTGCCCAGCGTGTTCATGGCCACTTCCTTCGGCATCTCTTTCTTCTCCCCGGTCGCCGGCTCTCCGGCGCAGGCGGCTGAGACAAAGACGGCGGCGCAGAGGAGGTACGAACCGAAGCGTTGAGTCATTCTGGCGATTTTCGAGGACATGGGAAAACCTCCCTGGACGTTCAACGCCCTGGGATCAGTATCGCACGAGCTTCACTCGCAACAAAAAAGGAGCCCTCTCTCCCTGGAGAGCAGGCTCCTTCCTTGGGGCCGCGCCAGGCCCTTGGCCCCGGACGGGGCCTTTCACGGGTCAGAAACTAAGGGCAGTACGATCCATTGCAGGCGACGACGGCGCCCGTGCAGTGGATTTTGCCGGTGCCATCGTCGTGGCAGCTCGCCGGCTCGCAGGTAACACAGCTCTTCGTCTGGGGAGCGGGGCCCGGCTGCCAGCCCGGCCAGAAGTTCGTGCTGCCGGAGATGAGGGTGTCGGGCTTCAGGGTGCCCTTGGCGTCGATCATCACGTTGCCGACCGACTTGGTGGCCGCGCCGGCCGTGGTGCTCCAGGGCAGGGAGGTGGCGGGGAAGGTGAACTTCCCGACGAGCTCGAGATTGCGCGCGCTCTTGGTCGGCTTGACGGGAATGAAGGAGATCTTCGCGTCGACCGCGAGGGGCGCCACGAAGTGGCCGCCGCCTGCTTGGGTCTTGTAGATGCGCATCGACGTCACCCGCTGCGGACCGGCGAGAGTGACGTAGGCGTGATAAGCGCCGCAAGCGGTCTGGATGGGATTGATGCTGACCAGCGAGAGCGCCTTGAGCTGGATGCGAGTCTGGGCGACGCCGCGGTCGTTGAAGGTGGCGTCGTCGAGACGCTCGATGACGGTGTCGGCGTTATGGAGCGCGCCGGGGGTATCGGTCTCGATCGGCAGGCCGCGGAAGGCCACCTTGCCGGTGAAGGCCGCCGAGCTGCCGCAGAAGAAGCCGGCGGGGATGGGGTTCCTGGCGAAGCTGTAGACCGTCTTGCCGTTGGCGGTGGTGGTGAAGGTGTCGACTCCGTGCCGGATGACGTTGTCGGCAACCAGCGGAGACAGACTGCCCAGAAGTAGAATTGCGAGTGCTACCAACAGGATGGCTCTATTCCTCACGCAAACCTCCTTTGTTTGGAGCGATGGTTTGTAGCCTGGCGCGGCCTTACCCTCAAGGGTGCGCGCCGCCGGCTCAAACGAGCTGTCCTCCCGCGAATGCGAAAAGAGCCCGTTCGTGAGAACGGGCCCCTTCCTCCTGGGCCACGCCAGGCCCTCGGCCCTTTCGGGCCCCTCACGGAAAAGCGACTACGGGCAGGCTGCGGGAGCGCAGGCTTTGACGCCGCCGTTGCAGTGCTGCTCGCCGGTGGCCGGATCGGTATGGCAGGTCGGCGGCTCGCACTGGACGCAACTGCCGACCTTGGTCTGGCTCTCGCCCGGCTGCCAGCCCGGCCAGAAGTTGGTGCTGCCGGAAACGAGGGTGTCGGGCCTCAGGGTGCCCTTGGCGTCGATCATGACGGTGCCGACCGACTTGGTGGCCGCTCCGGCCGTGGTGCTCCAGGGCAGAGAGGTGGCCGGGAAGCTGAAGCTGCCCGTGAGCTCGAGCCGGCGGGCGCTCTTGGTCTGACGGACGGGGATGAAGGAGATCTTCGCGTCGACCGCGAGAGGAGCCACGAAATGGCCGCCGCCCGCCTCGGTGCGGTAGATCTTCATCGACGTCACCCGCTGGGTGCCGCCGAGGGTGACGTAGGCGTGGTAAGCGCCGCAAGCGGTCTGGATGGGGGCGATGCTCACCAGCGACAGGGCTTTGAACTGGATCCGCGTCTCGGCGACGCCCCGCTCGTTGAAGGCGGCGTCGTCGAGCCGCTCGATGACGGTGTCGGCATTGTGGAGGGCGCCGGGAGTGTCGGTTTCGATCGGCAGGCCCCGGAAGGCCACCCTACCGGTGAAGGCCGCCGAGCTGGCGCAGAAGAAGCCGGCGGGAATGGGGTTCTTGGCGAAGCTGTAGAACGTCTTGCCGTTCGCCATGGTGGTGAAGGTGTCGACGCCATGGCGAATGACGTTGTCGGCAACCAGTGGTGAGAGACTGCCCAGAAGCAGAATCGCGAGTGCTACCAACAGAATTGCTCTGTTCCTCACTCAAACCTCCTTTGGTCTGGACGACGGTTTGTAACCTGGCGCGGCCTCACCTTCAACAGTGCGCGCCGCCGGCTCAAACGAGCTTCTGCCCGCGAAGGCCGTGCGACCGAGACTTCTGGGATACTGGACAAGGACCGTTCCACGGTATCATGCTACCCGGCGCCACGGGTTTTTCCTGCCATCCGACGAGGTGCGATCATGAAGCTATCTGTGAACGGAAAAGAGCACGAGGTTGCGGTCAGCGACGACATGCCGTTGCTCTGGGTGCTGCGCGACGTCCTGGGCCTGACCGGCACCAAGTTCGGTTGCGGCATGGCGCAGTGCGGCGCCTGCACGGTGTTGGTGGACGGCGAGCCCGTGCGCTCGTGCGTGCGGCCGGCCTCTGCCGTTGCCGGGCGCGCCGTGACCACCATCGAGGGCTTGAGCCTGAACGGGGACCATCCCGTCCAGAGGGCCTGGCTGGAGGTGGACGTCGTCCAGTGCGGCTACTGCCAGTCCGGCCAGATCCTGGCGGCGGCGGCCCTGTTGAAGGCCAAGCCGAAGCCCAGCGACGCCGACATCGACGCCGCCATGAGCGGCAATCTCTGCCGGTGCGGCACCTACCAGCGCATCCGCAGCGCCGTGCACCGCGCCTCTGAGCTGATGGAGGGTTGAGCCCATGCGTCCCGAGTATTTTCAGCCTGAGATCGCCGACATCACGGACACCGCCGCTGCCGAGGTCTCGCGCCGCTCGTTCCTCAAGAGCTCGGCGCTGGTGGGAGGCAGCCTCGTGGTGGGCTTCTTCGTGCCCGCCCCGCTGCGGCGCATGGCGTTCGCGCAGGAGCAGCCGGCCGCGGAGGGCGTGAAGGCCCCCCTGCCGCCCGTCAATGCCTTCCTGCGCATCGGCAGCGACGAGAGCGTGACGGTGATCCTGGCGCATTCCGAGATGGGCCAGGGCATCTGGACGACGCTGCCCATGATGGTCAACGAGGAGCTGGAAGCCGACTGGAGCCGCATCCGCGTCGAGCACGCGCCCACGGCTCCGGTCTACCACTCGCCGGTCTTCCCCATTCAGATGACCGGCGGCTCGACCACCACGTGGTCCGAGCTCGACCGCTACCGGCAGGTCGGCGCCGTTGCCCGCACCCTCCTGGTGGCCGCGGCTGCGAAGCAATGGGGCGTCGCCCCGGGCGACTGCCGGGTGGAGAACGGCTTCGTCATCTCCGGCGCCGGTAAGCGGGCGAGCTACGGCTCCCTGGCCGCGGTGGCGGCGAAGCTGCCGCCGCCCGGACACGTCGAGCTCAAGGCGCCGGAAAACTGGAAGCTCATCGGCAAGCCCACCCGCCGGCTCGACTCCCCGGAAAAGATCACCGGCCGCGCGAAGTTCGGCATGGACGTGCAGTTGCCGGGGATGCTGACCGCGGTGGTGGCGCACGGCAGCTTCGGCGCCAAGGTGAAGAGCTTCGACGCCACGGCGGCGAAAGCCCTTCCCGGCGTGCGCGCCGTCTTCGAGGTGCCGATGGGCGTCGCCGTCGTCGGCGACCACTTCTGGGCGGCGAAGTCCGGCCGGGATGCGCTCCGGGTCACCTGGGACCCAGGGCCGCACGCCGGACTCGACACGGCGAACCTGCGCGCCAGCTACCTCGAACAGTCGAAAACGGCGGGCGCCGAGGCCGCGGCCAATGGCGACGTCGCCAAGGCCCTGGCCGCCGAGTCCCCCGGCGGCGCGAAGCCCCCGCTGGTCGCCGAATACACGTTGCCCTATCTCGCGCATGCTCCTATGGAGCCGCTCAACTGCACGGTCCGCCACGCTGCGGGGCACTGCGAGGTGTGGACGGGAACGCAGTTCCAGACCATAGACCAGCAGCGGGTGGCCGGCATTTTCGGCCTCAAGCCGGAGCAGGTGGAGATTCACACCACCTTCCTGGGCGGCGGCTTCGGCCGGCGGGCCAACATCGCTTCGGACTTCGTCGTCGAGGCCGCTCACGTGGCCAAGAAGCTCGACCAGCCGGTCAAGCTCGTGTGGACGCGCGACGACGACATCCGCGGCGGCTACTACCGGCCCATGGCCATCCACCGGGTGGAAGGAGCGCTGGATCCGCAGGGCGTGCCCGTGGCCTGGCGCCACCGCATCGTCTCGCAATCGATCATGGCCGGCTCGCCGTTTGCCGCCATGATCAAGAACGGCATCGATCCGACCGTGGTGGAAGGCGCCTCGGATTCGCCGTACGTGAAGGCCATTCCCCACCACCGCGTCGAGCTCCATACGCCAACCCCGGGCGTGCCCGTCCTCTGGTGGCGCTCGGTGGGCAACTCGCACACCGCCTTCGCCGTCGAATCGTTCGTCGACGAATTGGCCTACGAGGCCAAGCGGGACCCGCTGGAATTCCGGCGCGCGCTGCTCGCCAAGTCGCCGCGGTTCCGCGCGGTGCTGGAGCTGGCGGCCGAGAAGGCAGGCTGGGGCACCCCTCCTCCCGCCGGCCGGGCGCGGGGCCTCGCCGTCCACGAGTCGTTCGGCAGCATCGTCGCCCACGTCGCCGAGGTGGCCGTGGATCAGGGCCACATCCGCGTGCACCGGGTGACCTGCGCCATCGACTGCGGCGTCTGCGTCAATCCCCTGGGGGTTCGCGCCCAGATGGAATCCGGAATCGCCTTTGGGCTCAGCGCGGCGCTCCACAGCGAGCTGACGATGAAAGAGGGGCGCGTCGTCGAGAGCAACTTCCACGATTACCGCATCCTGCGCCTGAACGAGATGCCGCAGGTCGACGTTCACATCGTGCCCAGCCATGAAAAATCCGGCGGCGCCGGCGAGCCCGGCACGCCGCCCATCGCGCCGGCGGTGGCCAACGCAGTCTTCGCCTTGACGGGTAAGCGGCTGCGCGACCTGCCGCTTCGACGGGCTTGAGAAGAGGAGAGCGCGAGGCATGAAAGTAATCGGAAACCCCTGGGTTTGGGCCGCGCTGCTGGCCGGGACCGCCCTCTTCGGAGGCGGTTCTCCATCGGCCGCCGCCCCGGATTCTCAGGCTGCGGCGCTCGCGGCCTTCGACACCATCCAGGCCGTGCTGCAACATCCGCGCTGCCAGAACTGTCACATTCCCGGCGACGCGCCCCTGGTCTTCGACGCCGGGGTCCAACACCCGCAGAACGTGCAGCGCGGCGCCGCAGGGATCGGCGCGCCCGGCCTGCCGTGCACGACCTGCCATGGCACCCGGAATCTGCCTTCGAGCTACGGGCCGAACATGCCGCCCGGCGCCCCGGGTTGGCGCCTGCCGCCGCCGAGCCGGAAAATGACCTTCATCGGCCTTTCGAAAGCGGATCTCTGCGCCACGATCAAAGATCCTCAGCACAACGGCAACCGCGACCTGGCAGCCCTCCTGGAGCACGTCAGCCACGACAAGCTCGTGCTCTGGGGCTGGGACCCGGGAGTGGGCCGCGCGCCCGTCTCTATTCCGCACGACGCCTTCGTGGCCAGCTTCAGGACCTGGATCGCGGGCGGAGCCCCGTGCCCGGCGGCAGGCGAGACGGCGAAGACGGCGCGATCGAAGTGAGGGTCAAGACTCCTGGGGCAGCTTCGCGGCGCTGGTGACGAACGGCTCGGGCGGCGCCGCCTTGATGCAGGAGAGGTCGAGCCCCTGGGTTGAACCCCGCTCGATGAAGTCGGCGATCAGGCGTTCCTCGCACTTGCCGGCGCCGGCGTGGGTGCCGTGGGGAATCATCACCAGCAGGCCGTGCGGGAAGCCCTTGGCGACGAGGGCGGCGTCGGCGGGGGGTGTAACCGGGTCGCGCTCGCCGGAGAAGAGGAGGACGGGGACGTTCGAATGGACGAGCGCCCCCCAACCCGCCGGCATCGGCGCGTGCGGCCAGACGCCGCAGACGGCGAGCTGCTCCCGCACCCGGTCGTCGCCGTAGAAGGTGCCGCGCGTGGCGGCGGGAATCTCCCGTGGGTCGATGAACGGCAGATCCTCCGCGCAGGAAATCGAGAACAGGGCGCCGAGCGCCAGTCCTTGCTGGAGCCTGAAGCGCAGCATGACCGCGGTGCGCGCCAGCTCCCGGTAGTCCCCTTGGGCGGCGAGATGGACGCGCAGAGGGACCTGGCTCGACCTGTCCGGGCTGTAGAGGGCGAAGCGGAGGGCGTCGGCCGCGGCCGAGCGGGTGAGCGCCACGGTCACCGGCCGGCCGGTCCTGGGATGTTTCACCTGCACCTTGACGGGCTGCTTCGCCAGCCGGTCGAGCACCGCTGAGAGCTCTTCCTGGAAGTGGGGGAAGGCGGCGTGACAGGCCGGCTCGGCGGCGCAGTCCCGCGCGAGGAGCTCCAAGCCCTGCTGGGCGTTGCGGGCGTGGTACAGGGGGGCCGGCTCTCCGGGCTTCACCACCGCAGAGAGGACGACGCTGCGCACCGCCTCCGGATGCCGGGCGAGGAAGATCTGGGCGGCGAAGGTGCCGTACGAGGCGCCGCTCAGATTCACCGGGCCATACCCCAGATGGCGCCGCACCTCGTCGACGTCGTCCATGGCTGCCGGCGTCGTGTAGCGGGTGAGGTCGGCCCGCTTCTTCAACTCATCGCGGCAGGCGGTGACGGCGTCCAGAGGGAAGATGTGGTCGAGCCGGGTGCCGTCGCCCCAGACGGAGCACGCCAGGGAATTCGACCCTCCCGTGCCGCGGGTGTCGACGAGGACGATGTCGCGCCGGGCCCGCACGGGGTCGCCGACGAGCTCGCCGGCATCCATCGTCGCCGCCCCGCCGGGACCGCCTTCGAGGAAGAACACGGGGTCCGGCGCCCGGTCCGGCCCCTTCGCCGGCAGCAGCACGATCTTCAGCGCGATCTTCCGCCCGGAGCGGGCCTCCCGGTTCTCGAAGACCTCGTAAGTGCCGCAGAACGCCTTTCCACCCCCGTCCGGCAGAGCACATGGAGAGAGCTTGCCCTCCCAGTGCCGCGCTGTCTTCGGGCGTGCGGCGGGTGAGGCCGCCCCTCCGGACAGGGGGAGCAGCAGGGCGGCGAGAGTCACGGCGGCGAGCGGGCGATAGGGCATGGAGTCTCCTCAGATCTCGCCCCTTCTACGCGCTAATGGCGTGAGATGTTTTCGGGGACTCGGAAGGACCGAGCCGGTATAGAGTTCTCCCACTCAGATCCAATGACTCCCATAGGAGGTCTGTCGTGCTTCGATCCATCCTTCTCTTGACCTTGCTGATTTGTGCGGCCGCGGGGCCGCTCTCGGCGGAGCCGCCGCGGTTCACGGTGCGCTACGCCGCCGCCAACGAGCCCGGACCCCTGGACGGCCGCCTGCTGCTCATGCTGTCCGCTGTCGACGGCGAGGAGCCCCGGTTCCAGATCTCCGACGGGCCGGACACCCAGCTCATCTTCGGCATCGACGTGAACGACTGGAAGCCCGGCCAGACCGCGGTGTTCGACGCCGGCGTGCCCGGCTATCCGCTCGACAGCCTGGGGAACGTGCCGCCCGGGACCTACCGCGTCCAGGCGCTGCTCCACAGGTACGAGACCTTCCACCGCGCCGACGGCCACACCGTCAAGCTGCCGATGGACCGCGGCGAAGGACAGCAGTGGAACCGGGCGCCGGGAAATCTCTTCAGCACGCCCCATACGATCACCATTCCGCCCGAGGGTGGAACGTTTGCGGTCCACCTCGACCAGGTGATTCCGCCGATCCCGGCGGCTCCGGCCACCAAGTACATCCGCCACGAGACGATCCAGAGCGAGCTGCTGACCCGTTTCTGGGGCCGGCCCATGCATCTCGGCGCTCACGTGCTCCTCCCCTGGGGATTCGACGAGCATCCGAATGCCCACTACCCGCTGGTCATCTTCCATGGCCACTTTCCCCGCACCTTCGGGGGTTTCCGCGAAGAGCCGCCGGACCTCGCGACGAAGCCGGAGCTCAGCAAGCGGTTCAACTGGCCGGCCTACAACCACACCGAGCAGGACTTCGCCTACCGGTTCTACAAGGACTGGACCGGCCCTAACTTTCCGCGCTTCATCATCATCGAGATCCAGCACGCCAATCCCTACTATGACGATTCCTACGCCGTGAACTCGGCCAACCTCGGACCTTACGGCGACGCCATCACCCACGAGCTGATCCCCTACCTGGAGAAGAAATACCGCGCCCTTGGCGCGGGCTGGGCCCGCTTTCTCTACGGCGGCTCGACCGGCGGCTGGGAAGCCCTGGCTGCCCAGGTCTTCTACCCCGACGACTACAACGGCGCTTGGGCCTCGTGCCCTGACCCCATCGACTTCCGCGCCTACTCGTCGGTCAATCTCTACGAGGACAAGAACGCCTACTACCTGGAGAGCCGCTGGAAACGGACGCCGCGCCCCGGCCACCGCGACTACCTGGGCCACGTCAGCACCACGGTCGAGGACATGAACCGCCTGGAACTGGTGCTCGGCACCAACAGCCGCTCCGGCGGCCAGTGGGACATCTGGCAGGCCGTCTTCTCCCCGGCCGGCGCGGACGGCTATCCCAAGCCCATCTGGGACAAGCGCACCGGCGTCATCGACCCGGAAGTGGCCGCCTACTGGCGCGAGCATTACGACCTCTCGGCCATCCTCCAGCACAACTGGAAGACGCTGGGGCCCAAGCTCGCGGGCAAGATCAACCTCTACGTCGGCGACATGGACAGCTACTACCTGAACAACGCCGTCTACCTGATGGAGGACTTCCTCAAGCAGACCGCGGACCCGCCCTACGGTGGAGAAGTGAAGTACGGCGACCGCTTCGAGCACTGCTGGAACGGCGATCCCGACCAGCCGAACGCCATCTCGCGCCTGCGCTACCACCAGATGTACGCGCCGAAGATCCTGGAGCGCATCCTCAAGTCCGCGCCCGCCGGAGCGGACCTGACGAGCTGGCGGTATTGAGGGCCTGGGAAACTACGATCCCCCGACTCTTGGGAGCACGAAGAGGGTCACCGTATAAGAAGTCTGCAAGTCCGCCAGGGACGAGTTCGCGAGACGGGGCTGCGCGGGCTCGATCCAATTGGCGAGCCGCAGGAAGTTTGATGGCAGAGCCGGGGGCCAGGAACGCCACGTTCCCTCTTCTCCCGCGGCCCGGAGAGCAGGGAAGGCCACGTTCCCTACTTCCAGGCTCCTCAAAACCTTCTCGGATGACGACGACAGGAGGGAACGCCGCGCTCCCTGCTCTCTGGAG
>JBAPYB010000685.1:0-25652 GCA_049284515.1 Thermoanaerobaculia bacterium
GGGAACGACCCCCTCCTTGGCGATGTTGAAGCTGGTGCGTTTGCGGCCCGGGTTGCGCACCCCGCGGACGATCGAGATGTCCGGCGACGGGCCTTTCCTGGGGCTCACCAGGTGCTTGACGTCCATCAAGACCTTGACGCCTGGCTGAGGCTTGAAATACCGGCCCAGCAGCTCCTTCAGCTCGACCAGCAGGTCACCGTGCAGCTCTCCCTGGGTCATCTTGTCCCCGAGCCGCGGATTGAGGTAGAGCTCTAGAGTTAGAGGCATCTCCAACAGCTCGAAGCCGCCGCCGGGGCGCTCGACCCAACGCTGGAGCATGACCACCTCCTCGTCCGGGAGCTCCAGCTCTGGCTCGCTACTCTCCGCCCAGGACATTTCACGTGCGGGCTTGGCCATGGCTGGAGTATAGGAAGTCCCCCCGGGTCCGTCAAAGGTCGCCTGGAAAGACGACCGACAGGGAGGAACTGGCTCGATAAGACGGCACGCCGGACCTTTCCACTTGGCCGTTCGATCCGCTCCGTGCAACGCTACGGAGCGCTCGCGCATCATTCGACCCGCGGGTCGTACTCTCCGACCCAAGGGTCGCGGCGCGGGACCCGAGGGTCCTGTGACCATCACGAGGTCCGAGGCGATGTGCGTCTTCATCGAGCCGATACGCGTGTCCATCGAGGCGACGGCGGCCTTCCCCGCCGGCCCAACGGGCCGAGAGATCCCAGCCCAGGGCCGAGGCCGAAGGCCGATGCCCTGGGAAGAAAGGGCACCCCATCCTTGCGGCCTGAAGGATCGCGAGAGCCGCGTCCTCCCGGGCAGTCTCCGCAACTCGCTCTCGGCTCATGGGATAAGGAAAGCCCGACACGGAGACCCGATCGCCATGCCCACCGGCCTCCAACTGCACGTCAAAGAATTTCGGGACGAGATCCGCTGGCGCTGGGAGCTCCGCCGAGAACGCGCCGGAGTCCATTTTGGAGGGTTTCCTAACTGCTTGCAAAGGAGGGGCTTACAGATCCTTGTAAGATGAGAGGCGGTTTTTCCGTTCTTTATAGGGTATGGCCAGAAAACTTCGGTACATACCCGACCCTCCCACCCTCGTCTCCATCACCTGTCGGACCGTTCAGGGACGCTTCCTGTTCAAGCCCGGCCCCGCGTTCAACGACCGCTTCCTCGGCATCCTCGGACGCGCCCAGCGGCGGCACAAACTGATCCTCAACGCCGTCACTACACTTTCCAACCATTTTCACGTTTTAGCGGTCCCCGAGAGTGCCCGTCAGCTTGCAGCCTTCATGCGCGACGTCAAGTCCAAGCTGGCGCGGGAGACCAACCGCCTCACCGGATGGAGCGGTCCCGTCTTCGAGCGCCGCTATGAGATGACTGTCGTCACCGATGAAGACCGCGCCCAGATCGAGCGCCTTGAATATGTGCTTGCGCAGTCGGTTAAAGAGGGTCTTGTCGAGCGGGTGAGCCAGTGGCCCGGCGTGCATTCAGCGGCGGCGCTGATCGACGGCACGCCCCTCATGGGCCACTGGTTCGACCGCACCCGAGAGTTCGCCGCTCGCAATCAGCGGGAAGAGCTCACTCCACTGCAGTTTGCCACGGAAGAGTCCGTCATCCTTTCGCCCATTCCTTGCTGGGCGCACCTACCGCCCGAGGTCTATCGCGAGCGTATCGCGGCTTTGGTCGAGAACGTCGAGACGGAGGCGGCTCTCGTGAGGAGCCTCAAAGGCTTGCCCGTCCTGGGCGTGGAGGCGATCCTGGCGAAGGCCCCGCTCCATCGCCCGGCCGCGCTCGCACGCTCGCCGGCACCGCTCGTCCACGCAGCGACCAAGGCCGTCCGCAAGGCGTTCTATGACGCCTATGCCTGGTTCGTCGCCGCCTTCCGGGAGGCTGCGGCGAGACTGCGCCAAGGCGACCGCAATGCCCCATTCCCCAGCGGCAGCTTCCCGCCCGCCCTGCCGTTCGTAGCGGGATAGGCTTCTCGTCTCTGCTCTTTGCCAGCCGCACCGCCCGCCAGAGGGCCATTGCACCGAGCTTTTCAGCTCGCAAGGGGAAGGTGTGTCCCGACCGACCGGTGAGTCTCGCTAAAACGGTCCTTCGGACGCTCGATAGGGATTGGAAACGGACTTAACCGGCCAACCGAGTCCTTGCCTCCCAAGAAGACGCTGGCACCTTTTCGCCCACCTTTTCGCCGCACCTTTTCGCCGGGGATGCGGCCGATGAAGTCCCAGCCGGCGGCCGAGAGACCGTCATTGCCATCCTTCTCGTAAAAGAGATTGGTCGACTGACGGAGCCGTTCGCCGCCGTTCGCCGCTGGTGGGCCCTAGAAACAGATGTCGACGCAGTCGAACCGCGGATCCGAGATGCAGCAGTGCGTGACCGGATCGTACTTGGGACGGCACAACCCTGGGAGACCATCGCAGGGGCTCGATGCGAGGGCTTGGTCCAAACCCAGAACCGGGACCAAGGACAGCAGGACAACGAGCAACAACGCGAGCTTACAGAGCTTGATCTTCATAGTGCACTCCTTCTCCAGTAGCAGGGCTTTTCCATGCTCCATTAGCTAAGGTGCTCGCGGGCCCTCCAGGCGCTACTGGAAGCGATGCCCTCTGCTTTCAGGCCCGCTTTCGCAGAAGTCTTAAGTGCTGTAGGGACAACTGTCGTCCCTGAAGACACATGGCGGGAGGAAGGACCTCCCGCCGTACGGGGAAACGAGGTGCTGGGACCGGCCGCTTTAGAACTGCGACCAGAGGAACTGGTTCGTGACCTCGTGGTGGAACTGCACCTCGGAGGCCTTGATGAGGGTGCCGAGGGCCTTGGGGCAGCGTTCGGCCTGGGCGAGCTTGAGCTCGGCGAACTTGGCGTGCACCTCCTCCCCCATCGCCTCCTGCATGAACCGGCTCCCCTTGAACAGCCGGAGGGCGTCGTAGATGTTGTCCGGCAGGAAGCGGGTGCGTGGCCGCTTGTCCCCGTCCTCCTCGTTCTGGGGGCCTTCGAGCCCGGTCTTGAGCAGGGCGTAGATCGCGAGGTACGGGTTGGAGTCGGGAGCGATGGAGCGCACCTCGACGCGGGCCGAGCGCTCGTTGCCGAGGGGGATGCGCACCATGGAGCCGCGGTCGATGGCCGAGGCCTTGATCTGATTGGGCGCCTCGAAATGGGGGTCGAGGCGGCGGTAGGAGTTGACGCTCGAGTTGAGCACCAGGCAGAGGTCCGAGGCGCTGGCCAGGATACGGCCGATGAAGTCCCAGCCGGCGGCTGAGAGACCGTCCTTGCCGTCCTTCTCGTAGAAGAGATTGGTCGACTGGCGAGTCACCGAGAGGTTGGTGTGCATGCCCGAACCGTTGACGCCGGTCACCGGCTTGGGCAGGAAGCACGCCGTCATCCCGAGGCGCGCCGCGACCTGCCGGGAGAGCAGCTTGTAGAGCTGCACCTGGTCGGCGGCCACCGAGGCCTCGGTGTAGCTGTAGTTCATCTCGAACTGCGAGGGCGCCACCTCCGGGTGGTCCTTCTCGTTGGCGAAGCCCATCGCCCGCTGCACCTCGGCGGCGGTATCGATGAACTGCCGCAGGGCATCGCCCGGCAGCGAGTGGTAATAGCCGCCCGTGGAGATGAAGTCGAAGCGGCCGGTCTCGTGGTAGGCGCGCTCCGCGTCGCGCCCTTGGAAGAGGAAGCCCTCGATCTCGTTGGCGGCGTGGGCGACCATGCCGTCCTGGTTGTACAGCTTGTCGGCGTACCCCTTGAGCAGGGCCCGCATGTCGGCGCTGTACGGGCTGCCGTCGCGCTCGCGGACCTCGCCGAAGGCCAGCACCTTGCCGGGGCCGAAAACGTCCGACGGCAGCCAGTAGAAGGCCGGCCAGTCGATCGCCAGCCGCAGATCCGACTCCTGCTGCCGCGAGAAGCCGCGGATCGACGAGCCGTCGAAGGTCAGATTGTCCGCCGCCTTGAGCAGGAACTTCTTGTCATAATCCAGCATGTGCAGCCGGCCTTCGAGGTCGGTGAAACACACGGTGACCGCCTTGATGCGCTTCTCGTCGTTGAGATAGCGCATCCGCTGTTCGCGGACCACGTCGGCGGGCCGCCGGGCCAGCCGCTCCTCCTTGGCCTCGAGGTTCATCTCCTCCAACTGGTCGTAGGGGATCTCCAGAAAGTCGCGCAGCCCCCCATGTGAGGCGCGGGGCGCCGGCCGCGCCATCTCCTCCAGCTTCTCCGGGGTCATGGCAGCGAGCGCCTCGGCTCGGCTTGGCTCTGTTGGGTGCATGGTCTCTCTCCTTTGGGTCAGCTTGTCTTCCTTTAGCCTAGATTCTACACGGACTAGCTTAGATGTCAAGGCAGTTAGGCTAAATATGCGTCGACATAAGCTAGAGGCGAGCCCTGGCCCTGCCGAAATCCCTGGACGGATGAGATCCCTGGATGAGATCCCTGGCACTTCTGGCAGCTGCGCTGGATCGTTACAACTCTGGAGCAAGGTCTGAGCCGGGGAAGGCAGGATGGTGCCCTTGGGCAACTTTCCGTACCGGTGCGACGTAATAAAGGCCGGGCGCAACGTCACGCCGCACCGGTACAACGTTTTTTTGACCCGGGACAAATTCACGTTGCCCCGGTGCAAAGTCAAAATGTACCGGTACATCGCTCCGATGTACGGGTGCAACGCCGCGATGTACCGGTACAACGGGCCGTTGCCCCGGCACAACGCTCCGATGTACCGGTGCAAAGTCACGCTGCCCTGGTGCAACGCGCCGATGTACGGGTACGAGGTCGCGCTGTACCGGTACAACGTCACGATGTACCGGTGCAATGGACCGTTGCCCCGGTGCAAGGTGCCGCTGCACCGGTACGAGATCACGAGGAACCGGTGCGACGGCCCATGGCCCCGGTTCAACGCTCCGAGATACCTGTGCCAGGGCCTGAAGTACCGGTACGAGGAGCCGAGATCTCGAGGCAGAGGACGGCGCGGCCGCCGTTCTCTACGCCCCGCGATAGATAGGCGACGTCCGCGCCCGGTCTTCCCGTAAGCCTCTCACCGAAAGCAAGCTTCCCTCGCGGCTTGGTAAGCTTCCTGGCGGACTATCGGCAGGATAGAAACAGGAGGTCCGAAATGAGCGCAGGGTTTGGGACGTGGAGATGGGCCCATCGGGCCGGTCTCCTGATGGCGGTGGCCCTCGCGTCGTCTTTCGCAACGGAGGCCGCGCCACCCTCAGCGGCTGCCGGCGGAAAGCCGACCGTCGAGGCACTGTTCGCGGACTGGCGTGCTTTCGAGACGCCGCCCTCTCACCAGGGCGCGCCGGACTATCGGGCTTCGACGTTCGAGCGGCGGCGGGCGGAGCTGGCGCGGTTCCGTGAGCGGCTCGCGGCACTCGAAGCGAGCACCGTGTCGACCGACGCGCGCATCGACCTGGCGCTCTTGCGCGCCGAGATGAACGGGTTCGACTTCAATCTGCGCGTCCTCCAGCCCTGGGTTCGCGATCCCGCCTTCTACTCCACGGTCCGCACGGAGCAGAGCGACACGCCGGCGCACGAAGGACCGAACGCACATGGATTGGTCGATCTCTGGACGTACTCCTTTCCGCTGTCGCCGCGGGACGAAGCGCGGCTGGCGGGCGAGTTGCGCCCGATTCCGACCTTCCTCTCCCAGGCGCGTGAGAACCTGACCGGCAACGCGCGCGATCTCTGGACGACCGGCATCGGAACCATGCGCGGGCAGGTCACCGACCTGACCGATCTCGAGCAGAAGGTCGCCTCCGGCGGCAAGGAGCTGCGGGAGGCGGTCACGGAGGCCCGCAAAGCGACCGCGTCCTTCGTCGCCTGGCTGGAGGAGAAGGCGCCTGCGAAAACCGGCCCCTCGGGCCTTGGCAAGGAGAGCTACACCTGGTCGCAGCAGCACGTTCACCTCTTGCCCATGACCTGGGAGGACGAGGTGGCGATCCTCCGGCGCGAGTTGGCACGAGCGCATTCGTCGCTCAAGCTCGAAGAGGAGCGGAATCGCGGCTTGCCCGAGATGACCGCGGCCCAGGACGACGCCGAGTACCAGCGCCGCGCCGACCGGGCGATCCGCAAATTCGTCGCCTTCCTCGGCGAGCGCAATCTCTACCCGATGCGGCCCACGATGGACGCCGAGCAGCGCGAGCACAGGGGCTCGTTCGTGCCGATCGAAAAGCGAAACTTCTTCGCCATCGCCATGCACTACGAGCCGCTCACCCTCTACACCCACTCCTCGCACTGGTGGGACCTGGCGCGCCTGCGCGACCAGCCGCATCCGAGCGCCGTCCGGCGCGGTCCGCTCCTCTACAACATCTGGGACGCCCGCTCCGAGGGCATGGCCACGGCCATGGAAGAGCTCATGCTCCACGCCGGCCTCTTCGACGACAAGCCGCGGGCGCGCGAGATCGTCTGGATCATGCTCGCCCAGCGCGCCGCCCGCGGGCTCGCCTCGCTCTACCTTCAGGCCAACGAATTCGACCTCGCGCAGGCCAAGGCCTTCCAGGTCGAATGGACCCCGCGCGGCTGGATGCGCCCCGACCTCGACCTCGTCGGCTTCGAGCAGCAGCTCTACCTGCGCCAGCCGGGCTACGGCACGAGCTACATCACCGGCAAGCTTCAGCTCGAGGACCTGATGCGCGAGCGGGCCCACCAGCTCGGCGACGCCTTCACCCTGAAGCGCTGGTTCGAGGAGGTCTTCTCTGCCGGCATCATCCCGGTTTCGCTGATCCGCTGGCAGCTCACCGGCAAAGGCGAGGAGATTCGCGCGATCGCCGCCAAGGAGTGAACAGGGGGAGCTACCTGGAATGGCTCGATCGTCAGGCTCCCCCGCGGTTTCTGCGCAAGTGAGCCGTCCACGAGGACCGGCGAGACATGAGAGAATGGGCCGTAGTACTTCGGCCAATGAGGAGGCATCCTTCATGCGAGTTCTTGAGATCCCCTACAGTGAAGACCTGCTGATCGCCTCAGGCCAGGAGCCTCAGGAGCTGGAGCAGGAGCTGCGCTTCCTGCTCGCCTCCAAGTTGTTCGAGCTCCGCCGCTTGTCTCTCGGCAAGGCGTCCGAGGTGGCGGGCATTCCCCGCTTGCAGTTCATGGACGAGCTCGGCCGCCGGCAGATTCCTGTGATCAACCTCGCCGAGGACCAGATCGCAGACGAGCTGCGCGATGACTGAGTGGGTCATCGTCGCGGATTCGAGCCCTCTGATCGGGCTCGCCCGGATCGGGCAACTCGAGATTCTCCACACGTTGGCGTCGAGGGTCGTGACGCCTCCCGCGGTGCAGAATGAGGTCACCCTTCACCGCCGAGAAGCTCCAGGCGCCGCGGCGATTCGGCAAGCCACCTGGATCGAGGTCGAGGTACCTGACCACCTTGAGGTGGAGCCTCTTGCCATTCTACTGGACCGCGGCGAAGCCGAGGCCATCGCCTTGGCACGGAGGCTACCGAGCGCCACGCTTCTTCTGGACGACGCGAGAGCGCGCCGTATCGCAGAGAGGTTAGACCTTCGCCGCATCGGAACGGTCGGTCTCTTGAGGCGCGCGAAAAAGGCTGGCCTGATCCCGGCAATCAAGCCGCATCTCGACGCACTGATGGCGAACGGAATCTATATTCACCGCTCGCTGATCGACGCTGTGCTCAAGGACTTGGGGGAAGCATAGGGCGTAAGCGCCCAACCAGCGGCTCGAGCAGACGGCTGAGGCCGCCGCTCAGCCGCATCAGCACTCGGACCGACCATGATTACGCTATACGGCGGGACTGGAGCCAGTGACTACGGCCTCGAGGGAGAGTCACCCCGTCCCTGGTTCGCCGCGCGTGCGAAGGCGACGCGCCTTCTGCGTGCACGCGACGCCAACACGGCAGCGGATCTGCTAGAGCGCTCGGTTGCTGGGCTCTACCGCGCCACGAACCACTTCAATGACGAGTTCGAGGTCCTAGTGCTGACGCTGCCGATGACCGAGTACCTTCCAATCGCGGACGATCAGAAGTCGTGGCGACCAGTCTTCCGCGATATCGCAACCACTCTTCTCGAGGCCGGCGAATACGTTCGCTTCATCGCCATCGAGCTCTCTGACGACCTCGTAACCGGTGTTCCTTCACCTATCGCTGACCCGTCTGAAGCCACCGTTACGCGCGCACTCCGAGACGCCGAACAGCTCTTAATCTCAAGTGGGCCACAGAGCGCAGCGGACCGCTTCTACACAGCCCTGCACGCGAGGCTTCGACTTCTAGCTATCGCGACAGGCCACGATGCCAGCGCCGACGCCTCTATTACCGAGCTCTACAAGTACATTCGCAGTACACGTGCCTCGCCGATTACTCCGCGAGGCGCCCGCGCCGCCGCTGTCGAGCGTGTCCTTGTGGCGCTAGCCACCATCGTTGACTCGCTGAAGCCAGTACGCAATCGCACGACTCTCGCGCATCCATCGGACGCCCTTCTTGACGAGCCCGAAGCGACGCTAGTCGTGAACTGCATGAAGGCTCTGCTCGTCTATTTCACTCAGAAGAAGTAGCGCAGCCGTCGTGCAGTGCCCGGAGCAAGGGTGCCACCCTATTCGACAAGACAATTGGAGTAAGAACCAAATATTGTGGACCGGACCCGCGGATTTGGCTGTGCACAAGAGGCAAACGAGGGCCTGGTGGGGGTTAACCAACCGGTGAACGCATGGAAGAGAGGCGCGGGGGATTTCTTCGGCTTGGCCGAAAGGATCGGGTAGCACCTATTCTGGCAGAATGGTATGTATATTGCGCGCGGAATTGTCCGCCGAGCCAATGCCCTTCGACTGCGAGCGCATCGTTGATTTCCGGCGTCGGGCGACTCATTGCGATGGAGGAGTGACATGACCAAGCCAGCCAAGAACACGATTTGCCTTTGGTACGACCGCGACGCCGAGGACGCGGCGCGATTCTACGCCAGCACCTTTCCCGACTCATCCGTTGGCGCAGTGCACACCGCACCGGGAGACTTTCCGTCGGGCAAGAAAGGGGATGTGTTGACGGTCGAGTTTACCGTGATGGGAATTCCCTGCCTCGGACTCAATGGTGGCCCCATGTTCAAGCACAACGAAGCCTTCTCGTTTCAGGTCGCCACGGCCGACCAGGCCGAAACAGACCGTTACTGGAACGCGATCGTCGGCAACGGCGGCCAAGAGAGCGCATGCGGCTGGTGCAAGGACAAATGGGGCTTGTCCTGGCAGATTACGCCGGTGGCGCTAACGGAAGCGATCACCGATCCCGATCCCGCCGCCGCCAAGCGCGCCTTCGATGCGATGATGCAGATGCAGAAGATCGACATTGCCACAATCGAGGCGGCGCGCCGCGGTTGAGGTCGGCGCGCCAAGATGTCCTCAGATTCCGAGCTTCCGCCGGGCTTCCATCATGGGATACCGGTGGCCAGCGGAGCGACGTAGGTCCGGAAGAGATAGTCGGCTTCCGGGGCGTGGCTGGCCCGGCCGTTCGGATAGGGGTTGTTGAGGTTGAGGTAGACCCAGCCGACGTTGATCGCGGGGATCGAGAAGCGGTAGGTGTACAGGCTCCCGGCCTGGACGAGGGCCGGCGTCAAGAATTGGAAGGTCTGAAACTCGTTGAGCTTGTACTGGAAGGTCACCCCCTGGGTCGCCAGGAGCGGCCCGTCGGTCTCCTCCCCGGCGTAGATCCGCAGGACGCCGGCCTGGGACTCGTTGACGAGCCCCGAGCCGACACTCAGGTCGAGTTGGGTGAGGAGCCCTGTCTTGCCGGCGGTGAACGACTGCCACTGATCGAGGCCCCCGGCTGCCCAGCCCCCCACCGTCTGCGACTGGTCGAGCACGGGCTGGGGTAGGGGCAGCACCGACACGTTGTCGACGAGCGGCCCGGCGCACGTACCGTCGTCTTCGAGGCTCGCGAACGAGATCACCGTCGACGAGCTCAAGGCCGTAAAGCTGACCGAAGCGGCGTGCCAGATGTTGGTGCCGTCCAGATATCCCTCGGCGAGCGGATCCGCTGAGACCACCGTGGAGGCGCTCCCGGCGCTCGCCCGCAGGGTCTTCGGCCCAAAGTAGCATCCCGAGTAGGGGTGACCGGAGTAGGAGAAGCTCAGGGTATAGGAAACCCCGGGCGTCGTCGCTATCGTCTGCGAGATCACGCCCGGTGCACTGCCCCAGGGGCCATTCAGGTCGACCATCCGAGCGCTGTCCGCGGCGATCATCGAGTTGGGGACGCTCAAGCTCGAATCGTGCCAGTCCACACCGCCGCCGCTGACCGTCCAATTGGGAATCGTGTCAGTCGCCCCGCCGTACCCGATCGGCGCCCAAAAGCCGTGGTTGTTCGGCCAGCCGCCGTTAATCTGGGTCGTGCCTTCGTACCCCGCCTCGAAGCTTCCGTTCTGGACGAGATTGTTGTTTGTGGCTTGAGCCACGGCTGAGATTGACATAAGCAACAACCCGGCGAACAGGGCAAGGCTGACGATGCTTCTCTTCATGAGGATTCTCTCCTTTTAGTCGCAGAGACATGGATGCTCGCTTGCCCATGGCGAAGCCACGGGCGTTATGGGACACGGCACAGATCATTGCAATTCTCTGGCGTCCGGCGTGACCGCCAAAAGCAATCCCTATGCCAGGCATGCATGCGAGAAAAACCGCTAGAATCGAGGCCTGACATGTCACTCGGACGTCCTGGCACTGTCGGCACGTGTCAGAGGCACTGTCGGCTCACGTGTCAGAGGCACAGGAAGAGGCTGGCAACCAGCAACAGCGCTCACGCCGGGGAAGCGTGTGGCGCTGATCGTGGTCCGAATAGGTGTCAGAGGTGAAGCGCCGCGCTGGGCGACACCCGTGCCGCCCGTCAAGCCGAACCGGCGCTCGCCATGAGCGCCACACCGGCGAGGAGCAGCGCCACGGCCCAAACAGGGCGGGGGCTGCTGCCAGCCGTGTTCCCGGGCGCTGAACCGAACCGCAATCCGGCAGGCCGTCGCCGAGCGTAAGATCTGCCATGATCTCCATGCGCATCCTTCTCGGCTTCCTGTCGGGTCTGGCCGCCGCCGCGGTGCCGGCTCTCGGAGCCGAGTCGCCGCTCCTGATCGGGCTCGTGCGCTCGTCCGCCGGCTCGATCGATACCGCGCCCTCGTATCTCGCCGGAGGCTTCGGCAAGCTTCTCGACGGCGGACGCCCGGACAAGGACAGTGCCGGTGCCGTGGTCTCGGAGGCCCGGCTCGCCGTCGACTGGGCGCCGGCCCTCGGCTGGGGGCTCTTCGTCCACGGCGTCGCCCGGGAGGATGCAGCCACCAAAGGACTTTCGGCCGGCTCCGGGCTGCTCGAAGCCTTCGCTGAGCGGCGCCTCGAAACCGAGTCCGGCCACCAGTGGACCCTCCGCGCCGGCCAGTTCTTCCTGCCCACCTCCCGCGAAAACGTCGGTCCGCTCTGGACCTCCCCCTACACGCTCACTCTGTCGGCGCTGAACAGTTGGATTGCCGAGGAGATCCGCCCGATCGGCGTCGACGTCGCCTGGGGCCACACCTTCCCGAATGAGCACCGGCTCAAGCTCGCCGGTTCCGTCTTCGGCGGCAACGACACTGCAGGAGCTCTTCTCGCCTGGCGCGGTTTCTCCTTCAACGACCGGCCCATGCCCACGGGCCGTTTCGTGCCGCTGCCGCCGTCCCCGGAGCGCGCCGAGCAGTTCCCCGGCCAGAGCCAAGAAGGAACGCGAGCCTTCGGCTCCGACCTCGACGGCCGGCCCGGCTACGCCGGGAGAGCCCGCTGGACCGCCCCGGGGGATCGCGCGATGGCCCAAGTCTCCGCGTTTCTCAATCAGGGAGACCGGGGCCTTCACGGGTCGGAGTACGCCTGGGACACGGATTTTTACTGCCTTTCGATGGAGACCGACCTGCCGGCCGGCCTGCGTCTCCTGGGCGAATGGGGGAGCGGGACCTCTCTCATGGGCTTCGCGCCGCCCGGCGGCCGATCGGCCGCGAGGGTCGACATTGCTTTCAACACCTACTACCTGATGGTCACCCGGGAGTGGAGCGTGCTGCGAGTCACGGCGCGATACGACGACTTCCAGGTCCGGGACCGCGACTCCACCCCGCTCGACGACAACCGCGAGAATGGCCACGCCTGGACTTTCGCCCTGATCGCTCGGCTTGGCGAGCACTGGCGAGCGGGCCTCGAAGCCCTCGATCTCAAAGCCGTCCGCCCGGCAGCCCGCCTGGCTGGAACGCCACCCATCGACGGCGATTCGCTCCGCGCCGAGTTGCGCTTCGGCTTCTAGAGGTTCGCCGACGGGGGTGGCTCGTCGCCAAGGAGTGATCTGGGGCGGCCTGGAAGGGTTTTGCCGCCGTTTTTGCGCGGGGCACGCACGGACTACGTCCCTCCCCACACGCGGCAACATGGATCAACGACCACATGATGAAGTGGTTGGGCGAGAAGAACGCCGCTGACACGCTTTCGCAGTCCGCACCGAACAACGTCACCTCGGAAATGGGGCTGGCGCTCATGGCCCGCACAAAGCCGAGGAGACGCAACGGATGATCCGCCGACTCCGGACCTTCATGGGCTACCGTGAGTATCCGAAGTACGGCATCGTCAACCGCTACTTCCTCTACAAGCAGGCCCTCCTGGAAGAAGCTGGGCGGCTCGTGCGAGCCAACGTGCTCCGGAGACAAGAAGACATCTGCTACACACCCACGCACACATCTGGGTCCTCGACCACCAGGAGGCGCTCGACTTCTACGTCGGAAAGCTTGATCGCGTTGAAGTTTTTCATGGCGTCGACTTTACCTGGGAGCTCGGCCGGCTGGCTTCTCCGAAACTGCTCGGCCGCGCCCATGCCATCGTGAAGCAGGTGGGGACCGCGCCCGGCACCGGCGCGCTGCTACGGCGGTACGCGAGCGGCGACTGGCCGACGATCTCGCGGAACGTACGGCTGAACGTACCGAGGCTGTTGAAGCCGACGTCGAAGCAGATGTCGGTGACGCTGCGGTCGCTCTCGCGCAGCAGGAACATCGCGCGCTCGACCCGCCGGCGCTGGAGGTAGCGGTGCGGCGTCTCGCCGAACGTCGCGCGGAAGGTCCGGATGAAGTGCGCCTCGGAGACGCAGGAGATCCGGGCCAACTCGGCAATGGCGAGCGGCTCGGCGTAGGTGCGATCCATCGCGTCGCGCGCACGGAGCAGCCGGCGGTTGCTCTCCTCGACGGCGCGGCTCACTCCTCATCCTCTTTCTCAGGAGGGATTTCCGGCGGAGTGGGCGGATCTGCTGCGCTCGGAGTCTCTTCATCTTGGATGGGCGACAGGTGGCCGATTACCCATTGACGGAGCCGAAGGAGCAACTCACCAACTCTGTCCGAGTCGAAGGGCTCCTCCTCTTCTTCGTAGAGCTCATAGCGAAACGCCACGGCAAAAGGAGTCAGAAAGCGTAATTCTTCAAAGTCTTCGGGAATAGTTATCCCGTTCTCAGCCAACAGATCGAACAGGTCCGCCAAGCGGTGAGAAAACGGAAAATCGATTTCTCGGATCGCCATGGTAGACTTCAACATCTTCTCGGCAGCTTGCTGGGCATGAAAACCCAGGATGTCGACCGCGACGTCTTCATCGAACCGCAGCTTCTCGAAGACAGACCTATCCTGGTCGGCTTTTCGTAGAAGCGTTTCGGCAAGATCACGGCGACTCATAGCAGAGTCGCCCTTTCGTTTTCGCCTCGTTAAACACCGTTCCGGGAACGTCACTCCATTTCTCATAAGTCGATTCTGGCGCGACGACGATGTCCACCGGAATGCGCAATGGCCGCAAGGCGTCGTGCAGGCGCACCATCTCCTTGCGCCGGCTTTTTACGTCCCGCTCGATGACCAGAAAATCCAGATCCGAATGCTCGCGCGCATCTCCCCGGGCATAAGAGCCAAATAGGAAGATCTTCAGCGGTTGGGCCACTTCGAGCAGCCGGTCAACAGCCTTGTTGATGGTTTCTTCCGAAATCATGGACACCTACCTCACCGCCTCGTACGACAGCTTCGGATACCAATCGGTCCCCCGCCCCTCCGGCGTATAGTCGAAGAGATTCCACAGCGGCCAGATCAGGTCCACGTGCCGGCCGTCCTGGCCCGGTTCGCTCGGAGCGTAGAGCAGCTCGGTGTTGTAAGAGTGATAGATCCCGTCGGGGCGGCGGACGAAGACGTTGAGCGCCGGGAGCTGGCTGCCTTTCGCGTTCTCGCCGTGATAAACGGTGTTGTAGCTGTTCTCCGCCGAAGAGAGGAGACGGTGGTTTCTCCAGCCACGCTCACGGGCGACTTCGCGGATGCGCTCGATCGGCGACTTGGCGACGACGGCGAAGTTGACCCGCTGCACCACGTGAGGCGCCATGCCGTTCAGCCCGTCGAGGATCGACGTGCAGGAGGTGCAGGGCTGGCGCATCGCGGGGCCGTACATGTAGCTGTAGAGGATGAGGGTGTCCTTGCCCGGCTGGAACAGCTCCGAGAGCCGCACCTGGCGTTTCGTCTCGCGGTCGTCCAGATCTCGACCGCCTTCTTCGAAGACGTAGTCTTCTTTGACCTTGCCGCCCAGCGGCAAGGTCCGCCGCAGGGCCGCCACGTCTTCGAGCTTCCGGCGCAGCTCGATCTCCGCCTGGAGTAGCTTGTCGCGCGACGCACGGTATTCGGGGCTTTCGTTGGGAAACCGGACTGCGTCGTTCGAGCTGGCCATGATCCCCTCCTTTGTCCGGAGCGAGAATACCACTCGCGCCGGTAAGCCAAAAAGGCCCTTTCCTACGTAAAGGAGAGTGGGCACGCCTGCCCCAACTCAGAAGGAGATCCACCATGAAGCGCAAACTGCAGCTCCGCCGCGAAACCCTCCAGCCGCTCGGCGCTCAGACTCTCGAGCTGGCCTACGGAGGCTCCCTGACGGTGCCAATCAAGGACACCATCGTCCGCCCGTCGGATGCCTGCGGAACCCCGACCGCCACCCGCTGATTCACTGGACCGGATGCCGCGAGGCTGGAGGAAGGGGCGGCGGATTCTGACGAACAGGCCGCCGCCCCGCGGACTCAGCAGGTAATCAATTCATGAAGCTCGGCGACTGCTGGGGACCGCAACCTGTGCCGGCGACGCAGACCCAGATGCAGTGCAGGTGATCGCACCCTGAGCTCGAATGGTAGGGATCCGTGCTGTTCGGATCGCAGTGGCAGGAATGATACGGGCACTGGCCCGCTGGGCAAACCGGTACCGCAAAGGCCGGCTGCGCGAGGTGGGGCCGTGTGAGGTCTTCCCCCTTGAGCACGGCCGGAGACACGCCGGCCAGGAAGTTCGAGGACACCGGCAGGACGGTGTCCGGCTGGCCGTCGCCGTTGGTGTCGATCTTGACGCCGGCCGGATACTGCGGCGCCTTGACGTACGCCCAGACCGAACGGCTGCCGGGCCCAAGCTCGATGCGGCGGGTCACCTCGCGCCGGCCGCTCTTGTCGCCGTTGACCGGCGTGAACACGGCCTTGACGTTGAGCGCCAGCGGCGCCGAATAGGTGCCACCCAGCGCCTCGGTCCGCAGGATGCGCATCGTGGTGACCGGCTGCTCGCCGGAGAGGCTCACCGCGACGTCGTAGTTGCCGCAGCTCGTCTCGACCGGCTTGACGCTCACCAGCGAGAGCGCCAGCAACTGGATGCGGGTCGTCGCCTCGCCCTTGTCGTTGAACTCCGCGTCGTCGAGCCGGCGCACGGCGGTATCGATGCCGCCGAGGCTGCCCGCCGGCAGCGAGGCGAGGGGCGCGCCCTTGAAGACGACCTTCCCCGTGAACGGCTGCGATCTGTCGCAGAAAAAGCCCGCCGGAATGGGCTGATCGGCGAAGCTCGTCTGCGCGAATCCCGCGACGGTCATCCACAGATCGACTCCGTTGTGGATGACGTCCGCGCCGAAGGCCGGCACGCCGCCGACGAGGGCGACGAGCAAGGCTCCCAGCACGATTGAACGCATCAAAGGCCTCGAAATCTGCATCCTTCGCTCCTTTCAGAGGACCGCGGCTCGCGAGCGGCCCGGATTGGGAGGACCCGCAAGCCAGCATCCATAAGGGAACAGTGCGCCGGGCGGGCCGCAGGGAGACGTGGCTCCCTCTACGGCGCCGGCCGGGCTCGCTGCAGGCGACCGCGAGCACCGCTGGTTATAGGGTCTTCTTAGATGAGGATCAAAAGGACACCGCGTCAACTGCAATCAACCCGCCACTCCAGCCGCCTCACCTCCGCGCTTCACCTCTGGAGATTCGGGGGCGAAGGCGGTCAAGGGTGTGGCTCTGACCCAGGAGATCTGCCATGTCCAACGCCCAGACCCGCAACAGGTGGCACCCCGTCGTCCTGCTCTCGGCGCTCTTCCTGTGCGCTTTCACGCTCCACGCCGCAGGCTTCAACGACCTCTATCTCGGCACCGGAGCAGGCAATCCGGGGGTCTCGACGGGGGACCGCAACACCGCGCTGGGAGAGACCGCGCTGGCCTCGAACACCTCCGGATCGGACAACACGGCGGTCGGCTCCGACGCCTGCTACTCCACGACCAGCGGCAGCGCCAACACGGGCGTCGGCTCGTTCGTCCTGTTCTCCAACACGACAGGGATCGCCAACGCGGCCCTCGGCGCCAGCGCCTTGAACGCCAACACCACCGGCAGCGCGAACTCCGCGCTCGGCACCGATTCCCTGAACGACAACACGACCGGCGGCTCCAACACGGCGGCCGGCTTCGACGCACTGTTCGCCAATACGACCGGCAGCAACAACACGGCGCTCGGCGCCAACGCCCTGGGCAACTCGACCGGCTCCGGCAATATCGCCGTCGGCGCCTCCGCCGGGATCAACATCGGCAGCGGCAGCAACAACATCGACATCGGCAACCACGCCCCGGGCAACGAGTCGAACACCATCCGCATCGGCTCCAGCACGCAGACCGCGGCCTTCCTGGCCGGGGTGAACGGCGTCACCGTGTCGAGCGGCTCTGAAGTCTTCGTGGACAGCAACGGCCAACTGGGCACCGTGACCTCTTCCATTCGCTTCAAGGAAGACGTCGACGACATGGGCGACGCGAGCGGCAACCTGATGAAGCTCCGTCCCGTCACCTTCCACTACAAGGCTGGCTTCGACGACGGCTCCCACCTGCTGCAGTACGGGCTCGTCGCCGAGGAAGTGGCGAAAGTCTATCCGGCCCTCGTTCAATATGACGCCAAGGGCCAGCCTCTCACCGTGCGCTATCACTGGATCAACGCCATGCTCCTCAACGAGGTCCAGAAACAGCACGCCAATGCGGAGGCGCAGCAGGCCCGGGTAGGAGAGCTGCTCTCCCAGGTCGCCCAGCAGAAGGCTCGACTGGAGCAGCAGGAAGCCAGGATCCAGCGGCTGGAAGCCCTGCTCGCCAAGGAAGCCCCGGCGAGCCAGGCTCCCTGAGCCGATAGGGAAACTCCCGCGCGTCTTCTATTGCGGGGGCGCGACCGTCCTGGCGCGCCCCTGCGTTTTCTTGACGGCGCTCAGGATGCCGATCCCCACCAGGCAGATCACGCCCACGCCGATCCACATGGCGGGGACGTGCACGAGATAAGCCCCGATCGCGAGGCCGATGATGACGATGACGAAGCCGATCAGGTAGACACCGAACGAAGAGGACATGTCGCATTCCTCCTGGAATCGAGAGAAATCCCGCCGGCCGGAGTGGCTGGCGGCGTCGGCTGGAGTCAATTCAAAAGACGGGCCAACTTCGCCGAACGGCCCCCCGCCCAAGACCCTCACCCCTGCCCCTCTCCCGCCCCCTCGCCACCCCCCTCACCGGGAGAGGGGGTCCCGGCTGGGGCGGTCTTGCTGTTCGTCCCTGGTGTCCTTGCTGTCCATGCCGTCCCTTCTTGCTGGTCTCCCTCTTCTCCCGGTGAGGGGGGGGAGGGGACGGGAGAAGAGGGCCGGGGTGATGAGGGTCTTGGGTGGGAGGGCGCTCACGCCCGGGAATTCCACAGCACGTCCGGCGCTCCGCGCTTCCGGTTCTCGTAGCGCGCCATGACGAAGAGAGCGTCCGAAAGCCGGTTGAGATAGCGCACGACCCAGGGTCCGACGGGCTCCTGGCGGGAGAGGTTGATCACCTCCCGCTCGGCGCGGCGGCAGACCGTGCGGGCCACGTGGAGCTGCGCCGCTCCCGGCGTGCCGCCCGGCAGGATGAAGTTCTCGAGGGGGGTGAGCTCGCTCTGCAGCTCGTCCATGAGCCGCTCCAGGGCGTTCACGTGCCGCTCCTCCACGACCGGCACGGGCATCGCGGCCTTGTCCTCCTCCAGGATGCAGAGGTCGGAGCCGACGTTGAACAGCTCGTTCTGGATGCGCCCGAGCGCGGCGGCCAGCTTGGGATCGAGCCCCAAGGCCACGGCAAGGCCGACGCCCGAGCTCAGCTCGTCCACCGTGCCATAGGCCGCGATGCGCGCCGAGTCCTTGGGCACCCTCTGCCCGCCGCCGAGGCCCGTGGTTCCGTCGTCTCCGGTCCGGGTGTAGACCCGGGTGATGCGTGGCATGAAAGGGGCTCCTTCCCTTGTCGGCCGCGGAGGGTATCGTACCGGAATTGGCTTGAGCAGCCGTTGCTCTGGCTTAAGCAGCCGTTGCTGGAGCTTCAGCCGTCGTTGCTCTGGGTAAAAAAGAGGGTAAAGTCTCCCGAATGAGGGTACCAAGATCGGGCGTTGCAGCTTAAATCCCCCCGAAGACCGGTGCCCGGAGGGCTGGCGCGGCCCAGTGCCGCACCAGGTAGTCCCTCATCTCCGCCAGGTGGGCTTCCGTGAACGCTTTCGCCTCCACGGCGGCCAGCAGGTCTCGCCAGACCTGGCCCATCTGGGAGTGGACTCTGTCGGTCTGCCGAAGCAGATCAATCCCTTCCTGACAGAGGTGAGCCGCCTTTCCCAGAGCGTCCCGCTTGAACAGAGACTCGAAAAAAGCAAACCTGAAGAGGAAGGATAGCCGGTACGCCTCCATTTCAGTCGCTCCATCAATAGCACTTCTGAAGAGTTTCTCGGACTCACGAGCATATCCCAACGCGTCAAGAATCCTGGCCTCCAGATACTCTGCCTTGAAGAGAGTCAACTCGCCCCCGACCTCATCATAAAGGGGCTTGGTGGCCTCGTAACTTCTCAGAGCTTCCGGAAGTCTACCGAGTGTTACCAAATTTTCCGTGATGATGCTCCTGGCGAGCATCACCAAGCGGACGCAATCGGGTGGCAACAGGGTCAGGGCATCTTCGGCCATCCTGATAGCTTCATTCGGTTTACCAGCCCCCTGAAGAGTGTCTGCCGTCTGTATCTTTACAGTTGCCAACCCCTTGAGATCACCGGCATTCCGATAGATCTCGGCAGCTCGCCTCTCTAAGAGCACCGCATCCTCTAGTTGTCCCGTATCACCTATAAGAGAAGCTTGCACCGAGAGCAAGTAAGCTTCTGCGTGCGGCTCTATCTTCCCCGCCAGCAGGTAACTTTTCGCGCTATCGATCGCGGCGAGCGAGCCTGGCCAATCACCTCCCAGGCGACGGCTATTTGCGACGACCGTCATGGCAGAGAGTCGAAGGCTATCTTTCACAGGAGCTGGAAACTCCCAACCTGGTAAATGATCAACCAGCCGATGCGCGGTCATCGCCAGGTGTTCCCCCGAATAAGGGTCTTTCCCGCAGACGAGCTTGGCCTCCCGGAGGATCGTCTCAAAAACTTCCTGCTGTTGGACTGCCGCGACTGAGCTCACTTTGGCGGCTTGTTCCCTCGGGTTGAGATCCTTCAATTCAGCCCACCAACCCTTGTCTCTGAGCCATCCAATACTCCTTTGCTCCTGGAGCTCTATGAGGGCAATCAGCGCGGCTCTGACATCTCTGAACTGCTGCTCGGGTGGCCGCCCTCTCTGTCCTGGCGCAAGGTCCTTGGTTCGCTTGAGAGCCGCAACGGCCTCTGAGGCGAGAGTCCAACACATCGGGCAAGTGGCGATGTGAGCCACGCCAGCGTCGATCTCTGCCGCGGTGACCCCATAGGAAAAGACGCGGACTATTTTGTCTTTTGAAAGATGGCCTTCCATCGTCTCAGCTCTCCCTTGTCGCAGTATAGCGTAACTAATGAGGGGAAGAGAGAACTGCTCCCCTCTTCCCCCCTCTTCCTCTATATAGGTGCTTCGAGACGCCTTACCCGTTCGGGTCCCACACACCTCCTGATTGTGGGCTGGCGTTCCCGTTCGGGTCCCACGTGCTCCCTCCGAAGACCGCCGTGAGGGACTTGATCAGCCATAGCAATGCGCGCATTGATTACTGCCTTTCTGGGAGGGGAAGGACCTGGGCGTTACCGGTCTACCCAAGTCGGAAAAAGTTCTCCCTTTGCAGTTTGCCCCCTTTGCCATCCTTCCTTCAAGGAAAAGGGGGAGGGCGTGAGGTCGATCGAGGAACAGCTTCAGGGCCTCGAGCGGGGGCTCGCCCTGCTTGCGCACACCCGTGGCCGGGACGACCGGCGGGTGATGCTCGGGTGTCTTTTCAAGGATCTGGAAGCCCTGCGAGATCAGGCCGCCGCGGCACCCCCTCACCTTCGCGAAAGGTTCACAGCCTTGGAAGAGAAGGCTCTCGAATGGCGTGCTCGCTCAGGGGCTCCCATCGCCCCTGACCAAGAACCGAAGGCCAACGTAAGGAGGACTCGATCATGATCGACATCCCGACCCTGGAGACGGAACGCCTGCGACTGCGGTCATTTCGTCAAGGCGACATCGACGACTACGCCGCGCTGAACGCGGACCCCGAGGTGCTGCGCTACCTGAGCAGCGGAGGTCCGTGGGAACGGGAGCGCGCCTGGCGGCACATGGCCTTCCTTATCGGGCATTGGCAACTCGTGGGCGCGGGCATGTGGGCGGTGGAGCAGAGGGAGACGCGTACGTTCGTCGGAATGGCCGGCTTCGCGCATCCGGAGGGTTGGGCGGGTTTCGAGCTGGCCTGGACTCTCGTACGGCGCTGGTGGGGGCACGGCTACGCCACGGAGGCAGCCCGGGCCGCGCTGGACTATGCCTTCACGGTTTTGAAGAGGGACCGGGTCATCAGCCTCATCCACCCGGAGAACCAGTCCTCCATCCGCGTCGCCGAACGCCTCGGCGAGACCCTGCAAGGCCACAGCGATCTCAAAGGGACCGACTACCTCGTCTACGGCACCGACCGGGAAAGCTAGGCAGCGCAGGTGGAGAGCGCCAGTCGTCACCAGGACTTCCCGAGCGGAGAGCTCTGGTGCATTATGGAGGCCAATGCCATCCGGGCTGGACATCCTGACTCTCTTCCTGGTTTTCGGGTTGAGCCACGGCCTTCTGACGCTGATCCTCTTTGCGGTTTGGCGTGAGAACCCGTCGCCTGGAGTGGGTCGGCTTGCGCTCGGCCAGGGCGGTATCTTCTTCGGCGCGCTGTTGGCGGCCCTCGACGGTCCGCTGCCGCCGGTCGTGACCATCTTCGCGGCGAACCTCGTCTTCGGCGCCGGCACCGCGCTGATCCTGGAAGGGGTGAGGCTCTTCTACGGCCTTCAGCCGCGGCGCCCGGTGCTGGTCGCGGTGGTGGCCGCGACGCTGCTGTCGTACCCGATCCAGGTGGGGCCGAGCCCCAACCCACGGATCATGTTGGAGAGCGCGGCGCTCTGCGGTCTGCTGGCGGCGTCGGCCTGGAGCGCCTGGAGAGGTGGGCGGGGCGACGGCTTCTACACCCGCCTGGTGCTCGGCGCCTTTGCGGCCCACTCCCTGGCGGCCGGCGCTCGCGCAGTGCAGAAGGCGGTCGCCCTGCACGAGGGCGCTGCACCGGTCGCCGGCGGTGACCGGATGGGCGGTCTGCTCCTGCTGGTGGCGAGCCTGTCGGCGATCGTATGGACGCTGGGCATCGTCGTCACCATGAATCGCCGCCTCCTGGCGGCGGTGGCGGCGGGCAAGGCCCAGCTCGAGGTGTCGATGGCGGCGGCCGAGGTTGCGAGCCACGCCAAGTCGGATTTCGTCGCCAATCTGAGCCACGAGATCCGCACGCCGCTCAATGGCCTGCTCGGCAGCTCCCACCTCTTGCTGCGGACCTCTCTCGACAAGGGCCAGCGCGAGCACGTGGAGACCTTGCGCGCCTGCGGCGAGCAGCTCCTGGGCACGGTCAACGCGATTCTCGATTTCTCGAAGCTCGAGGCCGGCAAGCTCGACCTCGAGTCGGCGCCTTTCGACCTGCGGGCCACGGTGCAGGCGGTGATGGCAGTGCATCGGCCGGAGGCACAGCGCAAGGGCCTGGCTTTTGGCGAGGAGGTGGCGCCCGATCTGCCGGAATACGTCCTGGGCGACGCCGTACGGCTGCGCCAGGCGTTGTCCAATCTGGTGGCGAACGCGGTCAAGTTCACCAACCGAGGCGCGGTGGCGGTGAAGGTCGAGGCTGCCGGCCACAGGATTCGCTTTGCAGTGGAGGACACGGGAATCGGCGTGAGCGCCACGGTCGGCGAGAGGCTCTTCCAGTCGTTCTCGCAGGCCGATGCCAGCACCACCCGCCGTTTCGGCGGCACCGGCCTGGGCCTCGCCATCGTGCGCCACCTCGCTTCGTTGATGGGCGGCGAGGCGGGTTTTGAAAACCGTGAAGGCGGCGGCAGCCGCTTCTATTTCGAGGCCGAGCTGCCGGCTGCCGAGAAAGCGCAAAGGCCCGTCTCGCGAGAGAAAATCGAGGCGCGACCCGCCAAGATCCTGGTGGCCGAAGACGACAAGGTGAACCGCATGATCGCGGTGGCCTTCCTGCGCCACGCCGGCCACGAAGTCGACGTGGCGAGCGATGGCCAGGAGGCGCTCGAGGCCTGCCTTCGCGGTGCCTACGATCTGGTGCTGATGGATTGCCAGATGCCCAACCTCGACGGCTTCGAGGCCACCCGCGAGATTCGTCGCCGCGAAGGAGAAGGCCGCCACCTGCCGGTGGTGGCGCTGACCGCCAGCTCGCTGGCCGGCGATCGCGAAAAATGCCTCGCAGCCGGCATGGACGACCACCTCGGCAAACCGATCGATCCAGAAGAATTGGACGCCACCCTGGTCCGCTGGCTCGGTCCGCTGGCAGCGGATTGAAGCGCAGTGGCAGAATTGCTCGACTCATGACGCTCCTCAGCGGGGTGATGCAAGGCCGAGTTTCCGGATCGATCTTGAGAGCGTATGATGAGGGTGTCATCGATAGGAGTCCGCTATGCCGACTGTCACCGTTTCGCCAAAGTTCCAGGTCGTAATTCCCCAGGAAGTCCGTGAGGCTATGGCTATACGCCCTGGAGAAAAGTTGCAGGTCTTCCAGTTCGACAACCGAATCGAGCTCGTTCCGGTCCGTCCCATCCGCGAGATGCGCGGCCTCTTGCGCGGGATCAATACCAACTTGGAACGGGATCCCGACCGCCTGTGAACGTCGTGGATTCCAGCGGCTGGATCGAATACCTGGCGGACGCGCCAGGAGCAGATTTCTTTGCTCCTGCCCTTGAGAACACGGAAGAGCTGGTAGTCCCAACGATCTGCCTCCTGGAAGTCGCGCGGCACGTCTATCGGGAAAGCGGTGAAGACATGGCACTCCAAGCTCTCGCGCTGATGCAGCAAGCACGCGTCGTAGATCTGCTACCCGAGGTCATCCAAATGGCGGCCCGGGTCGGAAAGGACCATCGCCTTCCCTTGGCGGACAGCGTGGTCTACGCGACGGGACGCCTCTTTGGCGCGACCGTCTGGACTCAGGATTCGGACTTCAAGGGGTTGGAGGGAGTCCGGTACACGCCCAAGGTCAAGTAAGGGGAGCCCATCGATAAGAACAACGGCGGCAGTGCAGTATGAACAACCTCCTCACCGCCCCCCTTCCCGGCCTCTATCTCGCCTTCCTCGCCCTCCTCCTCGCCCGTGCTCTCCGGCGCTGGTGGGACCCGGTGCCAATCCGGATCTGGGGCGTCTTCGGGATGGTCATAGTCGTTCTCTTCGGACCGACGCTGTTCCTGGGCAGGGTTCTCCTTCCCGTGGACATCCTGCCGTGGGTGCGGACGCCGGAGGCGATGCGGGCGCCCGCCGAGGGCAACCCGCTGCAGCTCGATCTGGTGACGCAGATCGTGCCGTTGCAGGTCGAGGTTCGCAGGGCGCTCGCGGCCGGGACGTGGCCGGCGTGGAATCCTGACGTGGGAGCGGGGATGCCTCTCCTGGCCGATCCCCAATCCCAGGCTCTTCAGCCCCTGGTGCTCGCCGGGCTGCCGTTGCCGCTGTGGCAGGCGGTCGCAGTGACGGCGGGGCTCAAGGTGTTAATCGCCTTCGTCTTCTTCTTTCTCCTCATGCGGCGGCAGGGGCTCTCGGAGGGGGCGGCGCTCTTCGGCAGCCTGGCGTATGGCCTCGGCGGGTTCGTGATGCTGTGGCTCAACTGGCCGCTTGCCACGCCGGCGGCCCTCCTCCCTGGGTTGCTCTATGCCCTGGCGGTGACCGACGACCGCGGAGCGCGGCGGGACTTCGGGCTGCTCGTCGCGGCCCTCCTCATGCTGCTGGTGGCGGGACATCCGGAGACGAGCCTGGACGCCCTGATCGTGGGGGGCCTCTTCGGTGCGGCCCGGCTTCTCCGGCGTTTCCGGCACGGGAGAGGCGAGGCCGGACGTCTCCTCGCCCGGTGGGTCCTCGCCGGAGCGATCGCCGCCGGTCTCGCGGCGCCCGCTCTGGTGCCGGTCGCCCTCTACGTCCCCCAGAGCCTGCGGCACGCTCAGGCGGAGTCGCGCAGCCAGGATCTCCGGACGCAGGGCCCGCTTGCCGGCTGGCGGACTCCGGACGAGCGGCAGCGGAGCCTCGCGAGCCTGCGGAAACGGTTTGTGTCCGTCTTCGCTCCCAACGCTTTCGGCAACACCCGGTTCGGGAGCTATTGGGGGGACGGCAACACCAATGAGGACGCCGCGGGCTTCGTGGGCGGCGCGGCCCTGCTGGCGGCCCTGCTTGCCTTTCTCCCCGCCGCCCGCCGGATGCGCGAGGAGCGGCTGTTCCTCGGGACAGCCCTGGCAACGATGGGGGTGACGCTCCAGCCGCCGCCCGTGCCCTGGTTGACAGGGGTGGTGCCGGTGCTCGACCAGTCGGTCAGCGGCCAGCGGCGGGTTCTCCTGGTGCTGGCCTTCTCCCTCGCCTATCTCGCCGCCTGCACGGCGGAGCGCTGGCGCTCGGGGGAGGGAAGACCCCGCCGGCTGGCCGTGGCCGCCGTCGCCGTCCTGCTCCTGGGCCTCATCGCCTGGGGCTACCGGGGCTCGCCCCCTCCCCCGGGGATGGGCGATCTCGAATCGCTCCGCGTCCTCTGGCTCGGCCTGCAGCTCGCCGCCGTGGCCGTGGCGGGGATCATCCTGATGTCAAGGGTGAAGGCGTGGCGCCTCGGCGCCCTGCTCGTCCTCGTTGCGGCCGAGCTTCTCGCCCTCCACGGCCCGGCCAATCCCGTGCTCCCCCGGCGCGACTTCTACCCGGTCACGCCGGCCCTCGCGTTCCTCCAGGAGCACGCCGGCGACGGGTCGCGGATCGCGGGGATCGAGGAGCAGCTCCTGCCCAACGCGGCCTCGGTCTACGGTCTGGCGGACCTCCGCATCTCCAATCCCCTGAAACCCAAGCTCTACGTGGCCATCCTCGCTCCCACGCTCCAGAACGCCCGCCTCTACGCGGCGCAGCGCCGCCAGAACCTCACCATGGCCACCGTCCTGGCCGAGGCCCTGGAGAAGCGGGACCCGTACACCGGCGGCCACGTCCGCCGCGTCGTCAGCTACTCGG
>JBAPYB010000686.1:0-2859 GCA_049284515.1 Thermoanaerobaculia bacterium
CGGCGAGGCCGGGCGGCGCGGCTCGGCCACCGGCAATCCCCTCGGCACCTCCGCCTTCGGCTCGCAGATCGCCGGCCTCGACAATCCGGACTTCAAGTTCGGCTACTACCTGGACCAGCTCCTGTCCGCCATCGACGCCAAGTGGGCGCGCCCGCCCCTGGGCGACAGGGTGCAGTGCACCATCGCCTTCCGCATCCAGCGCGACGGCAGCATCGCCGAGCTGACGGTGGCCCGCTCGTCGGGCTACAATTCCTTCGACCTGGCGGCGTTGCGCGCGGTGCAGAACGCCGCCCCCTTCCCGCCGCTGCCGCGGGCGTACCGGAACGACTCCCTGGGCGTCAACCTGATCGTCCGTTGATCCCTACCCGCTGACCGAGGTGTCATGAGACCGAGATCCGTCGCCCTGCCCACCCTCCTCGTCATCCTCTTTCCGCTGGCGCTGGTGCTCGCCGCCGCCCAGCAGCCGCCGGCGCCGACGCCTTCCCCGGCCGCCGCTCCGGGGGGCCAGCAGCCCGGTCAACCGAGTCACGTGACTCTCGTGCTTCCCGGCAACGGCCAGCAGCGCAAGATCAAGATCGCCTTCCCGGCCTTCCGCGGCCAGCTCGGCGGGGCCGCCGCCACCGCCGGCCGGGAGCTCGAGGACACCGTGCGGCGGGACCTGGACAATTCCGGCTACTTCGAGATCCAGGGTCCGGACGTGCTCTCCGGCCTCAACCTGACCGGCGACGTGCAGAAGGACCTCGCCGCCTACAAGTCCACGGGCAACGAGGTGATCCTGCTGGGCGAGATGAAGACCGAGGAGGACCGGCTGGTCTTCGACGGCCGTGTGCTCGACGCCGGCAGCGGCCAGGCCGCGCTCGCCAAGCGCTACCGCGGCCCCTACTCGGTCAGCCGGCGCATGGCCCACACCTTCGCCGACGAGGTCATCCGCACGTTGACCGGCAAGACCGGCATCTCCCTCTCCGCCATCGCCTTCGCCTCCGACCGCACGGGCAACAAGGAGATCTGGGTGATGGACTACGACGGCGCCAATCCGCGCAAGATCACCGGCCACCGCTCGACCTCGATGTCGCCGGCCTGGAGCCCGGACGGCGCCTCGCTCGCCTACACCTCGTTCTTCAACGGGCCCCCGGGCCTCTATCTCGCGGACCTCGCGAGCGGGCGCAAGCGGCCGGTGATCACCTCGGGCACGCTCAACACCAGCCCCAGCTTCTCACCGGACGGCAAGCGCATCGCCTTCGCCCGCTCGCTCGAAGGCAACGTCGAGATCTTCACCGCCGACGTCGACGGCGGCAACCTGCGGCGGCTGACCAACTCCCCCGCCATCGACACCAACCCGGCGTGGAGCCCCAAGGGCGGCAACATCGCCTTCACCTCCAGCCGCGCCGGCAACCCGCACATCTACCTGATGGACGCCGAGGGGGCCAACCAGCGGCGGCTCACCTTCGACGGCACCTACAACGACGGCGCCGCCTGGAGCCCGGAGGGCGACCTGATCGCCTACGCCAGCCGGCGCGACGGCCAGTTCCAGATCGCCATCACCAACGTCGGCACCCTGGAGACCCAGGTGCTGACCTCCGGCCCCGGCGAGAACGAGTCGCCCACGTTCTCGCCCGACGGCCGCAAGATCGCCTTCACCTCGCGCCGCAACGGGCGCAAGCAGATCTGGGTCATGGAGCTCGACGGCAGCAAGCTGCGGCCCCTCACCAGCGACGGCAGCAACGACATGGCCGACTGGTCGCGCGGCGCACCGCCGCAATAGCGTGGAATTTGGTACAGTGTGAAACGCAAGCAGTACGGATGACTCGAGGAGATGATCGCAATGAACCGAAAACTGATGGCCTGGATCGTGGTTCCGGTGCTGTTGACCGTTCTGTACGGCTGCCCGCACAAGAAGCCCAAGACGCCGCCGCCGGACCTCAACGTGGAGACGACGACGGTGCCCGCGCCGCCGGCGCCCACTCCCGCGCCGCCGACGGACGTGGCGCCGCCGCCCACGCCGCCGGTGGTCGACAAGACCGAGGACCCGCTGCTCTCCTCCGACCTGCAGGTGGTCAACGACGAGCTGCGCCGCCGCGGCTTCAGCCCGGACGTCTATTTCGACTACGACGAGAGCACCCTCTCCGACGACACCCGGCAGAAGCTGTCGCGCAACGCCGACCTGCTCAAGAGCCAGCCGCAGTTCTCGATGACCATCGAGGGCCACGCCGATTCGCGCGGCACCAACGAGTACAACCTCGCCCTGGGCGAGCGCCGCGCCAATGCCGTGCGCGACTACCTCTCCTCCCTGGGGGTCGCCGCCGCCCGCATGCGCACCATCTCCTACGGCGAGGAGCGCCCGGTCTGCACCGAAGAGGTGGAGAGCTGCTGGTCGCAGAACCGCCGCGCGCACATGATCATCACCGGCCGCGCCAATGTCGGCTGATATTGGCGGGGTGAAATGAGACCTTCGAGCGTCCTCTCCCTCGCCGTCGGCCTCGCGGTGGCCCTCGCCGCCGCGGGGTGCGTCTCCTCTCAGGACATCCAGGGGCTGCAGACGCAGCTCACCGACATCCAGAAGGAGATGCTCCAGCTCCAGAAGCAGGCCGGGGAGGCCCCCAGCAAGCAGGAGGTCACCAACCTGCAATCGAGCGTCGGCCAGCAGATGCAGGGGCTGCTGAAAACCGAAGCGGACATGCGGGTGAAGCTCCAGGAGCTGTCGAGCCAGATCGAGGCCCTGCAGGCCAAGCTGGAGGACACCAACTACCGCCTGTCGCAGCTCTCGCAGCAGATCGCGGCCACCAACCAGGAGCTGAAGAGCTTCCATCCGCCCCCGGCGGCCGCGCCGCCAGACGGCAGCACGGCGGCCCCGCCGCCGGC
>JBAPYB010000687.1:0-27101 GCA_049284515.1 Thermoanaerobaculia bacterium
ACGTCATAGAGATATCCCTTTTCGCCGTGGTTGCTCTCGCCCTTGACCACCAGGTCGCACTCCCCGGCCCGGGCGCGGTCGATCAGGAGGTCGATCCGCTCGCCGGCCACCGCGGCGTTGTCCCGGGTGAGCGTCGTCTGCTGCCCGACGACGGGGGCCAGGTTGCTGTCGAAGGCGAGCAGGAAGTCCTCGACCTGGCGCTTCTGCAGATCGCCGGCAGGTCCGGGCAGGAACCCGCCGGGAGTCGACGGCGACTGGTCGAACCCTCCCCCGTTGGTGGTGACGCTGTTGAAACGGAAGACCGTCGGAATGCTCCCGTCATGGTTGAAACCGAAGCCGCGGACCTGATCGCCCATGAAGGCGTCGCTGCCGGGGAGAGTCGGGATGTTCGGCATCCCGAACATGCCGACCTTTTGATATTGGTTGCGGAGGTGAGGGGTCTTGAATCCCTCCGTTCCGCCATCGAAGGTATCGCGGCCGTCGGTGCCAAAGAAGCCCGGAGCGGCCACGCCCTTGTCTGCGTTGGCTTGGGGATCGAGCCGGTGGCACGATTCGCAGGCGCCCCTGTTGGCGAGGTCGGAGATGTTGTTCATGAAGAAATTGCGACCCGCCTCCTGGCTCGGGGTCAGCCGGTTGGAGAGCATCCGGATCGGGTTCGGCGGATACGTGACCTGGAGGATGAAGGCGGTGAACTTCGCCATGTCCTGGTCGGAGATCGGTCCGCTGCGCCCCAGGAGGTTGGGAAAGGCGGCCAGGAACTTCTTGAACCCGGCGACCTCGTCGAACGTGCCGCTGTCCGGCTGCACGCTTGGGGCGTCGTTGCCGCCGGTGCGGTCGCCGCGCCAGTGCATGGGCCCATGGTTCGCCATGCCGCGCAGGCTCTGCGTAGTCATGGGTCCCTTCATCGGGTGATGCGTGTCCAGCAGCCCGAACGCCGAGGGCTGGAGCTCGAACGGCCCCGGAATGGGTTGCACCGAGCCGTCCGGATTGCCGAGGTCCCAGGCCAGGCTGTCGAAGTCGCCGTTGACGTGGCAACTGGCGCAGGACGAGTCGCCATGGCTCGAGGAGAACGACGTGTCGTAGAGGAACGGACGCCCGGCGACCACGCTCGGCGGCTCGGGGTTGTGCATGGCGACGTGCCCGACCTCCGCGCCCGAGCCCGTATCGACGATGGCGATCGAGTTGTCGAAGCGGGTCAGCGTGTAGAGGCGATGCTTGTCCTCATGGAGCACCAGGCCGGTGAGGCCGCCGCCGGAGACCTTGATCTGATCGGCGGTATTCGGCGTGAACGTATTGTTCTCCAGCGCGCTGGTATCGAAGACGCCGATCTTGGAAGTGCCGAGGGTGGCGACATACAGAGTTCTGCCGTCGCTCGTGACCGCCATCTCCTGCGGGAGAGCGAGGCTCTTGTCGTTCTCGGCGTTCGGGATCGCGTCGCAGCAGGCGGCGTAGTTGATGTGTTTGTTGAGATGCCGCGGGGCGACGCTGCCCCCGGGGCCGAGGACGGTGATCCGGCTCTCGTGGAGGTGACCGCGAAGGCTATGGCCGGCGAAGATGCCCGGCCCTTCGAAACGCTTGTCGTTTCCCGCCTCGGTGTTCGAGACGTAGACCTTCCCGCTCACCGGGTTCACCACCATGTTGAAGAGGATGGTGCCGACGCCCCGGTAGTAGCCGGCCGTGCCGCCGAGCTGCGCCGGCGGATTGGCGTTGGCGTTGATGACGAAGACGTCCTTGTCGGGCAGCGAAAAGCGGACTTTGTCGTCCCAGACCCGGTTGAGCTCGTCGACCCAGTGGGTGCCGTTGAACTTGACGATGATCCCCACCTCCGGCCGCGGCACGCCCTCGGCGTTGGTGTTGGGCCCGGGCACGCCGCCCGCGGCTTCGCCGCCGTTCGGGACCAGAGCCTCATGGATCGTGGTGGTGCGGTTTCCGGAGTGGAACCCCGCCGCGTAGACCCTGCTGCCGTCCGGGCTCACCGCCAGGGCGCGCGGAGTGTCGGTGAACAGGGTGACGATGGTGAGCGGCGTGCCGTTGAGCGTGGCGCCGAGGTGATCGGCGTCGAAGACCCAGACGTCCGCCCGGCCGATGCCGGGAGTAGTGAGCTGGGGATCGTAAGGAACGTTCTGGCCGCGGTGAGCGGTGGTGACGAAGGCGCGGTCCTTCCTCGCGCCGCCGAAGACGATGTCGCGCGGCTCATCCCCCACCAGCAGGGTGCGCACGACATGGCCGCTCTTCCCCCCTTGAGCCAGCTCGACCACGCTGACGCTGTCGGAGAGGTGGTTGACGACCCAGACCTCGTTGTCGTTGCGCGCCGCGACGGCCACCGGCTCGAGGCCGACGGGAATGGAGACGAGACGCTCCAGGCCGTTGTTCTTGACGCGGAAGACCTCGAGACGGTCATCCGGCGTATTGGCGGCGAAGAGGAACTTGCCCGAAGGCGACAGCGCTAGAGGGCGGACCTGGCCGCTCTCGAAGACGGTAAAGCGTCCCGGTAGGGACTTGAAGTCAGCCAGGCGGGCTCCTCCAGCCCACGCGGGCAGCGTGGCGAGAAGACCTGCGAAGGCCAACAGGGCCATCAGAGACGAGACAGAACGGCGTATGAGGTAAGGCATAGCCAAGGAAACCTCCTGACAGGCGTTGCATCCGCTGCACCCTGGACCTCCAGGGGAAAGGGAGATTCTCGCTGTCGAGTCAAGGAGCAACGAATTGTCCGAGTCTCTTAACGTCTGGAATTGGGGATTCCCCTCACCGTCGCGACGGTCGGCCTTGGTTTTGTGGCGGGGTTTTCATGGCTTCCCACCAATAAGACCCAGGCACCTTTCTTGGCTCGCCGTCACCTCGCCCAAAACAGAGAGGGCGGCCTCGCGGCCGCCCTCGGGTCCTGCTCGATACCGTACTGGTTTTACTGCCAGTAGGGCTTGATGCCGTAGAACTTGTAGACCTCGGCGCCCCAAGTGCGGTCCGACGCCTTCGGCGGGTTGTTCTTGTCGAAGCCGGGAGCGTTCTTCAGCTTGTCCTTGTCGACGTCGAGCGTGAAGTGCTCACGGCTGGCGTCGAGCTTCAGGGCCTCGAACGGAACCGCGAACAGCTTTTCGCCCATCTTCAGGAAGCCGCCGAAGGAGAGGACGGCATAGGCGACGCGCCCCTTCTCCAGGTCGAGCATGAGCTCCTCGATCTTGCCAAGGTTCTCCCCCGCACGGTTGACGACGCTATCGCCGATGACGGCGGCGGTGGATAGGACGTTGGGGTGAGTTTCCACAGTGGTGTTGGACATGATGTATCTCCTGGTCGTGGTCAATCCGAACAAACCCCGATCGCTCGGCCCAGGGTAGGCGAGGCGTTCGCGGGGCTGGCGATAACCTTTACGCCTAGAAAGCTGTGCAATATCCACGCCATCAATCGAAAATCCGCTAGCCCGATCCAGGTCCTGCAGGGTGGTCTCCGCGTGGAGAACGCACCTGGTTTGAAAGCTCCGCCAGGAGAGCTCTCAGTTTCTGGGGATCGGCGGGCTTGACGATATGATGATCGAAGCCTGCTTCGCGAGACCGTTGGAAATCGGTTTTTCGCCCGTAGCCGGTGAGGGCGATGAGCCAGACGTTCTCGAGCTCGGGGGTCTGCCGCAGGAGCCGCGCCACCTCATGGCCGTCCATTCCCGGCAGGCCGATGTCGAGCAGCACGAGGGTCGGCTGATAAGCAACCGCGGCCGCCAGTGCGGCCGGGCCACCGTAGGCCGTCCGGACGTCGTGTCCCGCCAGGTGCAACCAGGTGGCCATGCTGTCCGCTGCATCCACATTGTCATCGACCACCAACACCCGCGAGGAGCCGGTGAGCCTGGCTGAGGTTTCTAGGAAAACAGGCGGCTCATACGGCCTGGTTTGAGGCACCTCCAGAGGCAGGCGGACCGTGAACTCGCTGCCGAGCCCCAGGCCGGCGCTGAAAGCCTGTACCGTCCCGCCGTGCATTCCCACCAGCTTTTCCACCAGAGTGAGCCCAATGCCCAGGCCCCCTTGCGAGCGGTCGGACGATCGATCCGCCTGCGTGAAGAGGTCGAAGACGTGGGGGAGGAGCTCGGGCGCGATGCCCAGCCCCGCATCCCGCACCCGCAGGACCGCTTCAGCTTTTTGCTCGAGAGTCAGCCAGATGCTGCCGCCCTCTTCGGTGTATTTGGCGGCGTTGCCGAGCAGATTTCCCACCACCTGCTCCAGGCGGGTAGGGTCGGCAACCAGCCAGACCGGCTCGGAGGGCACCGTCACCGCGAGCTGCTGCTGGCGGCGGTCGATGAGCGGGCGAACCGTCTCCACCGCCCGCTCCACGATGCCCCTCAGGTCCAGGCGTTCTTGCCGAAGCTGAATGTTGCCGATGGTGATGCGGGAGATCTCCAGCAGGTCGTCAACGAGGCGCGCCAGGTGCCCGACCTGGCGCTCGATGATGTTCCTGGCTTGCTGTTGAATCAGGTCCTCGTCTCTCTGCAGGCGCAGGAGGTACACGGCGTTGAGGATGGAGGACAGAGGATTTCGCAGCTCGTGGGAGAGCATGGCCAGGAACTCATCCTTGCGCCGGCTGATGTCGGCCAGCACCACCGCCTGCTCGCGGGTCTGGCGCTCCAGGCGGCTGCGTTCGGTGATGTCCCGAATGTTGCACTGAATGACCGTCTCGCCGTCGACTTCATAGACGTTGCTGACGAATTCGACCTCCACCTGCCGCCCGTCCTTGGTGTGGAGCGGCAGATGATCATAGCGAATGTAGCCCGTTCGCTTCAGCTCGCTGTAGGCGAGCCGGCTGGCCTCGATATCGTGGAAGAGGCCGATTTCCCAGAGCTCCTTGCCCACGAACTCGGCGTGGGAATAGCCCAACAACTGGCTGATGAAGGGATTGGCGTCGGTGATTCTTCCGCTGTCGCCGTTGAGGATGAAGATGGCGTCCTGCGCCGTCTCGAAGAGCCGCCGGTACCGAACTTCGGAGGTCCTGATGCTTTCGGTGGAGACGAGGGAACCATGCTCCAACTGCTCAGCCATCACGGGCCTCCGATCTCGGCGCTGGGCGTGCACCAAGGCGCCTGAACGCAGGATTCAAGAGGTGGAGCGACGACTTCCTGGCCTCGGGGGAGATCCATCAAGAAAGATGGACATTCGGGGGGCTGGTCCTGCTTTTTGATACTTTATTCTAAGACCAAGAGGATGTCAAGCGCATCGACGGCCGACACGCCGACGCCTGACCGTCCCTGCCCTACGCCAGCCCGGACGTGCCCGGCGTCTCCCTGTCTGTACCTGCCGCCTGCCCGGCCCTCCGCAACCTTTTCCCGCAGGCTCGCGCCCGGTCGGGATCTGTATGGGGGCTCCTCACCGGTCGAAGGGCGCTGGGGAATAGGGGGGTTGTAAGGTGAGAGCGAGTTTTTCCGTTCTTTAAAGGGTATGGCCAGAAAACTCCGGTTCATACCCGACCCTCCCACCCTCGTCTCCATCACCTGCCGGACCGTCCAGGGACGCTTCCTGTTCAAGCCCGGCCCTGCGTTCAACGACCGCTTCCTCGGCATCCTCGGGCGTACCCAGCGGCGGCACAAACTGACCCTCAACGCTGTCTCTACCCTCTCTAACCACTTCCACCTCCTCGCGGTCCCTGAGAGCGCGGACCAACTCGCGGCGTTCATGCGCGACCTTCAGTCGAAGCTGGCGAGGGAGACCAACCGGCTGACCGGCTGGAGCGGCCCCGTCTTCGAGCGCCGCTACGAGATGACCGTCGTCACCGAGGAAGACCGCGCCCAGATCGAGCGCCTCGCCTACGTCCTCGCGCAGTCGGTGAAAGAGGACCTCGTCGAACACGTCCGCCAGTGGCCCGGCGTGCATTCGGCGGCGGCGCTGATCGACGGTACGCCCCTCACGGGGCATTGGTTCGACCGCACCCGTGAATTTGCCGCTCGCAATCAGCGGGAAGAAATCGCGCCCTTGCAGTTTGCCACGGAAGAGCTCGTCGTCCTCTCGCCCATCCCCTGTTGGGCGCACCTACCGCCCGAGGTCTATCGCGCCCGCGTCGCGGCCTTGGTGGAGGACATCGAGACCGAGGCGGCTCGCGAGAGGAGCCTCAAGGGCCTCTCTGTGCTGGGCGTGGAGGCGATCCTGGCGAAGGACCCGATCCATCGCCCGGCCGCGCTTGCCCGCTCGCCGGCACCGCTCGTCCACGCCGCCACCAAGGCCGTCCGCAAGGCCTTCTACGACGCCTATGCCTGGTTTGTAGCCGCCTTTCGGGAGGCCGCGGAAAGACTGCGTCAAGGCGACCGCAACGCGCCCTTTCCCGTCGGTAGCTTCCCGCCAGCCCTGCCGTTCGTAGCGGGATAGCTCCTCATCTCTGCTCTTTGCCAGCCGCACCACCCGCCAGAGGGTCATCTTCGCGAGCGTTTCAGCTCTCGGGGGAAAGGTGTGTTCCGACCGGCCGGTGAGTCCCACTGAACGGGACTTCGGAACACTCAAGAATGATGGGAGAGGGCGGCCTAGCCTTTGGTTCTCAACAAGACCCTGGCACGTCTTCGGTGGTAGATCACAAGGCCCGCAGCTCCTCGCGCCGTCTCAACAAGACCCTGGCACGTCTTCGAAGAGTTCGGCTGAAGGACCGACGTGCCAACAAGACCCTGGCACGTCTTCGGCACGTCTTCGGGACCCGGGACCCGGGACCGGGACCGGACCTTCGAAGAGTTCGACCTTCGAAGAGTTCTGCGACTGGCCGAGCTCCTCTACTTGCTTGCACACTTCTGTATTTGACTTCCCCTAGTTCCGAACCTAGCCTAGCTCCGTGGACCCTGCCTCTGCCGTCAAGGTGCAGTCGCCATGCTGTCGGGAGGGTGTGTACATGCGATCTGTCATTCAAGAGTGTACCGAACCGGTCCGAGCTATAGAGCCTGTGGGAGACTTCCAATGAACACGAACCCTAAACTCAGAGCGGCGCGTTGCCTCGTTTTGGCGGGTGTTGCAGCCATTCTTTTCAGCTTCCCTAACATGGCGCAGACCCTTGTCGTACAACCCAACCTTTCGACCGCTAGCCAACCCCTCGGGATCGCCATTGCGGATTTCGATGGTGACGGCAAGGCAGACCTGGCCGTCGGCATCTATGGGGGGGCCAAAGTCTCCTTTTTTCTCAACACTGGCTCACTCGGCGTCATCTCATTCGGGACTGGCTTCGATATCAGCGTGGGTGGAGGGCCGGAGGGTATTGCTGCAGCAGATTTGAATGGTGACGGGTTGATCGACCTGGTTACAGCAAATGCCGCTAGCGAGACTGTCTCAGTGCTGGTAAACAGAAGCACAGTAGGTGCACTTTCATTTTCCAGAGTGGATCTGCCTGGCGGACACAACCCTCATGGTGTAGCGATAGGCGACATCGATGGCGATGGGCTGCCTGACATCGTTGTGACCAACAACGGGGGTCAGAACGTCTTTATCTATCGCAATACTTCGAATCATGGCACGCTTTCCTTTGCCGGCCCAGTGTCATACGCACTTCCGAGCTTTCCCAATCAGCTCGCTTTGGCCGATCTGGACGGAGACGGCAAACTGGATATCCTGGTACCAATCGGTAACAACGACATTCTTTCCGTATTTAGGAACACCAGCACGCCGGGTGCGATCTCGTTCGTGGCGCGCAGGGATTTCCCGACCGGGCACCAGCCAGAGGGTATCGCTGTTGCAGACCTCGATGGCGATGGGCGACCCGATGTCCTCGTTCCAGCTTCCGGAAATGGATCTCTCTCTGTCCTTCTGAATAAGAGCGGGCCCGGAGCAATCGCACTCGCCAGCCACGCTGATTTCCCAGTTGGCTCGTCTCCCGGAAGCGTTGTAGTCCGGGATTTTGATCAGGATGGGCGGCTAGACGCGGTTGTCGCAAACGGAGGTGGCAACAGCTTCTCGCTCTTGCGCAACACCAGAGTGGGCTCCACGCTAAGCTTCGCTCCGAAGATCGATTTCAGTACCGGGCCAACGCCGATCAGGATCGCCGCAGGCGATCTTGATGGGGATGGTTCTTCGGACCTTGTCGTCTCAAATCACGGGGATAGTAGTGTTTCGCTCTATAGAGACTCGCAAAGCACGCTCAGTTGTACGCCGGGCAGCACGACTCTTTGTTTGAATAGCGGGCGCTTTCAGGTCAAGGCTTCCTGGCGCGTCGCCTCGCAGGGAACGAGCGGTGTTGGCGTTGCCGTGCCGTTGACGGGCGACACGGGCTACTTTTGGTTCTTTGGCAGCAACAATGTCGAAGTGGTCCTCAAGGTCCTGGATGGCCGCGCCGTCAACAACCACTTCTGGGTCTTCTACGGCGCCTTGTCGGACGTCGAGTATACGATTACCGTAACCGACACACGAACCGGGGCCGTCAAGACCTACTTCAATCCGCAAGGCCAGTTGAAGAGCGTCGCCGATACAACGGCCTTCTCTGGCGGAGCTGCGGCCGACAGAGAAGGGGCGACAGCGGCGGCAGGCTCCCAGCCAGACACCCCGACTACTGGCCGGGAGGCGCCTGCGGAATTGTTTTCGATGACCCCGTACCCGGGCTTGGAACACGTTGCCGCAACCAGCACTGTCTGCGCTGCCGGGCCCACAGCGCTGTGCCTCGCGGCGAACCAGTTCCAGGTGCAGGTGAGCTGGCACACCCCCCAGGGAGCGAGCGGGGTAGGCAACGCCGTTCCCCTCACTGGCGATACCGGCTACTTCTGGTTCTTTGGCAGCAGCAACGTCGAACTAATCCTCAAGATCCTGGATGGCCGCACCGTCAACAACAACTTCTGGGTGTTCTACGGCGCCCTCTCCGACGTGGAGTACACGATCACTATCACGGACACCCACACTGGTACGGTAAAGACCTACAGCAACCCGCAGGGGCATTTGGCCAGCATAGCCGACACGGCAGCCTTCACCCCCGGCGGCGTGCTGCCTCCCGACCCCGGCCCGGCTGGCAAGCTCACCCTCGGCGGTATTGACTCCGACCTCGACGGCGTGCGCGATGACCTCCAGCGCTACATCGCCCTCACCTACGGCGCCTCCCCTCCCACGGTCGACGCGCTCAGGCGCACCGCCAAGGTTATCCAGGGCTCGATCCTGGACTCCGCCTCAAGCAACGCCTCGATCAACCACGCGACTGATTTTGCGCGCGCCATCGAGTGCCTTCAGTCCATTCGACCGACCGACGCTAATGCAGTGCAGGAAGCTCTGGTCGCCGAGGCCCTCAACACCGAAGCGAGGGGGCTCGCCTACCTGGCTTTCAACGATCAACTCGGGGGCTCCTCCTTTCCGCTGAGCCCACCCAACCAATGGGCTGCGAGCTGTAGCGTGCCAGCGACTGGCGATGCCCGCGCCCTGAATTCTGCTATCACTACGGGTGCTGATACGACGAGCTGCCAACCGGCGACCGCTACCGTCTTCTTCGGCAACGGGGTCTTCAACACTTGTAGTGACGCCGAAGCCGGTACCGCGAATCTCGCTGCCAGCGTGCCCGCGCTGCTGCCGGAATCCGAACGCCCCAATGTTTCCTTCGCTACCGCCTGCAATCCAACGAAGGGACACGTAGCCGACCTCTGGCGGGCGGTCAAGCAGCGCTTCAACAGCGACTTCTCTGCTTTCTACCGAGGCCTCGCGAACCTCGACCCGATGCCCGACTTCATGCAACAAGCATTGATCTCCAAGTCCTCCGAGATCACCTCTCAGGCCGCGGTCGATGACCTAGCCCTTCAGGACCACATCCGCCAGTACAAGACCGAGATCCTCGAGGGTCGCAGGGTGGTGGTCGTCGCCCATTCACAGGGCAACTTCTACGCCAACCTCGCGTCGACCGCCCTGACGTCCAACGAGCTGTCGAGCTTTGGCATCGTCTCGGTCGCGAACCCCGACAATCATGTTGAGGGCGATTGGGGCTGGACGACGCTATTCACTGACTTGATCATCAGCGCAGTCCCGGGCGCGCTTCCTTGGAACACCTTCAATGGGACGAAAACCAACCTTCTTGATCCGTCAGGGCACTTCTTTCTCGCTTCCTACATGTACCCGGGCAGTAACAGCCAGAACCAGATCCTCGCCCAGGTTAAATCCGAGCTCGACGTGCTCCAGATCCCGAGCAACCCGGCAGGCAACGGAATCATTACCATCACCTTGACCTGGGACCACGCGACCGACGTCGACCTCCACGTCTTCGAGCCGGACGGCACCCACGTGTACTACCAACAACTCCAGGGCGACTCGGGCTTCCTCGACTTCGACAACATTACGGGCTTCGGCCCCGAACACTATTTCGTCGCTTGCGATACCTTGCAGGCCGGGACCTATCACGTCGGAGTCAACTATTACCGTGGCGACAGCCCGGAGACGGCGCACGTGGAAATCCGTGCCGGCCTCATGGTGCGGAACTTCGACATCTCTCTCCAGAATGCCTTGGGCCCAGACGGCAACGGCAGCCCGCAACGGGTCGCCGACATCGTAGTTACCGGAAGCGCAAGTACCGGCTTCAGCTTCGAGGTGCGCCCACCCTCCTGAATTAAAGACCCAGGCACCTTGTTGCACTGCGACCTGTCTTGAGCGGAATCGCTCCTGGGCGCCGGGATGGCAGGCTCTCTTGCCTGCCGCCCCGGCCCGCTCCGTCGGGATTCAAGCCGACTTGAAGCTCGGCTACTTGCAGGAGGGCGCAATCTGATGGGACTGGATCGGACTGCGTGCAGACCGAGTTGCCCGCGGTCAGCTTGCCGGAAATCGAGCTGCGCGGAGAAGTCCCTGGCACCTATCCTGCCGGGCTAGAAACGGTCTCGATCGGCCGACCAACCTATTGGCTTTCAAAAGACCCAGGCACCTTTTTTGGCAGAAATTCAGGAGACTTAATCCACTCCGAACGAATAGACCCTCTCTCCCGCCGAAAAGAAACCGACGGTCCCTTGGGGAACGAAGCCATATTCTCCAGGAGCGAGGGGCGAGCTTGGCGTGATCTTGAAGTATCCCTCCGGGGTCTTTTCGGATTTGAAGGGGACAAGATCCCCTTCCGAAATGTGAAAGGAAATTTTCCACGGTAGTATTTTTCCGACCGAGGTGTTGCGCTCGTCGCTTCCACTATCCAGGCTGAAGTGGACCAGAGGCGCGTCAGAGGGATTCATGCAACTCAGAAACTGGCTCCGGCCTGCGACTCGCGCGTTTGCCTTGATCGGGTGGAGCACAAGAAGACTTGCGCCGAACCCGGCAAAACCCACATGGGTTATGGTGCCGCGCTCGTAATTCAGCTCCACCCGTTCACCTTTATCAGGGTCGGCGTACCACATGGCCGGCGAGGCCCCCGAGAGCCATGACGCCGTCCCGCCAGGCGGCACTTGGCAGGGCGCGGGTGCATTGGCGTTCGCCCCTGGTGAGACAGTGACACCGGGCTTGGGCTCGGCGGCAGGGTTTACCATGACCCGGATGATGTCGCTACCCACTCCCACCTTTTTCAGGTTAACCAGGGCCTCCGTCGAAGTGTCGAATGCCGTCTTCGAGGTCTTAATCTTCTCGATCACTACGTCCGTAGGGAGTCCCGCCTGCACCATCGTCACGATGTCCTGGTTCGTAAGCGGCTTCGGCGCACCTTCTACGGCGCTGTGCGCCACGCCGCCGATGAGCAGCATGAAGCCGAAGCCAATACAAGCCTTCCTCGCCCTTAAGTGGAAACATTCTGCTCCAGCACACGCTAACATGCACTTACCTCCTTTGAAATCAGAACTGGACTTGCCACAACCGTCGTGCGGCTGATCGCGGCCGGCCAGCGTCGCTCAGAATGTCGCATCATAGCACTTGTCAAACGCAACTCCTAAGTTGAGCGACATGAAGCGATATGTAGAAGCGAACATAGAAGAGAGTTCCCAGGGTAGAACTGTGCGAGACGGTCAGATTCTCCCGCCACCGAGTTGGAGAGGAATACTGCGCGCCTCCTCGGAAGGTCCTCGGACGCCCTGGGCGGAGGTCAAGGCATCTATCGCCTCAAGCACCGCATGGTGCACCGAATCCAGGAACATTGCAGATGTGTCCTCATTGAAATATGTGACTGGACGGAAAAGGAAGCCGGCTCTCCGTGCGTCCTCTGGCTCGCCGTTACTACGAAGCGGCGCGCAGGCGCCGCCGGCGCAGAAGGACGACGGTGTAGACCGCCACGTTGAGGAGCACGACGAAGACGCCCAGAGCGATTTGGATCGTCTGGCTCAGGCCGTCGGGATAGAGCACCCGCGTGATGTGATGCTCGATGAAGCCGCCGGAGTAACCGGCCTCGCCTCCCAGATGGCGCAGGCGGTTCTCCAGGGGCGTGAGGGGGCAGATCGTCTGGGTGAGCTCCACGAAGGCTCCCCAGACCGCCGCCGGCAGGTGGAGCCAGGCCACCCGGCGCCAGCGCAGGACGAGGAGCCCGCCCAGGCAGACGAAGAGCACGAAACCGAAGTGGAAGACGACCACGGCATCCGCGAGGAGCCGGTAGATCACGGGGCCCGCAGCTCCTCGCGCCGCACGGTGAGGTTCTCGACGCGGTCGCGGTCGACTTCGACGCCGATGCCGGGGCGGTCGGCCGGGACTTCGATCCAGCCTTCCCCGTCCATGGTCCACTCGGGGGTGACGATGTCCTGCTCCCAGTAGCGCTCGCTGGGCGAGAGGTCGCCCGGCAGGGTGAAGCTCGGCAGCGACGCCAGGGCCACGTTGTGACCGCGGCCGACGCCGCTCTCCAGCATGCCGCCGCACCAGACGGGAATGCCGTGGCCGGCGCAGAGTTCGTGGATCGCCTTCGAGGAGGTGAAGCCGCCGACCCGGCCAGGCTTGATGTTGACGATGCGGCCGGCGCCGAGGTGGAGCATGTCCTCCGCCCGCTCGACGCTGGTAATCGACTCGTCGAGGCAGATCGGCGTCTTGAGCTGGTTCTGGAGGTGGGCGTGGCGCAGCAGGTCGTCCCAGGCCAGGGGCTGCTCGATCATCATCAGGCCGAGCTCGTCCAGCGCCTTGAGGCTCGCAATGTCTTCCTGGCCGTAGGCGTTGTTGGCGTCGGCCATCAGGGGCGCCTCCGGTCCCAGGGCCTCGCGCACGGCGCGCACGTACTCGACGTCCGCCCCGGGTTTGATCTTGATCTTCACCTTGTGGTAGCCACGCTCCAGGGCCGCGCGCGCCTTCTCCACCAGGGCCGCGGGGCTGTCCTGGATGCCCAGGGAGATGCCGACGCGGATGCTGGACCGCGTGCCGCCGAGCTTGACCGAGAGCGAGACGCCCTCGGTGCGCGCCGCCAGCTCCCAGGCGCCCATCTCCACCGCGGCCTTGGCCATGTGATGGCCGCGGAAGTTGTGCTCCAGGGCAGGATGAACCTCCTGCGGCCCGGCGAAGGCGCGGCCGAGGACCCGCGGCGCCACCCACTCGCGGATGGCGTACCAGCAGGTGTCGATCGTCTCCGGGCCGTAGTTGGGAAATTCCGCCGCCACGCATTCGCTCCAGGCCACCACGCCGCCGGCGCTCGTCAGCTCCAGAAGGAAGATGCGGCGCTTGCTCTGGGTGCCCGACGAGATCTGGAAGGGCTCCTTCAAGGCGAGGGCGATCTCGCGCAGGGTGATGGTTTCGATGCGTAGCATTGGGTCTCCGTTCAGGGCTTTTCCAGGCCGTAGAAGCAGCGTCCTGACTCCCGATCGCGATAGAAGGCCTCGACGCGATGGCCGCGGGCGAGGCAGGTCTCGAAGGCGTGCCGGGTGGACTCGCGCCAGGCCCTGGCCGCCTCCGGACTTTCGGCCTTCACCGCCTGGATGTTCTCCGGAATCTCGACCCGCACCCTGGGAGCCTCGGGCATCTCGCCCACCTCTCCGCCCGGATTGACGACGGGCGCCTCGCGGAAGGGCTCCTCGGAGCCGGCCCGCTTGTCGCGCAGGGCCAACGCCACCCGCTCGCTCGCGATGCGCCAGGAGACGATGAAACGGTCCGAGCCGATCCCCTGGGCCAGATCGCTACCCATCTCCCCCTCGTACATGTCTTCCACGTATTCGGCGACGCCGACGCCGAGGTGGTTGAAGTTGAGGTGGGCGTTGCGCGATTCCAGGGGGTCGTAGGTCCACTGGACCTCTTCGATGCCCAGGGGGAGGAGGCACTCGCGCTGGTAGAGCTTGAGGCGCGTGCCGAGCCCTAGGTCGCGGCCGGCGGGAGTGACGGCGAGCATGTGCGACCAGTGGAAGGGCTGGCCGGCCCGCAGTCCGGTGAGCCCGTAGACGAAGCCCAGCATGCGGCCGTCGGCGGCGAAGGCGCCGGCCACGACGCCGCCCGTCTTCTGGGTGATCTTCTGGATCGAGAGGGGGACGACGTCCGAGAAGCCGCGGCCCCAGGTTTGGTACTGGAGCTCGACGCAGGCATGGAAGTCGGCCACGGACGACAGCGGGCGGAAGGTGAGCCCGTCGGGGTCGGTGCGTTCGGGGAAGGTGGCGGTCATGGCTCGGGCGGATTTTGTCACAGGAGCCAACTTTGTTGCCTTCAGAGCGCCCCCTCCCAAGACCCTCATCACCCCGGCCCTCTTCTCCCGCCCCCTCCCAACCCCCCTCACCGGGAGAAGAGGGAGAAAAGCAGGAACGCCTCAACCGGGTCCCCTCTCCCGGTGAGGGGGTTGGGAGGGGGCGGGAGAGGGGCAGGGGTGAGGGTCTTGGGCGGGGGGAAACTCGCCTGGAGAAGAGGGCCCGGGGAGTAGAGGGGCCTGTGCTGTATCGTTGTCCCATGGCCGCGGGCATCGATTTCAGGCGCTACCGCAAGGTGCGGCGATTCGTCACCCGCGTTTTCATTCACGTCGTGTGGTGGGACGTGGTGCTCAATGTTCCCGGCCTGCGGCGGTTCCGGCGGCCGGCTCTCGAGCGCTACCAGGAGATCGCCCGGCGCTACCGGAACCTGGCCGGAGAGATGGGCGGGGTGCTGATCAAGATCGGGCAGTTCCTCTCCACCCGCGTGGACCTGCTGCCGACCGCCGTCACCCGCGAGCTGGCGGGCTTGCAGGACGAGGTGCCGCCGGAGAGCTTCGCGGCCATCGTGGCCCAGATCGAGGCGGACTTCGGCCGGCCGGTGGGCGAGATCTTCTCCTGGATCTCACCCGATGCGGTGGGCGCCGCGTCGCTGGCCCAGGTCCATGCCGCCCGCCTTCCCGGCGGCGAGCCGGTGGTGGTGAAGGTGCTGCGCCCCGGCATCGACGTGCTGGTGGAGACGGACCTCACGGCCGCCCGGCTCGCGCTGCGCCTGCTCAAATTCTGGGGACGCGTGCGATTGCGCGTCGACCTCGACCGCGTGGGCGAAGAGCTGACGGAGACCACCCGCTGCGAGCTGGACCTCGCAGCCGAGGGGCGCAACGCCGAGCGCTTCGCCCAGGATTTCGCCAAGGACGGCCGCGTCCGCATCCCCAAGGTCTTCTGGCCGCAGAGCGCACGCCGCACGCTGACGCTCGAAAACGTCGGCTTTCTCAAGATCGGCGACGTGGCGGCCCTCGAAGCCGCCGGCATCCGCCGCACCGAGGTGGCGCGCGATCTCTACCGCATCTACATGCAGCAGATCTTCGTACATCACTTCGTGCACTCCGATCCGCATCCGGGGAATCTCTTCGTCTGTCCGCTGCCGGTCGAAGGCGAGCTTCCATTCGTCCCCGGCGATGCCGTGCCGGCCCCTCCGGGCGGCGGTCCCCGGCCCTTCCAGATCGTGTTCGTGGACTTCGGCATGGTGGCGATCATCCCGGAGCGGCTGCGCGCGGCCCTGCGGGAGTACGTCATCGCCCTGGCGACGCGGGATGCGGGGCGGCTCGTGCAGTCGTACGTCGCGGCCGGTGTGCTGCTGCCCGGCGCGGATTTGCGGCGGCTGGAGGAGGTGCACGAGGAGCTGTTCCACCGCTTCTGGGGGGTGAGCATCGGCAGCCTCAACCGCGTGGCCCTCTCGGAGGCCGGCTATTTCGTGAGCCAGTACCGGGACCTCATCTACGCCTTGCCGTTCCAGGTGCCGGTCGACCTCCTCTTCACGGGGCGGGCCGTGGGCCTGCTGGCCGGCATTGCGACCTCGCTCGATCCGGAGCTCGACCTGTGGGCCGAGACGATCCCCTTCGGGGAGCGCCTCGCCGCCGAGGAGCTGAAGCGTGACTGGCGCGGGCTGATCCGCGAGGCCGTAGCTCAGCTCCAGGTCGTCCTCGGGCTGCCACGGCGGCTGGAGAGCTTCCTCACCCAGGCCGAACGGGGGACGCTGACCATCGAGACCTCGCTGGCGCCGGAGGCGCGGAGGATGGTCCAGCGCCTGGAGCGCTCCGTCCGCCAGATGGCCTGGATGATGGTCTCGGGAGGTTTGCTCGTGGCGGGCGCCGTCCTGCGTGGAGCGGGCGACGTGACCGGCCGGTTCCTGATGGCCGCGGCGGCGGTGACGTTCCTTTGGGGGCTGCTGTCGAAGCGGTGAAATTGCGCCAGGCCTGTCTCGATGCCGTAGAATCTAGCTCCTCATGCGAGACGAAGACATCGAGGAGCTCGAAATCCCCGCGGACGATGCCACCTCGTTCCTCGACCGGTTGGACTCCGAGCTGGACGATCTGGGCGCCGGAGATCACCCGCCGAGCGGTCCCGCCCTCAGCCGGGAGGAGATCGACGATCTCGTCGAACGCGTGCTCGACGAAGAGGTCGCACGGCTCCACGGACACCCGCTGAAGAGAGAATAAGAGCCTTCAGAAGCGCTTCACTCCACCCGCACCCCCAACCTCCCGCTCAACTCCCGGAACAGCTCCACCCACTCGGCCGCCTCCGCGTCGCCGGTTTCGGTCTGTAGCTTCTGCTGGGGATAGACCCTCTGCCGCAGCTCGTAGCACGCGTTCTGGGCGCGCCAGAGGTCGACCTTGAAGGGAGGCTTTTGAGCCAGGGCCACGGTGGAGCCCATCTTGTGCAGCAGCTCAGGGTCCTCGGGTGAGGCTTCCAGGCGCCGGGCCAAGGTCTCCAGGGCCTGCGCCAGAGCGTAGGAAAGGCCCTGGGTGTCGAGGTCCACGCTCAAGGTCTCGCTCTGGGCGAGCAGGCCCTGCGTCTCCTCGGGATCGGCGGCGGGGTTTTCCAGGGAGCGCTTGAGGTCCAGGCTCAGCACCAGCTCAGCCGCGGCGGCGAAGGCCTTGGGCAGCGGGCTGCTCAAGGTGCGCAGGAAGCGCATCAGCGGCGCGTGCTTCTCGAAGACGTCGCGGAACTCGCCCTCGACCTCGCCGAGCGTGGAGGCGAGGATGAGGTCGAGCACCCGGCGCTGGTCGTCCCGGAAGAGCGACTTCAGCGAGTAGGGAACGTGGATGAAGTAGCGGTCCAGTTGCCGGATGACGTCCGCCAGGTCGCCGTGCTCGAAAGCAGCGCCGGCCCGCGCGATGAGACTCTGGTAGCCCTCCTCGTCGCCGGCATGGGGCCGGACTCCGGCGTTCAGGTTGTGATCCCCGAAGTGCAGGACGCCGAAGACGAGCTCCGCGGCCTTTCCGGTCACCCAGGAGGTGATGTGGACCTTGCCGATCGCCAGGCGCGAGCGGCCGGCGCGGGCGGCACGGCCCGCCGGAAACATGCGGCCGTTCTCCCGCCGCACGGAGTAGCAATAGACCCGCGCCTGCGGCGGAAAGTCCTCGAAGAGCGAGGCTACGGCATAGTGCGCGGCCACCCGCGACAAATCCACGATGGCGGGCCGGACGTGCCGCTCGTAGAGGTTCCGTCCCGTGCCCTTCCCAGGTACGTTGCTCTTCGCCCGCTCCAGGAGGCTGAGGAAGCCCGCTTCCACCGGCGACTCGAAAAGCTGCCCGGCGAGTTGCACCGCCCGGCCGGCGTAGCCAAGGATCTGCACCGTTTCGATGCCTGAAAGGTCGTCGAAGAACCAGCCGCAGCTCGTGTACATGAGCATCGCGTGGCGCTGCATCTCCAGCAGCCGCAGGGCCCGGACGCGGCGCTCCCCTGCGGGCGGATTCCCACCGCAGGCGCGGGCGAGAAACGCGTCTACGCTCTCTTGAGAGCGGTCGAGCAGAACGCCGGCATAGGCGTCCCGGGCCGCCCAGGGATCGGGGAAGAATTCTCCGACCGCCGCCTCGTAGCGGGGGGCGAGCTCGTCGCGCAACCAGTCCAGCGCCCGGCGCAGCGGCGCCCGCCAGGCCTGGTTCCAGCCGGGCCGGCCGCCGGTGCAGCAGCCACAATCCCGGCGCCAGCGGTCGACGCCGTGAACGCAGCTCCAGGAGGTGTTCTCGACGATCTCCACTTCCATCTCCGGTGCATGGTCCGCCAGGTATTCGCCGTAGTTGGTGAGGCGCGCGAGGCGGTTCGCCTCAATGTGATGCAGGGCGTAGGAGAGGCCCATCTCGCCGTAGCGGTGATGGTGGCCGTAGGTTTCGCCGTCGGTCGCGATATGGATCAAACGGTCGTGGTCCGCATCGGCCGTGTCCTCGGCGACCGTGGCCATCAGCCGGTCGGCGAAGCGCTCGCCGCTGTTGAGCAGCCCCTCGAAGGCCACCGCCCGGGAGACATCGCCTTCATAGAAGAAGACGGCGATGTTCCGGCCCGAGGGGAGCGCCACCTCGTAGGGGACCGTGGTGTCGATGCCGCCGTTCGCGTCCTGCCACTCGGCCTTCTTCGTCCCCCTGGGCCGGATGCGCAGTGCCTGGTGCGGCGCGAGGATGGTGAAGAGGAGGCCCTCCGCGGCCAGCAGGTCCAGGGTCTCGAGGTCCACCGCGGTCTCCGAAAGCCACATTCCTTCCGCCTTGCGGCCGAAGCGGCGCCCGAAATCGGCGAGCCCCCAGCGGACTTGAGTCTGCTTGTCCCGGCGGTTGGCGAGGGGAAAGATGACGTGGTTGTACCCTTGAGCCAGGGCCGAGCCGTGGCCGGAGAAGCGGTCGCGGCTTTCGGCGTCCGCCGCCAGGATGGACCGGTAGACCTCGGGTTTCTTCTCCTCCAGCCAGGCGAGGAGGGTAGGGCCGAAGTTGAAGCTGATCCGGGCGTAATTGTTGACGATCCGCTCGATGCGCCCATCGCCGTCGAGAATGCGCGAGGCGGCGTTCGGCGCGTAGCACTCCGCCGTGATGCGCTCGTTCCAATCGTGATACGGGTAGGCAGAGTCCTGGACTTCCACCGCTTCCAGCCACGGGTTTTCCCGCGGCGGCTGATAGAAATGGCCGTGGATACAGAGAAAGCGTGGCATGGGTGGGGGTGTTAGAAAAGGACGAACAGGGACGAACAGGGACAATCACGGACAATCACCAGCCTGCCTGGTCCTCCAGATCTTCTTGATCCTTCTCTTCATCCTTGTCGTCCTTGGGGTCCTTTGGGTCCTTTTCTTCGGCTTCTTCCTCCACCGCTTCGCGCTGCAGAAAAATCATTCCCAATGGCGGCAGCGTCAGGCTCAGCGAATGCGGCCGGCCGTGGGTGGGAATCTCCTCTGATTCCACACCGCCCATGTTGCCGCGGCCGCTGCCGCCGTATTCGACGGCGTCGCTGTTGAGGATCTCCCGCCAGAAGCCGGCCTCGGGAACGCCGATGCGGTAGTGGTCGAGCGGCACCGGTGTGAAGCTGAAGACCGCCAGAAGGGGCTCGCCCGGGCTCTTTCCCTTGCGCAGATAGGCGATGACGCTGTTGTCCGCATCCGAGCCGTCGATCCACTCGAAGCCGGCGGCATCGCAGTCCAGCTCGTGCAGCGCCGGTTCCTGGCCGTAGAGGCGGTTGAGATCCGCGACCCAGAGCTCGATCCCGGCGTGGCGCTCGTCTTCCAGCAGGTGCCAGTCGAGGCTCGCGTCGTGGTTCCACTCGCGGAACTGGGCCAGCTCGCCGCCCATGAACAGGAGCTTCTTGCCCGGCTGCGACCACATGTAGCCGTAGAGCAGCCGCAGGCCCGCCAGCTTGCGCCAGAGATCGCCGGGCATCTTGTTGACCAGCGAGCCCTTGCCGTGCACTACCTCGTCGTGGGAGAGCGGCAGCACGAAATTCTCGTTGAAGGCATAGACCGTGCGGAAGGTGATCTCCCGGTGGTGATAGCGCCGGTAGAGCGGATCTTCCGCGAAGTAGGAGAGGGTGTCGTGCATCCAGCCCATGTCCCACTTGTAGTGGAATCCCAGGCCGCCGACCCAGGTGGGACGGGAGACGAGAGGCCAGGCGGTGGACTCTTCGGCGATCATCAGGGCGCTGGGAGCGGCCTCGGCGGCCTCGTCGTTCAGGGCGCGCAGGAAGGCGATGGATTCCAGGTTCTCGCGCCCGCCGTGCTCGTTGGGAATCCACTCTCCCTCCTGGCGCGAGTAGTCGAGGTAGAGCATGGAGGCCACGGCGTCCACCCGCAGGCCGTCGGCGTGAAATTGCTCCAGCCAGAAGACGGCGCTGCTGATGAGGAAGCTGCGCACCTCGTTGCGGCCGTAATTGAAGATGTAGCTCGCCCAATCGGGATGGAACCCCTTGCGCGGATCGGCGTGCTCGTAGAGGTGGGTGCCGTCGAAGAACGCCAGGCCGTGCTCGTCGCCCGGGAAGTGGGACGGCACCCAGTCGAGGAGGACGCCGATCCCCTCCTGGTGGAGGGTATCGATCAGAAACATGAGGTCCTGCGGCGTGCCGTAGCGGCTGCTGGCGGCGAAATAGCCGAGCGATTGATAGCCCCACGAGCCGTAGAACGGGTGCTCCATGATGGGGAGCAGCTCGACGTGGGTGAAGCCCAGGCGCTTCACGTGCTCGGCGATCAGCGGCGCCGCTTCGCGGTAGGTCAGCGAGCGGTTCCCCTCGTCGGGCATCCGCCGCCACGAGCCCAGGTGGAGCTCGTAGATGGAGATGGGCGCCGCCAGCGACTGCCGGTCCTGCCGGGCCGCCATCCAGTCCGCGTCCTGCCAGGTGTAGTCGAGATCCCAGACGACGGAGGCGCGCAGAGGCGGCTTTTCGGCGTGGAAGGCGAAAGGGTCGGCCTTGTCCACCCGGTAGCCGTTGTAGCGGGAAACGATGTGGTACTTGTACCGCACTCCCGGCACTTCTCTCGAAGATACGCCCGGCACGAACGCCTCCCAGACGCCGGAGGTCCCACGCGCCGTCATCAGGTTGGCCCGCTTGTCCCACAGGTTCCAATCGCCGATCACCGACACGCTCTCGGCGCTCGGCGCCCAGACGGCGAACCAGATCCCCGCCTTGCCATTCTCGGTGCCCGCGTGGGCGCCCAGCTTCTCGTAGAGGCGGAAGTGAGTGCCCTCGTTGAAGAGATCGAGGTCCCGCTGGCTGAGCGGGCTGCTCATGAACCCCCCCGTCGCCGGCGCAGCTCGTCGATCCGCTGGAGCGGCTCCACGACGTCGGCGCGGGTCGAGAACTCCTCGAAGGAGAGGCGCGCCTTGCGCTGCCAGTTGGCGCGCTCGGTGTGGGTGCCGGGGATGTTCTGCGGCTCCGTTTCGTGCCACAAGTCCTCCAGGTTGACCAGCACCACGCGGGCCGGGCTCGCCGCCAGGTGCTCCAGGCGCTGGCGCAGGACGGCCTCATAGGTGACGCCGCCGCGCCCGCGCAGCTCCGGCGGCAGCGCCTCCTCCAGGGTCCAGCGAATGGCCGCCCGCCGCTCGCGCTCGGCCTGCGCAGCCTCGGGAGTGAAAAAGCCGAGGCTCTGCAACTCGTCCGCATCCTTCGCCTGGCAGAAGGCCTGGAAGGTGGGCATGTCGTGGGTGTTGAGGCTGGCCACGGTCTTCGCGGGGGGCTCGCGGAGCCCCTGGCCAGGCTGCAACTCGTACTGGACGACGTACATGCCGTGGACGTCGTGGTGGTCCATGGCCTCATAAACTCCGGGCGGCACCGTCCCCAGGTTCTCGCCCACGATCATCGCCTGATGCCGGTGGCTCTCGAGCGCGAGCACGGCGTACAGCTCCTCCGCCGGATAGGTGACATAGACGCCGGCCGAGGTCTCCATGCCGCTGGGGATCCAGAACAGCCGGTGGAGTTGCATGACGTGGTCGATGCGCAGGATGCCCGCGTGCTCCAGGTGGTGGCGCAGGCAGTCGATCAGGTGAGCGTAGCCGCGCTCGCGCAGGCGCTCGGGCTGAAGCGGCGGAAAGCCCCAGTTCTGCCCCTGGGTGAACAGGGAGTCCGGCGGCGCGCCGGCCGAGGCGTCCTGGGCGAAGAGGTCGCGCTCTTTCCAGACGTCGAAGGCGCTGCCGTGAACGCCGAGCGGAAGGTCGAGATAGAGGCCCGGGCCGCGCTGGCGCGCTTCCCGCGCCATGGCGCTCATCTGCTGCTCCGCGGCCCACTGCGTCCAGAGGTAGTAACGATGGTCCTCGTCGTCGTAGTCGGCCGGGGCGAGAGAGCCCTCCCGCAAGCGCTCGGGCCACGCCTGCCAGGGCTCGCCCCGGCGGTCGCCGACGGCGCGGAAGGCGGCATAGGTTTCGAGATTGGGCTTGCCGGCCACGAACTGCGCGAACGCTTCTTCGCGCGCGCCCGGCCGCGTGAAGAAGCGATTGGCGAGCTCTTCCAGGACCCGGCGCTTGAGCGTCATCAGCCGCGGATAGTCCACCCGGGGCCCGGCGCGCAGCACTTCCACCTCGTGCTGAAGCTCGGACGACTCGACGAGGCGGCGGGCGGCGGCGCAGTCCGCGAATTCCGGCAGGCGGCGGGGATCGAGGTAGAGCTCGTTCCAGAACAGGCGCGAGGCCGGCGCATAGGGGCTGGGCTCGCACGGCTCGTCGAGGAAGGCGGCGAGCAGAGGGAGAGTCGCCACCAGGCCGCCGCCGAGGCCGGCGGTCCACTCGGCCAGGGTCTCCAGGTCCGAGAAATCGCCCGCGCCCCAGCTCCGCGCGGTGCGCAGCGCGTAGAGGGGCAGGAAAACTCCCCATAGCGGCTTGCCGTTGCCCGTGAAGCAGCGCCGCGGCGACGAGAGGATCAGCGACCGGGCGCTCTGCCCGGCCACCTCGACCGTGAGGTGGTGATAGCCCGGCGGCAGCGGCTCGGAGAGGGTCAGCCGCCGGCCGGGCCGGTCGCCGTCCTGGGCCGGCCGCACCTCGGGGAGGCTCGCGAGGTCCATCATCTGGGCCCGCCGCTCGCCGCCTTCGAGGTCGAGGTGATAGGCGAGCGAGCCGCCGCCGGTACCGGTGCGCAGCTCGATGCCGGGAGCATGGCCGTCCCAGGCCACGATCACCGGCTCCAACAGGCGGCGGGCGAGCTCCTGGCGGCGCTCCGCAAGGGCTTCAGCCACGTCCCCGAAGCCGTCGACCGGCACCTGCAAGGCCCTCAGGGTCCCGAAGAGAGAATCGGGACCGGCCACCACATGGCGGCCCAGGGCATCGTGGTAGTCGCTCTGGATCCCGTACATCCGGGCCAGCGTCATCAGGTCTTCGAGCTCGGTCGGCAACGTTCGTCCCCGCTTGTTAGGAGCGAAGCATACCGGCAACGCCGCGCCAGGGCGAGCGGTTCAGTCACAGCTCCGCGAGGATCTGGAGAATCCGCGTCTCCAACTCGGCCAATTCCGGGCAAAGCGCCAAGAGGGAGCGATAGTTGCTCAGCGTCTGCTGCATCAGGAGGTCTCGACCGCCGCCGGCCCTCCTCCTCCGATCTCCGTAGGCAGACAGAAAGGGCTTGAAGAACCGTTCTTTGATCGGGGGCACGCCTTCAGCCACGTCTGCCTGTTCGACGAGGAGCGGCGGTGGCTGTTCTCGGGGGACCTGTACGTCCACGAGCGGGTGCGCTACCTGCGGCGCATCGAGAGCGTCCAGGAGCACATCACCTCCCTGCGCCGGGTGCTGGCCCTGGAGCCGGAGCTGCTGATCTGCGACCATGCGGGCATTCTGGAGAACGCCCAGGAGAGGCTGGCCCGCAAAATCGCATGGTGGGAGGATCTGGGCGGTAAGGCGCGGGAGCTGCGGGATCAGGGACTGCCGCTGGCCGAGATCGTGCAGCGGCTCCTGGGGCGGGAAGGGTTCCTAGCCTGGCTCAGCCTCGGGGATTTCTCGCATCGCAACCTGATCCGGGCCTTGCTGGCCCCTCAGGACCACCGGCCTTAGGGGCGGTGCTAGACTCGCCCCGCATGCACCGCCTCGACCGTATTCAGATAGCCGGCTTCAAATCGATCCGGGATCAGACCCTGGATCTGCGGTCCCTCAACGTCCTGATCGGCGCCAACGGGGCCGGCAAGTCGAACTTCATCGAGGTCTTCCGGCTGCTCCACGAGATCGTGGACCAGAATCTTCAGCTCTTCGTCGCCCGTTCCGGGGGTGGGGACCGGTTGCTGCATTTCGGGAACAAGGCAACGGTCGAGATGCTCTTCCATCTTTGGTTTTCCAAGAACGCCTATCGCTGTCGGCTCGTGCCGGCAGTAGGCGACGCACTCGTGTTCGGGGAGGAGCGCATATTCTTTCAGCTTTCCGGCGAGGATAGCCTCAACGCCTCCCTTGGAGTCCACTCTGACATGAGGTCGGGAGATCGGGAGACAATGCTGCTGGTTGAAGGGGAAGAGCGAAACCAGTCTGTCGTCAAGGCTATCCAGAGCTGGGAGGTCTACCACTTTCAAGACACAACCTTTTCAGCTCGGGTTAAACAGACCAGCGACCTGGACGACAACATCATGCTTCGTGCGGACGCCGGGAATCTGGCACCTTTCCTTTATCGGCTCCAGGAGACGGACCCTGGCACGTTCCGCAACATCTCGGAAACCGTCCGACTTGTGGCGCCCTTCTTCGGCGGCTTCGATCTGCGGCCAGACCGCCTGAATTCGGACAAGATCCGGCTCGAATGGCACGAGAAGGGGACTGACACCTACTTCGACGCCCACGCGCTGTCGGACGGCACTCTACGATTCGTCTCTCTCGCGACTCTTTTGTTGCAGTCGGAGCCCCCGACCATGATCCTGATCGACGAGCCGGAGCTGGGGCTCCATCCCTATGCCATCGCCGTCCTGGCCGACCTCCTTCGCGCTGCGGCTGACAGGACTCAGGTCATTGTCTCGACCCAGTCCGTCACCCTCGTCAACCAGCTTTCTCCCGAGGACGTCATCGTGGTGGATCGCGAAGGAGGGGAGTCGGTCTTCCGCCGTCCTTCCAGTGCGGACTTGGAGAACTGGCTGGATGGCTATTCGCTGGGCGAGCTCTGGGAAAAGAACGTGCTCGGAGGCCGGCCTCGGTCGTGAAGCGAGCTCTCGTCCTGGTGGAGGGGCAGACGGAGGAGACCTTCGTCCGCGACATCCTGGGTCCCCACCTTCTAACAGTTGAGATCCTCGTCACGGCCATCCTGATCTCCACGAAGCGGGTCAAATCCGGCGAGAAGTTCAAGGGCGGAGTCACCAGCTACCCCCAGGTCCGGCGCGAAGTGTGGAATCTCCTGAAAGACACGGGAGCGGCGGCCGTCACCACGATGATGGACTACTACGGACTGCCGAACGACTTCCCCGGCCTTGCCAGCCTGCCCCGAGAGAAATCCTGCTACGAACGCGTCAAACATCTGGAAGAGGCCTTCCGCGAAGATATCGGCCACCGGACCTTCCTCCCCTACCTTTCGCTTCACGAGTTCGAGGCCCTGCTCCTCGTCGTTCCCAAGGAGATCGAGAAGGTCTCTCCAGGGAAACACGACGCGGCACGTCTGGTCGCGGAGGTCGCGAGATTCGCCTCACCCGAAGAGGTGAACGACGGGCCTGAGACCCATCCGTCGGCGCGCATCTGTCGGGTTGTGCCGGGCTATCAGAAGCGCCTGCACGGCCCCGTCATCGCCTCCCGGATCGGCCTCGCGGCCATCCGGAAGCGGTGCCGCCACTTCGACGAATGGCTGCGCCGCCTCGAAAATCTGCCGGTCGCCCCCTCCAGCGCATAGAATAGTTCCGTCTTCCGTCCAGTCCGGAGGCGAGGTGCCGTGGCCAAAGTCCTGGTGATCGAGAGTGATTCCGTCTTCGCGGCGGTGCTGGCTGACCGGCTGCACGTGGCCGGTCACGAGGTGCGCCGCCTGAGCGAGGGCGCGCGGGCCGTCGCCGTGGCCCAGGAGCAGCAGGTCGACCTCGTGGTGCTCGGCACCTCGCCGGGCGCCGGGCTGGACGTGGTCGAAGGATTGCGGGGGCTGCCGGCGACCCACTCGCTGCCCATCTTGGTGCTGGCCGCCGCCGCCGATTCGGTGAACGCCCTGCGCGCCGGCGCCGACGACGTGCTCACCCGCCCGTGCGATCTCGAGGAGTTGCTGCTGCGCCTCTACCGGCTGCTCGCCAACCGCACGGCCGTGCTCCAGGTGTTGCAGGGCGATCTCGCCAACCACCCTCTCTGGGCGCTTCTCCAATACCTCGGGCAGGTGCGCAAGACCGGCATCCTGCGGGTGAAGGCCACCGGCGGCTCGGGAACGCTCGAGCTGCGCGACGGCCAGGCCACCGGCGCCCGCTGGCAGGGGCTGCGCGGCCGGGAAGCCCTGCTCGCCCTCCTGTCGCTCGAAGAAGGGGGATTCCGCTTCGATCCCGAGCCCCTCCCCGAGGCCGAGGAGGGACCCCTCCCCCTCCATGAGCTGCTCATGCAGTCGGCGTGGCTCAAGGACGAGCTCGCCAAGCGCCGCCACCTGCTCCCGGCCACCGGCCAGCCTCTCCAGTCCCTGACCCCCAGCCTGCCGTCCGTCGGGCACGATTTTCACGATCTGCCCGTGCGCCGGGTCTTCGAGCGGATCCTCCAGCAGCCGGGCCTGCGGCTGTTCGACCTGATCGCCGACGAGACCGAGGCGCCCCCGTCCACCCGTCTCGCGCTGGCGCTGCTGGTCGAGGTGGGCGCCGTCTCGCCGCAGACCGGCGAGGAGGAGGCGGACGTCCAGAACACCCGGGAGATCTCCACCGTCCTGCTGCTGGAGATCGCGGTCGAGGACCTCATCGATGCCGCCACCAAGGCCGGTCTGCCGGCGACGGCGCTCCCCTACCTGCTGCTGGTGGAGCCGGAGGCCTGGCCGGCGCTGCGGCGGCTCGTCGAGGAGGCGCCGGGGTTCCGCCGCAACGAGGGGATGCGCAAGCTGGTCGAGCAGGTGGAGCTGCGCAAGGCGGGCAGCGTCTCCTTCCCCGGGCGGCGCGGCAAGCTCTCGCTCCATGTCCAGGTGATCACCGGCGCGGCGCAGCCGCAGATCAACGCCATCGTTCCCGGCTGCGCCGGAGTGCTGGTGTGGATCCGCGGCAGCGGCAGCCTGGAGGTGGTCGGCGGCGTGGTGCAACGGCTGGAGA
>JBAPYB010000688.1:0-7568 GCA_049284515.1 Thermoanaerobaculia bacterium
CCGAGTGGCTGGACCGCGCCGAGGCGCGCCTGGGCTCCGAGCACCGCGACCTGCGGCGGCTCATCGCCGAAGTCGAGCGGGTGCGCCAGGAGCTGACCGAGACCCGCGAGCGGCTGGAGATCGAGCACGGGGATGCCGTGAAGCTCCGCCGCCGGCTGGCCGAGGAGCGGGCCGCCCTGGAGGAGGAGCGGCGCAGCACGGGCAGGAAGATGCGGACCGAGCTGGACGATTTCCGCCGCCAGACCGCGGAGCGGCTGCGCCGGGAAGAGGAACGGCTGCGCGAGCGTTTCGAGGAGGGCCGGCGGCGTGGTCTGGCCGCCGAGGCCGTGCAGACGCTCTTCGCCGAAGCCCCGTCGTTCGTCCAGGAGGAGCCGGAGCCGCCGGGTGGTTCCCTGGTGGTGGGCCAGCCCGTCCGCCACGTGGGGCTCGGCTGGGTGGGCGTGCTCGAAAAGCTGGAGCCCGGCAAGGCGGAGGTCCTGGTGCGCGGCAAGCGGGTGCGCTGCCGCCCTGAGGAGCTGGCGCCCGGGGGCTCCACCCAGCCCGATCGGTCGGATCGGTCGGATCGGACGGATCGGTCCGATCTCCGCGCCGGCCGCGGCAATATCGGCGACATTGACGAGGCGACGGCGGTGCCGCCGGAGATCAACCTGATCGGCCTGCGGGTGGAGCCGGCCCTGGAGGAGCTCGAGGCCTATATCGACCGCGCGCTCCTCGCCTCGCGCAAAGAGGTGCGGGTGGTCCACGGCCACGGCTCCGGGCGCCTGCGCCAGGCCGTCCGCCAGCGGTTGCGGTCCCACCGGGGAGTCGCCGGGATCCGCTCGGGCGCTCCCAACGAGGGCGGGGACGGGGCGACGGTGGTCACCTTTCGGGGGGCGTAGGGTGTCTTAAAGGATTGGGATAGAAGAAATCGATGCCTCTGGGCAACGTCAACCTCACCCCGCAGCTCGTGCAGGCCGTGCGCGACGCCGTGGACATCGTCGCCGTCGCCTCCGAGCACACGCGGCTGGTCAAGGCCGGGCGCCAGTACCAGGGACTGTGCCCGATCCACAAGGAGAAGTCGCCGTCGTTCAGCGTCGATCCGTCGAAGGGCGTCTTCTACTGCTTCGGCTGCGGCGCCGGGGGCGACGCCATCAAGCTCCACATGCTCACCACCGGCGACGACTTCCCGGCAGCGATCGAGGCGCTGGCGATGCGGTATGGCATCCCCCTGCCGAGCCGCACGGAGGCGCGCTTCGCGGGGGGAAAGCCGGAGCAGGACCTGGAAGGGGCTCTCCAGGCGGCGGCGGCCTTCTTCACCGATCAGCTCAAGAGGTCGGCCTTCGCCCGCGAGTACCTGGAGCGGCGGCGCATTCCGCCGGAGCTGATCGAGCGCTTCGGCCTCGGCTACGCGCCGGACGGCTTCCAGAACCTGATCCGCGCCCTCCACCCGCGCATCCCCAAGGCGGACCTGGAGGCGGCGGGGCTGATCGCGAAGTCGGAGCGTAGCGGCGATCCTTATGACCGCTTCCGCCACCGGCTGATGTTCCCCATCCACAACCCGTCGGGCCGCCTGGTGGGCTTCGGCGGGCGCACTCTGGGCGACGACAAGGCCAAGTACGTCAACACCAACGAGACCGACCGCTTCCACAAGGGGCTGCTCCTCTACGGCCTGCACCTCGCCAAGCGGGAGATCCGGGAGACGAACCGGGCGGTGCTCGTGGAGGGGTATTTCGACGTCATCGGCGCGGTCGCCTGTGGCCTCGAAGGCGCGGTAGCCGGGATGGGCACCGCGCTCACCCCCGAGCAGGCGAGGCTCCTGTCGCGCTATGCCGAGGAGGTGGTGGTGGCCTACGACGGCGACAATGCCGGCGAGAACGCCTTCCGCCGGGCGCTGCCGTTGCTCCTCGCGGAACGGCTGGGCGTGAGGCGGGCGCGTTTCCCGGGCACCCACGATCCGGATTCGTTGCGGCTGGAGCAGGGGGAGGAGGCGGTGCGGGCAGCGGTCGCGGCGGCCGAGGACGCGGTGGTCGCCGAGCTCGACCGCGCCATTCCCGCGGGGACCGCCCGGGAGCCGCAGCTCCAGGCCAAGGCGGGGACCGCGGTGGCCGAGCTGTTGCGGCCCATTCCCGACGCCATCCTGCGTTTCAGCTATGCCCGGATCGCTGCCGACCGGCTGGGGGTTCCGGTGGAGATGCTCTCCCGGCGCATCGCAGGCAGCGCGAGGACGGAGGCGGGACCGTCAGCTCCGGCGGCGTCTCTGCCGGGGTCCGCCGGAGGAGACGGGGAGGGTCCCCGGCTGGTGCGCAGCCTGGAGGAGCAGGTGCTCGACGTGCTCCTGCAGACCGAGGACGCAGCCGCGGTTCCGCCCCGCGACCAGTTGCCGCCGCCGGAGGTTTTCTTCGACACCGAATGCAGGAATATCTACGAGGCTTTCTGTGCTCTCTATGCAGACGCCGGCTCCCCTCCCAGCGCCCAGCAGGTACGCTCGCGGTTGGGGGAAGGAGAGGGAATAGATGTCCGGTTCGCCAAGATTATGGTAGAAGGGAGTTTTGCGCCCGGAAAAAGCGGGCTCCAAGAATCCCTCGACACGTTGGCAGGCCGCTGGTTTCGCCGGCGGCGCCAGGAAGTGCAAAGAGAGATCGGTGAAGCGCAGCGACGGGGTGACGAAGCGCTCCTGAATCGCCTCTTGAATGAGAGAGACCGTTTGAACCGCAGCCTGCATCGGGGGTCCCGGCCGGTAGTCAATCCCGGGGCCGGTTGAGTTTCGTTCGCATGTTCCAAGTCCCGGTAATTCCCGGTATTTCCGATATTGGCTGAGAGGAGAGCCCATTGACGATTTCCAGCCTGACGCCCGTCGAAGAGAAGTATAGCTCCGTCAAGCAGCTCATCGAGCTTGGCAAGGAGAAGGGCTACCTTCTATACGACGAGATCTACGAAATGTTGCCGGAGGAGGTGGTCAGCCTCCCCGACGAGCTCGACGAGATCTACCTCCGGTTCTCCGACCTCGGGGTCGACGTCATCGATCGCCCGGAGCGCTATCAGAACCGGGACGACTTCGAGTCCGGCGCCAGCGAGTTCGACAAGAAAGAGGACGAGACGACGGAGTTCGGCCTCGCCACGCACGAGAAGACCAACGACCCGGTCCGCATGTACCTGCGCGAGATGGGCACCGTTCCCCTCCTCGACCGTGAGGGCGAGGTGGAGATCGCCCAGCGCATCGAGCAGGGCGAGTGGCTGATCTACGAGGCGCTGTGCGAGAACCCGGTGGTGCTGCGGGAGCTCCTGCGCCTCAACGAGATGGCGACCAAGGACAAGCGGATCCTGCGCGAGCTGGTGGCCGCCGATCCCGACGAGCCGCTCGATCCCAAGGCTGCCGACCGCATCAAGGGGAACCTCCGGATCTTCGAGCAGATCGCCGACAACGACCGCGAGATCGGCGAGCTGCGCAAGCGCCAGAAGCGCTGCAAGCCGGACGGCGAGAAGTACCTGGAGATCGAGCGCGAGATCGATCGCCTGGTGGCGAAGATCGCCAAGGACATCCGCACCGTCGACTTCAGCGTCCAGACCCGCAACCGGCTGGTGGACTTCCTGAAGGACATCGACAAGCAGTTCACCCGCTTCGAGCAGGACATCAAGCGGGCGCAGACGGCCCTGAAGCGCGAGACCAACGAGGAGCTCAAGGCCCTGCACCGCCGCCGCATCGAGAAGTACCGGGGCCATCTGCGCGAGTTGGAGGAGCGCTACGGCACCACCCACGCCGAGATCGCCGCCACGATCAACAAGATCCGGCAGGGCGAGGCGGTGTGCGAGCGGGCCAAGGAGGAGCTCATCGTGGCCAACCTCCGGCTGGTGGTCTCGATCGCCAAGAAGTACACCAATCGCGGGCTGCAGTTCCTCGACCTGATCCAGGAGGGGAACATCGGCCTGATGAAGGCGGTGGAGAAGTTCGAGTACCGCCGCGGCTACAAGTTCTCGACCTATGCCACGTGGTGGATCCGGCAGGCGATCACCCGCGCCATCGCCGACCAGGCGCGGACGATCCGCATTCCGGTGCATATGATCGAGACCATCAACAAGCTGACCCGCACCAGCCGCTCGCTGGTGCAGGAGCTGGGCCGCGAGCCCACGGCGGAGGAGATCGGCGAGCGCATGGACCTGCCGGCCTCCAAGGTGCGCAAGATCATGAAGATCGCCCAGGAGCCCATCTCCCTCGAAACGCCCATCGGCGAGGAGGAGGATTCGCATCTCGGCGACTTCATCGAGGACAAGAACGCCGTCTCGCCCATCGATTCGGTGATCTTCGCCAACTTGAAGGACCAGACCCGCAAGGTGCTCAAGACCCTGACGCCGCGGGAGGAGCTGGTGCTCAAGATGCGCTTCGGCGTCGGCGACGGCTCCGAGCACACCCTGGAAGAGGTGGGCCGGTCGTTCAACGTCACCCGCGAGCGCATCCGGCAGATCGAGTCCAAGGCGCTGCGCAAGCTGCGTCACCCCAGCCGGGCGACGAAGCTGAAGCCGTTCCTGGACAACACGATGTAGACCAAAGGGAATCCGCCCGCCGCGTTGCTATCGTTTGACACCGGCGGGCGGTCCGCCTAGAATTCCGCCTCCCGGCTTAGGCCGGAGGCTTTCTTTCCATTCCTCGGTAGCTCAACGGTAGAGCGTTCGGCTGTTAACCGAAATGTTGGGGGTTCGAATCCCTCCCGAGGAGCCATTCCCTTCCTCCCAATGGGATAGCCCCTACTGGATGTGCTCGGCGAGAGTCTTCAGGAAGGCGCGCAAGTCCGCGGGCCCCTCCCGGGCCGCGCGATAGACCTGTCCCATGTCGAGCTGGTCGTAGGCGTGCGCAACGACGTTGCGGAATCCCGCGGCTCGTGTGAGCCGTGCCGCCAGAGCGGGAGCGAGGAAACCCGCTGCAGCCAGCCGCTGAAACGAGTCGCCGTAGTTCTGTGGAGTACCCAGGCGAAAATAGATGCAGGCCGAGGCCGCCAGATCGATCACCGCCTGGACGGCCTGCCAGAGGTGGAGGATCACCGCATCCGAGGCATCGCTCATGGGTACGAGTTCCTCTGGATCGGCGGGCAGGCGCTGGGCAACCCGATTGAGGTGCCGCTCGATCGCGGCGGTCTTCTCACCCATCAGCGCTCGATCCAGCCCGCTCATCAGGCCCTCAAATCCTGGAGGATCTCTTCGTATCCCGCCTCGAAGATATGCCGCATGTCGCACCAGAAGGAGACGGCTGCGAACCAGAAACGAACGAAGCTGCCTGGACTGGCCTCGAACAGAGGCTGGCCTTCCGCTGCGACCCGGAAGCGGAGGAGACCGCCGGCACGCCCCAGGTTGACGAGGTCGATGCGATCGGTCTCGAGACGAAGGACCAAGCCGGCAAGGAAGTCACTGGAATCGAAGTCCGGATCTGCGAGGTAGCCGAAATCCCAGTCGGAGCCCGGATGCGACTCTCCCCGTGCCCGGGAACCGAATAGCACGAGCAGCCTGAGGCCCGGAGCCGTCCGCGCCAGATCGCTCACCGAGGACAGGCCGGTTTTCGACATGCGCCAAGCCTAGCACGGCCAGCGGAGGGCCCCTCAGCCGAGCCGCTGATACCGCGCCATGAAGCGGCGGTCGATGCGATCCTTGAGCCGCCAGGCCCAGCGGCTGTGGGAGACGATCCCCTTGTAATCGAGCAGGGCGCGGCCGTCGCCGGTGTTCAGGATGGAGAGGAAGCCCGGCTGCGGCGCGTAGCGGGGGGGCTCACCTCCTTCCATCGCGGCCTTCAGGCTTCGCCAGAGCACCGGCCCCTCGCGCACGGCGTAGACGCCGGCCTTGGGGGTGCCGGGGTGGCTCGCGAGGGTGCCGCAGTCGCCGGCGGCGAAGATCCTGGGATCGTCCACCGAGGCCAGGGAGTCGTCGGTCAGCAGGAATCCCCGGTCGTCCAGCGGCAGGCCGGAGTCCCGGAAGAGCGGCCAGGAGACCGCTCCCGTGAGCCAGACGGTGAGCCGGGAGGAAATCCGGGCGCCGTTCTCCGCCTCCGCCCGGTCCGGATGGACGGCGGAGATCCGCCGGCCGGTGAGGGCCACGATTCCCCGCTGGTGGAGGATCTCGCGGGCTCGCTTCCGGAAGCGGCCGCGGTAGCCGGCGAGGATCTCCTCTCCCTCTTCGACGATCGTGATGCGATGCGCCGCGCCTTCCCGCTCCAGAGCCGTGGAGATCGCGAGGGCGACCTCGACCCCCGCCGCGCCGCCGCCCACCACCGCGACCGGTACGGTGCCACCTCCGGCGTTGCGGGCCAGCTCCTGCAGGCGGGTTCGAAGGGCGACGGCGCGCCCCAGAGGCTTGATCCGCTGCGCTTCGCCGGCGATCTCGGGAGCTTCCACGCCCGCGGTGTTGGAGCCGACGGCGAAGGAGACCAGGTCCCACGGCACCTCCACGACCTCTTGGGGACCCGTCTGGACATGCACCACCTGGCGGTCCGGCCTCACGGCCACGGCCCGGCCGGCGAGGAATTGACCCCCTGCCGGTCCTGCCGCCCGCGCCACGAGGTCCGGCACGCGCACCGCGATCTCCTCCTCCCGGTAGGTGCCCTGGAGGAAGCCGGGGACCATTCCCGAGTAATGGTGGAAGGAACCCACGGACACGACGGTGAGCGCCATGCCCGGGAGCGGCTGGAGGATCAGGCGGCGCAGGATCTCCAGGTGCGCATGGCCGGCCCCCACCAGCAGCAGACGGGTTGGCGTAGGGCCTGCCACGCTCACGATTCCATCAGGATCCGCCGCAACAGCAGGATCAGCCAGATGCCGGCGAAACCCAGCATCAGGGGCCGCAGCCAGCGGCCCCACCAGGGCGGTCCTCCGGCCGGAGCGTCGCCGCCGGAGCTGATCGCCGCGGGCTGCCAGGGCCGGCTGACGAGCGTGTCGCCCAGCGCCTGGAGGTCGTAGGAGGGGGCTCTCAGCGAATCGGCGCCGGCCAGCAGGCGCACCGTCGCCGTCTTGGGCACCGCCTGGGGCCAGACGAACAGGAGGAGGTCGCGGCGGCGCCAGACCGCGGTGTCGAGGTCGGGCAGCGGCGGATTGTCGCCGTCGTGGAACTGTACGGAGAGGACGGACGGTGCGCGGCCGGGAAGCGGCGTTCGCAGGCGGCAGGGAACGGGGGCCTGGGGCATGCACTCCCAAGTGGCGCGCAAGGGCGGAGGGGGAACCGCCTTCGGCTCGCCGGCGCGGCGCGCGAGATGGGCGACGGGCTCCAGGTAGCGCAGCACCACGTTGCGCCGCAGCGGCTGGGCGGGCGCCATCACGTCGAGCTCGGTCAGCGGCATCCCGGACCGGGGGAGGCGGATCTCCAGCGTGCTTTCCCTGGCGCGCACGTCGCCCGCCGGGCGGACGCCCCCCTCCCACAAGGCGAGGGCCGGCGCGGCAGGAGACCAGCGATAGAAGGGGATCTGGCGTTCGCCGATCACCAGCCGCAGGTTTCCCAGGTCGGCCCGGGCGGCGGCGTAGACGAGCTCGGGCAGCTCCAAACGGACCAGGGAGCCCGGCCGCGCCGCAGGTGCCACCACCCGCCAGGAGGCCTTGAGGCGGTCCCCCCCCAACCGC
>JBAPYB010000689.1:0-27440 GCA_049284515.1 Thermoanaerobaculia bacterium
AGCCGGGCCCGGCCAGCCGCCGCCAGCGCGCGCCCGCGTCGTCGCTCCGCGCGAGGCAGGCGCCACCCGTTGCCGGCACCCCGTAGAGCCGTCGCGACTCCGATGCCGCCGCCACACCGGCGACAAAGCCGGTGCCGCGGAAGGCGCCGCGGCGAGACCAGGTGGCACCGTCGTCGCGGCTGGCGTAGAGACCGCCGTCGGTAAAGGCGATGAGCTCGCCGTCTTCGGGCCGCAGGACGACGCCGTCGGGAGTCGGCTGCTGCTCGATGGGAGCGCCTTCGCGAAAGGTGCGGCCACCGTCGTGAGAGGAGTCGAGGCGGAAGTGGTCGGCGACGTCCAGCTCGACGCGATAGATCGTCTGCGGGTCGTCCGGGTCGGCGATCAGCTGCACGACCCGGGGAGTGAAACCCAGCAGCGGATTCTGGAAGCGGCGCTCCCAGGTGACCCAGCCGTCGGCGGTCCGCCACAGCTCGTCGCGGTCGGAAAAGCCTGCCGACAAGCTCGGCACCCACGCCCAGGCGACGTCGGCCTGCCCGGGGTCGAGGACCAGCGCGCTCAACGGGCGCATCAGTTGCGGCTGCAGGGATCGCCAAGTGTGTCCCGCGTCGTCGCTCCGCCAGAGAAACGACAGCCGCGGCACCTCCGCGTCGATCACGCTGGCGTAGAGCGTGGCCGGTGCGGAAGGGGCGATGCGCAAGTCGACACCCAGCCGCGTCGGGCCGCCAAGCGGCTCCCAGCCCGCGCCGGCTGGGGCGGCGAGGAGCGCGGTCAGGGCGAAGAATGCCCGGCAAAGGTGGCGAGCGCGCGAAGTGGTCATGGTTCTCCCCCATTCTCGCACATACCGACGCGCAAACCGTCCAAAAAGACACAGGCACCTGTTTAGTTCCGTTCGCTCGACTGCCCGGGTTGGCCGTCCTTCACGAAGGATCGACATACACATATACCTCTTGGTGTTGGGCGACCAGACCCATATTGTCTACTGCTGTCGGGCCGCACCGGACTGCCGGAGTCATTTCGGACCTCTGCTTCGATCGCGCTCCCATTCTTTTCTGCTCTTGATCTGCAGTTAGCGGAGCGACAACATGCTGTGTCGATCGAGGAGGGCGATGCGGTAGGGATCGGCCGGAACATGCAGTAGAGGATCAGCCGGTAGCTGCACACGCTTCTGGACCTCCGGGGCTCGATCCCGACGTTTCTCCACATCAGCGATGGCAAGGGTGAGCCACAGGCGCCAGCTTTCACGGCCGCTCCACGGACCCTCCGCCGGCGGATCGACGCCCCAGGAGAGGAGGCCGCCGGCGGCGATCTCCGAGGTGAAGGGGACGTCTTGCGCCGGGGTGTCGCCGAGCCGGCCGGTCAACGCCTCGGCCGCCGCGGCGAGCCGCTCGAAGCTGGGGAAGTAGGCGACCAGCTTGTCGGGCCGCAGCAGCCCGGCGGCGTCGAGGCCGATCTTGAACTGGGGAGCGCGCGCCGCGGCCAGAGCGTCGAGGATGCGGCCGAAACGGCCGGCGAGAGCCTCCGGCACAGGGCTGACGTAGAGCTTCCAGGTGGCGCCGGCCCCCCCGAGACGGCCGCCGTCGCCGCCCGCATCGACCCCGCGCCATCGCCAGCTCAGCCAGGCTTCGGAGGAGCCGGATCGCGACCAGCTCCGGTCGAGGAGCCGGCGGTGCGGCCCGCCCGGAGCGATTCCGAGATGGCGCTCGACGGCGGCGGCCTCGGGGAGCAGGCGCTTCCAGGCCGGGGTGAGCGGCCGGCGGTTGAAGCCGTAGAGGCGCAGGGAGAGGCGCAGGGGATCGTCGAGGGCGAGGGACTGGCCGTACCGCAGGGCGGCCCGCGAGAGGTCGGCGAGCCGGCCGCGGCCCTTTCCCGTCTCGCCGCCTTCCCCCCAAAGCAGGGGGGAGGCCGCCGCCCCGGAGACGAATCCGCCGTCGCCGGTCGCAATCTCGAGGACGCCGTCGGCCACGAGCTGGGCCGCCACGCGCGCCGCGCCCTCGCCGGCCAGGAGACGAGCGTACCCGGGAAGCCGGCCCGGCTGGCGCAGGGTGAGGAAGAGGAGGGCCGTGTCGCGATCCACGGACTTGAGGCCGAGCGCCGCGCCCTCCGCCGGGCGCAGCACGCCGTAAAATCCGGACTCCTTTTCCAGGTTCGCGAGCGTGCGCCGCAGCTCCGGCTCCAACCGGTCGAACAACACCAGCTCATAGAGCGGATTGGCGCGCAGCTCGCGCCCCAGGATCTCCTGCTCGCGGAGACGAGTCATGGTGGGGGGATTGTATGGCCAGGCCGGCCGATCAGAACGTCATCGCCTGCGGGATTGCGCCCCAGCATCCTTCCAGGCTATCCTAGTTACAAAAATTATGACGACACCAAGCAAGGGGTTCTTACTTCTGGCATGGATGACCGCCTTTATCGGGACAAGGATTGAGGCCCAGAGTCCGCTCGGGCCGGAGGTCAGGGTCAACCAGTCGTCAGAGGACGCATTCTATCCCGACGTCAGCGTTGATCCCGATGGGGTTTTTACGATCGGGTGGTTCTACCACTTCGGTTTCCTCGAGAACCCCGAATACCTGGCTGCACGGAGCTTCGATTCCTCAGGGCACGAATCCTCCGGGGAGAACCGTGCGCTCAGTTTTCTAGGCGACGACTGGAGCATTGCGCAGAGGGTCGTTTCGATCCCGAACGGCTTTACTCTTTTCTACACCAAGGTGTTGGCGAATCGTTACACGTATTTACTGGGATCCCGTTTCACGAAGGATGCTGTTCCTCTTCGTTCTCAATTCCTCGTCAGTAGTCCTTCCTCCCAATCCTCCAATGTCGCCGATGCGGTTGCCCTGCCGTCAGGGGGGTATTTCGTCCTTGCCGAGGACGGTCCTTGCTTCGACTGTTTCCCCGCCCCTCTCCGCCACCACCATCTCTTCGCTCGGGTCCTCGACCCAACGGGCCTCCATTCCTCCCCCTACTTCCGGGTGGACCTGGACGATCACAGAGAGGCCTTCACCGGCGCCAACGGTCTCGCCGTCGATCAGGCAGGCCACGTTGTGGCCGTTTGGGACGCCCAAACGGTGGATGAGCCTTTCGATCCGGAGCAGTCCGCAATTCTCAGCCAGCGTTTTCTGGTGACAGGTCAACGCGAGGGAGCCCCTTTTCTCGTCAACAGTCGCACGCCCGGCCTTCACCTCCTTCCTGCGGTTGCCGCCGATGCTGCGGGTGACTTCGTCATCGTCTGGCAGTTCCAACGCCGCGAGCAGGCACCGAAGAGCATCCTAGGCAAGCGCTTCACAAGCGCCGGAGCACCGCGAGGAAAGGAATTCCTCGTCGTCGCAGGTCTGGCCGCCGATACTCTGCGGCCAAGCGTCGCCTCGGATGCTCAGGGAAACTTCGTCGTCGTGTGGAGCGGCGACGCCCCCTATACCTGTGGCGTCAAGGGGCGCCTCTATCGAAGCGACGGCCGTCCGGCCGGTCCTTCGTTCTCTCTGGCCTCCAGCACCGCCGACCAGTGCGACGACCTCCCGCAGGTCGCATTCGGCCCTCAGGGCGTACTCGCCGCAACCTGGGAGCGGGACGGCTCGGGGGGCATTGGCATTTACGCTGCGCGGTTCCTCGCCTCCCCCGGCGATGAGCCCTGCCTCGCGCGAGGCGGACAGGTGCTCTGTTTCACTCCCACCTCCGGCGGCGAGCCGGTGCTGACCCAGTCCTTCGGCGGCCGGCCGGGTGAGATCACTTTGATCGGAGATTTCGACGGCGACGGCCGCGCCGATCTCTGTACGCGCTTCGGCACGACCTATGCCTGCGATTTGCAGCACTATGGTGTGCTTTCCGACGGCACCGCCGCCGCCTTCGGCCTGCCTACGGACATCCCGCTCCTCGGAGACGTCGACGGTGACGGCAAGGCCGACCTTTGCGTGTTCCGCAGCGGCCAGTTTCTCTGCGATACGACGCGCCAGGGCGGAAATCCGAACGTGACCATCCACTTCGGGTTGCCGGCGGACGTGCCTTTGCTCGCGGACGTCGACGGCGACGGCAAGGCCGATCCCTGCGTTTATCGCGCCGGAGTCTTCCTCTGCGACACCACGCACCGGGGCAAGGCTCCCAACGTCAGCATTCCGTTCGGTCAACCCGGCGACCCGCCGGCTCTCGGCGACATGGACGGCGACGGCAAGGCCGACCCCTGCGTCCTCCATGCCGGGCACCTCCTCTGCGACACCACACACCGCGGCGGCAAGCCCAACGTCGACATCGACCTGCATGCCGGACCGGGAGACCGGCTCATCCTGGGCAACCTCGACGGGCTCTGAGACCCGGCCGGCAAAGAAAAGGGCGCCCACACTCCGGGGCGCCCTGGGGGATCCGCGGCAGCAGAGCCGCGGACGATTCGTTTACACCGCGACCGGCACGCCGACCTCGGCGCGCACCCGCGACAGGTAGTCGAGCTGCGAGGGCAGGGTGGCGACCAGGCGCTCGGTCCTCTCCTTCATGGCGCGGAAGGCCCGGTGGGCGCCGGCCGGATCGATGTGGTCGAGGGCGGGCAGGCTCTGCTCGGGCTGGTAGTTGAGGCCGAGCAGCATCACCGAGTACGAGTAGGCCTCGAAGCCGTGGAAGGACGGATTGATGTTGCGGGCGTTCGGCAGCCGCTTCTTCCACAGCGCGAAGCGCTCTTCGAGCGACTCGGGGAGCTTGAGGCTCTTGGTCGCGCGCCAGAACTCGGTGTCGTTGCGGTCCGTCGTGCGGTAGTGGAGGATGAGGAAGTCGCGCACGCCGTCGATGGCCTCGCCGACCACCTTGTTGTAGCTCTTCGCCGTCTCGTCCTCGACATGCTCGCCCGGCAGGTGGTTCACCAGCTCCTCGATACCGTTCTGGATGAAGAAGATGCCCGTCGACTCCAGCGGCTCGACGAAGCCGCTCGACAAGCCGATGGCGACGCAGTTCTTCACCCAGGAGTTGCGGCAGCGGCCGATCCGCATCTTGATGTGGTTGGGCTTGATGCCTTCGGCGGCGGGTCCGAGATAGGCGCGGAACTCCTCTTCCGCCGCCTCGGGAGTGGTGAACTTGCTGGAGTAGACGTAGCCCGTGCCGTCGCGGCCATAGAGCGGGATGTTCCACACCCAGCCGTTGGTCATCGCCGTGGCCGTGGTATAGGGCTGGATGCCGTGAGTCTTGATGTCGCGGGGGATCTGCAGCGCGATGGCGCTGTCGCACAACAGCGACTCGGAGAACGAGACGAACGGCTCGCCGAGGGTCTTGTTGATCAGCAGCCCCCGGAAGCCGGTGCAGTCGACGAAGAGATCGCCCGCGAGATTGCCGTGCTCGTTGGTGACCAGGTGGTCGATGCTGCCGTCCTCCCGCAGCTTGACCTCCACGACTTCATCGAAGATCTGCTTGACGCCGCGCTTGGTGCCATAGCCGGTGAGGAATTTGGCCAGCAGGCCGGCGTCGAATTGATAGGCGTACGGATATTGAACCTTGTGCTCGGCGAGGATGTTCTTCTTGCCGCGGACGTCGACGGAGAAGTAGTCCTGGACCTTGTCGTCGAAAACCCGGCCGTCGTAGAAGCGGGGCGAGCGCTTGGCCTCGCACAACGCCGGAATGGTGAAGCAGGCGTCGTCGAAGGCTTCCTCGTGCCGCTTGAGCTTCAGCCACCACTCGCCCATGTTGAAGCCGTCCACCACCTCGTAGCGCTGGAACGGGTGGTAGAAGTGGCCGCCCGCGGCCCGCCAGTTGACGAACTTGATGCCCAGCTTGTAGGTGGCGTTGCAGCTCGGCATCCAGTCGCATTCGTCGAGCCCGAGGAAGTCGAAGAAGAGCTTGACGGTGCTGAACGTCGCCTCGCCGACGCCCACGGTCTTGATGTTGGCCGACTCGATGAGGGTGATGTCCATCCCCGGCAGGGCCTTCTTGAGGTGGGCCGCCGTCATCCAGCCCGCAGTTCCCCCACCGACGATCACGATCTTCTTAGCCATGTCAAAGTCCCCCCAGAAGACTACAGATAATCCCGACGACCTGCGAACCCGCGATCGCCAGGTCCCACCGAAATGGTGGAATTTGGTGTCACAGTGACAGGTGCAGCGAGAACCCGAATTAGGGACAAGTCTGTGAGAGCTCGTCCCCGGGACATCTCTTCCGGGGCTACGCAGGGGGCTCGACGGTGGTGCAGGTCGAAGGCTCGCCGCCGGTGGGCAGGAGCTTGATCTCCAGGCGGCGGCCCTGGCCGGCGACGAGACGGATGCCCCGGCAGGTCACCGGGCTGAAGCCTTCCATCGCCGCCGCCGCGATGTAGACGCCCGAGGGGAGCGCATCGAACCTGAAGGCGCCATCGGCGCCCGAGGTCTGGGTCTTGGGCTTCTCCTCCCCGGCCTTGAGCATCGTCACCGTGACTCCGGCCAGCGGCTTGCCCTGGGCGTCCAGGACCTGGCCGTCCATTTCGGCGGAGGGCGCCGGCTCCCGGGCAGGGGCGGCGGCCGCGAGCTTCGCGGTCGCCGGGACGATCACGGCAGCCGCGACGATCGCGACGCCGAGCAGGGCGAGGAAAGAGCGGGAACGGACTTCGGGCATGTCGATCTCCCTTGCAAGCAGGCGCTTTGGAGCCAGTCTGGTGGGTAAGATCCTAGACCTCTCCGGCCCGCGCCGCAATTCCGTCCCGGTCGTCCAGCCCTCAAGGCGCCTTGCTCTTGGCGTCTCCCTTCGGCTCGGTCACCTCCAGGAGGCGGTTGGCCGCGATCGGCCCGGCGACGGTCTGCTCTCTGCCGGAGGGCCACTTCACCTCGATCCGGTCGACTTTCTCGGCCTGGTCCAGGCCGAAGTAGAGCGGCAGGATGCTGTGCGAGAGATAGCCGGAGCTGCCGTCCATCACCTTGGTGAGCACCCGGGAGCCGGCGTGGACCTTGACCACGGCGCCGAGGCCGTTGCGGTTGGACACGGTCCCCGTCAGGTGGACCTTCAGCCAGTGGATCTTGCGCCGCTGCGCCAGGTCGCTGACGAGGACCTGCGGCTCGGAGTTGAGCTCGTTGGTCACGATGTCCAGGTCGCCGTCGTTGTCGAGGTCGAAGATCGCGGACGACCGGGTGCCCAGGGTGCCGGTGACGGTGTAGCGGCCCGTCCTGCCTTTGCACTGGGGATGGTCCTTGTCCGCTCCCGAGCAGTCGAGGGTGAACCAGGTCTTGCGGGTGCGCCCGCCGCGCCGCGCCTCGACGCCGAGCAGCGAGGCGCTGTCCAGGAAGCCTTCGCCCTGGTTGTTGAGCAGCACCGAGTTGACGCCGTAGCGAAAGGGGAAGTTCATGCTGGAGGTGATCACGACGTCGTCCCAGCCGTCGGCGTTCAAGTCGTCGACGCTCACTCCCCAGGGCCAGAAATTCTCCAGGTTGAGCGCGTCCGACTTCTCCTCGAACTTGCCGCCGCCGAGGTTGTGGTAGAAGGAGTTGCCGAAGATGTTGTTGGCCGCTCCCTGGTAGATGGGCAGGTCCTCCGCGGGGGGGAACTTGAGCTTCTCGTCCTGCGGCGCCACGTCCTCGCCGACCATGTCCGAGTGCATGTCGGTGATCAGCAGGTCCATGCGGCCGTCGTTGTCGAAGTCGAACACCTTGATCCCCATGGCGCCCCAGGAGGTCTTGGGGAAGTACTGGGCCGTCTTCTCGACGAACCCCTTGCCGCCCTGGTTCTCCCAGTAGTGGTTGTCGCCCTGCATGTTGAGGATGTAGAGGTCGGGCCAGCCGTCCTCGTTGAAGTCGCAGATCGAGGCATCGCCGCTCCAGCCGCCGTCGCGCAGCCCCATCTTCGCCGAGACGTCGACGAAGCGGTTGCCCCCCTCATTGTGGTAGAGGACGCTGTACTCCGTGCGCTCCGGGAACATGTGCCCCTTGAAGGCGTCCTCGTAGGCGACGTAATAGCCGCCGTTGCCCTTCACCTCCGTCGTGTACTTGCCGACGTTGACCAGCAGCAGGTCGAGCTTGCCGTCGCGGTCGTAGTCGAAGAAGACGGCCGCGGAGGAGTGGCCGACGTAGCCGAGGCCCGATTTCTGGGTGATGTCCTTGAAATGCCCCTTGCCGTCGTTCTCGAACAGCACGTTGCCGCCGCGCACGGTGGTGACGTAGAGGTCCTGGTCGCCGTCGTTGTCGATGTCGGCGAAGGTGGCGGTCACCGAGATCTTGCCGAGCACGGCGACGCCGGCCTCCGCCGTGATGTTGCGGAACTTGCCGTTGCCCAGGTTCTTCCAGAGCTGGTTGCCGCCGAGCTGGCTGGTGAAGTAGACGTCGGGCAGGCCGTCGCCGTCCACGTCCGCCACGGCGATGCCGTTGCCGTGGTCGTAGTGGGCGGCCTTGTAGTTCTTGCCGGCGTCGTCCACGATCTGGTGGACGAAGGTGATGCCGCTCTCCGGCAGCCGGTCGGTGAACCGGAAGTCGTGATCGACCTTGAAACGGCCCACCGAGGCGCGCTCGGCCGCGCCGCGGGCCTCCAGGGTATCGGTGCCGACGTCGACCGGCGGCACGTTGATCACGGTCTCGCCGGCAGCCGGCGTGCCGGCCGGAAGCGGCGGCGACGCATGCTCGTGCGTGGCCTGGAATCCAAGGAGGGGAAGCGCCAGCGCGATCGACAGCGCGTTCAGGGCGAGAAGCGAGCGGCGGGGTGTAGGGATCATGCGGGAGTCTCCGGAGGGATTCGTGCGCGAAGAGCAAGAGACTAGCACCCCAACCCGGGTCCCGCGCAAGCGGCCCGCTGCGCAGGAAACCGCCTGGGCTATCATCGCCCCCACCCCATGACCCCCTCCGACCGTCCCCTACCGTCAGGGCGTGAGCTACGGCCTCCACAACGTGGTGATCTACGAGCGCTACCGCAACCGGGGGATGCCCCGGCTCGGCTGGCTCCCCGGCCTCCGCAAATGGGCGAGCCTCCTCCTGCGCACGCCCGTGCTCCTCCTAACCCGCGAAGGCCGGGCTCGCTGGACGTGGCAGCTCGGCTGGCGGGTGGGGCGGATCCGGGGGGTGTTTCCGGTACCGGGTGGTGGCGCCGTAGGGAGCCTGAAGAACGGCGGCTCCTAGGATGCTGTCGCGCATGCGATTCCCTCCACGCTTTGCCTCGCGGCGATTCGTCTGAACAAGCCGGCCGGCCTGTCTCACGAGCCCGGAGAAGCCACCACACTGCACGCGACACGGCCTCCATCAGGTGACGAGGTACAGGCAGCTCATACCCATATTGCCGAAATCACCCACGCCGGTCATGATGGCGGCGATGGCGGTGCCTTTGCCCTTCCACAGGGCGATAGGCTTCGACACGTACGCTACCTGGCCGATAAGGTTCTGGATGAGGATCAAGAAGGGGAAGGCGCCCAGGTAGAAGGGGAGGTCGCCCAGGTACGTCTTTGGCCAGATGCAGGCGAACACCACGAAAAGCACGGCCATGAGCACACCGTAGACCAGATTGACCCACGGCGAGAGCTTCTCCCATAGCTTCGTGAAAACCTTCTTCAGCTTGCCTCCGCCCTTGGTGACGTAGACGACGATCGCGTCGAGGCAGCCGCCGAGCAAGGGGATGAACCCGAAGGACCAGGAGAAGTAATCTTGCCACTCGTAAGGGAGGCTGATCTTCAGATTGTATGTCTTCAGCGGAAACCCGAACAACTGGGTGGCACAGCCCGAGCCGAACGCCAGCCATGACACGAAAGCAGGGGGCTTTTCAGCGGCCCCGGCTAGGACCGAGGCAACGTCGAAAATGCCATAGAAGAAGCACGAGAGGGTGTAGGCGAAGCCCTTGAGGTTGAAACCGACCTCCACGTTGTCATCACCGGTCGCCTTTGGCCACACCTTCTCGATGATGGTCGCCGGAACCGCTACCAGCAGGAGCGCGAGGTCCAGAATCGACAGGTCGCTGTGGGTCAGGGCGCGATACAGGTCGGAGACGAGGGGCAGCTCGATCTTTTGAGCCAGGACCTTCCAGAGCAGCTTGAAGACCAGTTGCAGCATCTTCATGAAGGTGACGACCGCCACGCGGGTCAGCTTGAGCAGCGTGGCGGCCAGGTCGCCGATCAGCGTGAGCAGGTCGCCCAGGGTCCGGGTGAGGCAGGTCTCGGGGCTCCTCAGGCTCTCCTTGAGGCCTTCGAAGAGCTTGTCCACATCGCCCGCCAGCTTCGGAAACTGCTGCTCGACCACAGCCTTCACGTCAGCGACGAAACCAGCCAAAAAATCGACGATAGGGTCATCTTCCGGGTCGGCGTTGTCTGCGAGCGTGAAGCTCGCCGGCCGCGCGGTCACCTTGTCGAGCAGCCACTGCGCCTGCGCCAATGATGGGCCGCGCTTATCCAGCAACAGCTTGCGTGGATCGTTGTACTTGGTGTTCAAATCGGTGAGGCGTATGGAGCCAATCTGCTGGCCCACCTGGCGGAAGCGCTCGGCCACCTCGTCGGCGCTCTTGTCGAGGAATTGAGTGACCTCACGGGCCCCGGATTCCACCATGCCGTCGAGCCACTTCTGGAAGGTGCCCATGCTCTTGTCGCAGATCTCGCGCAGGCGCTCCTTGGTCTTGAGAATGCCATCCCAGTCGAACAGGTAGCTGAGCCACTCGACGAAGCGGCGGAGCTCTCCGGCCACCCGCTTGCAGAAGCCGGCGACCACCTCCGCGGCCTGCTCCACCAGTTTCACGACGAACTCATAGACATTCTGGGCGGTCTTGATGAGGACCTGGGCGCCTGCAACCACGGTCTCCCACACGACCTTGACAACCTTCTCGACTCCGCGGACGACGTTGCGGATGAACTCCCAGAAACCCCAGCGGTTCTCCGCCTGCAGCGCGGCCCGTAATTCAGCGATCTCTTCGGCGGTGACCGGCTGGAACTTGCAGGTGCTATCGTCGATATCCAGGACCCAGTGGGGCACGTCGCCGGGAGTCCACCGGCGCACCGGCTCGGGGCCGCCGGCAGAGTAAACCGCATCCGGCATGAGATCAGGGTATGCCAGGAACGAACGGTCGCCCGACAGGTGGGCGGTCGACTTGGGCTGACCGCCGATGGTGTTACGAAGGGCGGCGGCGAACGCCTTGCGGTTGGTTTCTGACTGGTGCTCCTTGAGGCAGACGGCTTGGCCGTCATACGACTTCGCCTTCGATGGCTCGAGCTCGGCCGCCTCGACATTGGCCAGGTGGCTCATAATGGTACCGTCGGCGTAGAGCGTCACCGAGGCGTCGGGCGGCATGAAGTTGGCCCACAAGCGCAGGGCGGGCATGGTGACTGACTCCGGGGTCGCGGCGATGGCGACCTGGCCGGCAGGATCGGTGGCAACCCACTTGCCGAAGTTGGGGTCGGCATCCAGGTCGTAGGTGACGCCTGCGATAGTAACCTTGCACTTGCCTGATGCCCAGAGTTTCAGAGGCAGTTTCGACCGGGGGGTCTTCTGGGCGTCGAGCACTGTCAGAGAGGTCATGAAAGCTGGGTTCCGGGGCTTCACTCCACCTCGGGTCTCGTAGTCCGAGACCATGAGCTGCGACGCGGCGATGAACTGGCGAATTCCCCCGCCGCCCTGGGGCGAGGCGTCTGGATAGGCAGCGAGCAGGCCCGCGTAGCGGAACGCCTGCAGCGCTCCCGGGCGGCCCTCGCCGCCGCCGGTCAGGCAGTAGGCGGCGCCGGTGACGCAGGCAGGCTGTCCGATCATGCCGGCGGCTTCTGCAAGCACGTACTCCTGGGTATTGAGATCGACGGCGCACAGATGCCCGTCGCCGGTGGGGAAGAACGCGACGCCTTCGTCGACGCAGACGCCGGCGCGGATGGGGCCGGCCTCGGGGCTGAGCCACCATCTCACGTCGCCCGTGCGGGTATCGAGCACATAGAACCGCCCGCCGCTGGTGCCAAACAGCACGTCGAAGCCGTCGACCACCGGAGCGCCTGCGATGGCGCTTCCGGCCTGGTGCTCCCAGACCGGAGCGCCGGTCTCTTCCGCCAGAGCCCGCACAGTGCCGTCGGCGCAGCCCAGCACGATCCTGTGCTCGCCGGCGCCCAGGGCCGTCAGCGCGGTGGGGGTGGCATACGTCCACCGCCGGGCGCCGGTTGCGGCCTCGATGGCACAGACAAGGCTCTTCTCTGTGCCGTCGCTGCCTCGGCCTGTGGCGCCGAAGACCATCAGGTCGTCCGCGACGGCGGGCTCCAGCAGCGTGGGCGCAGCGATGAAGTCGCCGGAGGTATCCAGGCGCCAGAGCGCCTCGCCCGTAGGGCTCAAGGCGCGGAAGGTGCCCGCTTGGTCACCGCAGTAGACGCGGCCTCGGGCGTAGACGGGCCCGCTCGTCACGCCTCCTTCCACGGGAAAGGCCGCAACCTGCCGGCCGTCGGCGGGATCGATTGCGTAGAGCAGCGGGCCGGCGCCGCCGGCGTAAATGACGCCGCCCCCGATGGTCAGACCCTGGGCCGGCTGCGAGTCGCCCAGATCGAAGCGCCACGCGTCCTGGCGGCTGTGACTGTCGAGGGCACGGAGAGTCCAGTGATCCGACCCATTGCTCGCCACACGGTCCACGAAGAGCAGGAGACCCTGGTAGAACAGCGGGCCTGCACCGGGAAGGGGAGCGGCCGTAGGAACTGTCCACAGCCGGGGCGCGGGATGCTGAATCTTGGTCGGCATCGGTTTCATTCTCCTCTCGATCTGTCGTCAGGGGGGTGTCAGGTGTCACGAACCACGGGTCACGGGGCAGCGGTCACGGGGCAAGGAGCCCGGCCTCCACCAGGCTCGCCGCCCTGGCAGCCTGCCGGAAGCTCGCACCGCTGCCATCGCGCGGTGCGCTCAGCGGGCCGGCCAAGTAGGGCAGACTGATGAACAGCGCGCCGGTTGAGCCAAGGGCAGAACCCACACCGAGGTCCAACCCCAGCAGGAGCCCGCCGAAGCCCGACCGGACCCAGGGCAGCGTCCAGGCGCTCCCGGCGAGAGGCGGCGGCAGGGGACCGACCGGCATGCCGAGGGTCGCGGAGGCCACGAGGCCGAGGAGCCGGAGGGCATGGGCCAGGGTCCTCCCCAGACCGCCCTCGCCCACACCGAGCGCCACCGCCAGCCACTCTGCGGCGAGAGCCGTCTCACGGGCGGGGCGGGACAGACCGTTGCCCGAGTCAGCCGTGGCCAGCGCCGAGACGAGTCCCGCGAAATAGCGGGCGAAGGTGTTGGGATGACCCGGGGCCATCTGCGCAGGCACGGCGGTCATGAGCGCCGCGAGGCGCAGAGGGGTGAGCGGTCGTTTCGTGAGGGCGACGTAGAGATCGGAGAGAACCGGAACCGTCACCGTTCGCCCGAGGCGCTCGGGCAGCAGCACCAACGCCTTGTCGAGCAGCGCGAAAAGGTCGGGTGCCGTAGCGTCGGCGAATTGGATGAGCGGGCCCGCCAGGTTCCGTTCCGCAGCCAGCAACGAGGCCGTGGTCTGGTCGAGGATACTCTCCCGCATGAATCCACCTCGGGTAGCGCCGGCAAACCCATGCCGCACCAGGTCAGCCAACGCAGCCAAGGGCGGCGTCTCCAACGCTTTGGCCGCGGCAGCCCAGTAGGCGGCGAAGGCCTCGGCCAACGGGTCAGGGGCGGCGCGCGTGCCCTCCTCCGGCCCGCACCCGGCCTGATTCAGCAGGTCAATGACCCAATGGCCCGCGGTGTAGGCCCCGGGCACCTCTGTGCCAAACCAGCGCTTCGGGTTCGTGTACGCCTTGGCCATTTGCTGGAGGGTGGCGCCGCCCAACTGCTCCGAGCACTTGTCGAACACAGCGGGCATGCGAAACCGCAGATCGTCGAGCAAGGCCCGCACCGCGGCGTACCTGTCCTCGCGCTGGGCTGCCACCCAGGCCTGGAGCTTCGCCATGCTCGACTCGGCCCGGGCGAGCAAGGTGTCGTGGGAATCGACAATCGCGGCCCAGTCCAGCCTCAGGCTGAGCCACTCAAAGAGGCTGCCCGGGCGCACGGTGACCCGCCTGGCGATGCCGGTCGCGATCGCGGCCCCGTGGGACGCGGTGTCGAGGGCGAACTCGTATACCGCCTTCTCCGTGTGGATCAGGGCACGCACGCTCGGCCGCTCGGCCGACCACACGACTTGCGCGATGAGCTCCGGGCCGAGCACGACATTGCGGACGAATTCGCTGTACGAGCCCGCTGCTGCCGGCGGCTCTCCTTCCGGCCTCGCCTGTTCGAAACTGACACTGGAGTCGGTGATGGTGAGGCGCCAGGTCCCGCTGCCCATCTCGCCCGCGCTTCCGCCGACGGCGTGCCGCAGGGACGCCGCCAGGGGGTGGCGGTTGGGCTGCGCCCGATAAGCCTCCCGCAGGGCCGGCTTGCCGTCGAAGCCAATGGCGCCAGCCAGGTCATCGCCCGTGACTGCGGCGAGCCGGGTGAGCATCTCGCGATCCGGATAGACCGCCACGCTGGCTTTCGGCTCCATCCAGGGAGCCCAGACGTACAGGGTCGGCTGGGTCACAGACCAGGGCTGGTTCGTCAGGGCCAGTCGCCCGAACGCATCAGTCTGCAGCCAGACCGCGCGGTCCGCATCCACCGTGTACGGCTTGCCACCGGATGCAAACGATAGGGAGGCCGCAGCCCAGATCTTCACCGGCAGCTCCGCCTGGGGCAGCCCATCTTCCGTGAAGAATGCCAGGCAGGTCCGAACCGCCGCGACTGACGGGATGACCTTGTCACCTGAGACGTCGTAGGCGTCCACCATCAGCCGGCTCTCTGCCAGCAGGCGTCCGACCGGGCTGGCACCAGGCCGGGCCGACAGCGCCCGCACCGTGCCCTTACCGGTGTTGCCTTCCCATACGTAGAGCACCCCGGTGTTCACGACCGGGGCGGACCGCACCTCCTGCGCGATGGGCGCGAACCGGCAGCCTGCACCGCCGGCGTCCACCGGCGAGAGCAGGTAGACCCGCGGTGACACATCTTGCTGCCGGCAGGTGGCGAAGCTCAGGGCCCCGTCCCGAAAACCGAGGCCGGCCTCGATGGGGCCGGCCGCGGACAGCATCCAGCGAAGGGCCCCTTGGGTTACATCCAGCGCGTACAGGTTCGCGTCAGTCGATGCGACGTACAGAATCGACCCCGCGCAGACGGGTGTTGACAGCACCGGCCCGCCGGTACGGAAGCGCCACTGCTCCTTCCCCGTGGCCAGGCTCACCGCTCGGACCGTGCCGTCCTCGCAACCAACCACGACGCAGCCGCCGCCCACGCAGGGCGTCGTGCGGATCATGGCAGTCGCCTTGTGCATCCACAGGCGTTGCCCCGTGGCTGCAGTGACGGCGTAGACCGCGCTCTTGGCAGGCTGCAGTTGCGTGGCCGTCAAAAGAAGCGTCTCGTCACACACCTCCAGGGCCCTTACGGCGCCGTCGGCTTTGAACGACCACACGGGCTGGCCCGCGCCGTCGAGCGCCAATAGCCCCAGAGGCCCCAGCCCCAGGAATACCCGCCCGCAGGCGGGCAGGGGCGGCGTGGTGATGCGAGCCCCCGCCGTAAATGCCCACACCTCTCGGCCGTCGGCTGCATCCAGCGCATGGAGAGTCCGGTCATCACAGGGCACATACAGCACCGAGCCCGCCACCGCAGGCGTGGCGATCACCCGCGCCATGCGTCGCTGCCAGATGACGGCAGCGGTCTCCAAATCCAACCCGCGCAGCATCACCTCCGGCACCTCGGGGCTCAGGCCCGCCGAGTCGGCTACGACCAGCGCGCCTCCCGCCACGACGGGCGAGACTCCGGTTACCAAGCCCCCGGTGTGGCGTGACCAGCGTTCCGCGAGATTCACGCGGCTCGCCCCCCCTTTCCCTTGGGCACGGTCGCGGGCACCACGATATGACCGTCTCCCGGCAAGAAATCTGCCCACACGAAGAGATTCGGCTCCGGCGCGGATTGGGGCTGGATCGAGATCTCGAGCTTGCCCTCTCCGTTCGTCAGCAGCGTGGCCCGCTCCTTGGGGTTGACATGGTAAGTTTGTCCCCAGCAGGTGATCAGCACGGGCGCATCCGCCCACACCTCGACGTTCTGCTTGGGCATGGGCTTGGCGTGCCGGTCGAGCACCGTGATGGTCACGGCGGAAGCGGCGCCATAGGGGTGCGTACCCTCGTCTCGTGTGGGGGCCACCGGCCTTTCGGCCGTGAAGCGCTTGAGCCCCTCTTCGTAAGAGAGGCCGAATAGAAGGCTCTCCGTGCCCCAGACAGAGACGTACAGGTTCTGGTCCAGCAGGCTGAAGTTCGTGCTGAAGCCGGCGAGTGAGGGGCTACGGCAATAGGCCACGGACCAATCGCCATCCAGCACCATCTGGCCATAGTAGTGCGGCGAGGCCGCCACGTCGTAGTAGATCATGCCGTCGGCGATCACGACGTCATTGCGGATGGCGTTCGTCTCTGCGATGCCGCGCGACCGTTTGCCATCGTCGGCCTTGATCCCGTACAGGGCCCGGTCCTCACTGCCGAAGCAGACCATTCCGGCGCCAAAGGCAGGAGCAGAGCGAATGGCCGCCTGTGCTTTGAACGTCCAGCGTTTGTGGCCGTCGCTCCACTCCACGGCGTGCAGCGTTCCGTTGGTGAAGGGCAAGTATACGGCACCCGCTCCAGTGCAAGGAGCCGCCATCAAGTCCATGGAGGTATCCAAAACGGGATAAGACCAGAGCCGGCGACCGGACTTGAGGTCGACCTTGTAGGCCGTCGCCCATTTTTTCGTTAAATTCTCTTTGGACTCGTTGACCACATAGACAGCGGCATCGCCGTCGACGACAGGCCGGGAGCCGAAAGTCGCTTTTTGCAGCGGGCGGTGGCGCCAGCGCTCTTGGCCGTTCGAGGCGATGGCCAGCAACTCGCCGTTCGTGAGCGAGACCAGAATCGAGTCTCCGGCAACGGCTGGGGAGGAAAAAGGCCTGCCGCCGGTGGGGAAATCCCATCTCCTGGTCCCCTTCTGAAGGTCGATGGCGTGAAAGAGGCAGTTTTGGCCACCCACATAGATCGTGTTGTGAGCAACGACAGGGGTAGACCAGACCGCCGTTCCGAGCTTATAGGTCCAGTCGTCGGTTCCGTTGGTCAGATTCCGGGCGTGCAAGGTGCCGACCATCGGGTCGACGCAGTCGATGAAGATGAGTGTATTATCTATCCTTACAGGCCCCGACAAAGTGGACTTGATCGGCATGGGAGGAAACGGATCTCGGATGCTCACGGCATTTCCCTCTCCTCGCCTGTCCATGGCTGGGCCTCCTTTCCTTCCTTGTTGAGGAATATCAGAATCTCGGTTGTACCTTGACCACCCCAAAAGGTGGGACCACACCCTCCTAAAGGGTGGGTGGGGCGGCGAGGATCAGGTTCGTTCAGGGGCCGAGCTCGCTCCTTGTCCTCCCCTTTGGTGTTGCGGGCCCCACTCGGAGGGGTGGTGACGATTCCGCCCACCCGTCGCACGCTGATGATAGATCCTTGAGATCGAGGATCCAAAGCAACGGTTTTCGAAAGGAGCCAATCATGTCTGAATCGAAAGGCAACGTGCAAACCGCAACTCAACTCGTCGAGGTGACGCCTAAACCTGTACATAAAACGGAAACGTACACTTGGACAGTGGAGCTGTTCGAGAGGCAGGGAAAGTGCTGGCTTGGATGGTCGACCAACGCTCCCTTCAGGGCCCAGCAGGGCCAGATCCGCTTCTATGCCGATTCTTTCCCCTCCAATCCCGAAGAGCGCATCGTGGCCTGGACCTGGGATGATGACGTCACCTGGCCCAATCCTTTCAACACCGGAAAGCCCTGGGGGTCGGGTTGGTGTGCCGCCTGGGTCGCCCAAAAGAAACCCAACGGTCCCTATGTTTATTTCGTGAAGACACCCGTAACGACCGAGGGCTAGACCGGCAGGCGGCAGCTCTCCGGCCTTTTCCTGCGAACGGTGTACGAGCACCCGCCCGGCTTGCCGCCGGGCGCAGGACCCGATTCGGAGGTCGAGCGATGAACATCCGCAGGCTGTGGCCGGTCGCCTTCAGCGCTCTCCTCACCGCCTGCGCGGCGGGAGCGGAGGTGATGCGCTGGACCGTCGACGGCCGCGTGAGGAAGGCGCTCGTCTTCCCGCCCACCACGGGCGGCGGCAAGGCGCCGGTGGTCTTCGCCTTCCACGGCCACGGCGCGAACATGTGCCAGGCGGCGTGGTGCATGGCCTTCCAGAAGGCCTGGCCGGAGGCGCTCGTCGTCTACATGCAGGGGCTGCCCACGCCCTCCGGGATCGACCCGTGCGGCCTGCTCCGCGGCTGGCAGCACTACCGGGACGAGAAATGCGGCCGGGACCTGAAGTTCTTCGACGCCGTCTTATCCACCCTGCGCCAGAAGTACCCGGTCGACGACCGCCACATCTACGCGACCGGCTTCTCGAACGGCGCCCACTTCACCTACTTGCTCTGGGTGGAGCGCGGCAAGACCTTCGCCGCCTTCGCCCCCTGCGCCGGCCTCATCTGGTGCGGCCTCCACTTGACCGAGCCCCGGTCCGCCCTGCACCTGGGGGGCCAGAGAGACCTCCTGGTCAAGATCCGCGATCAGGAAAAGACCATCGAGACCGTCCGCCAGCTCAACGGCGCAACCGGGCAAGGCACCTCCTGCGGCCCCTACTGCATCCACTATTCCTCGACGCCTCCGGGCACCCCGGTCGAGACCTACCTCCACCCCTGCGGCCACGTCTTCCCCCGCGGAGCGACCGAGCGGATCGTACGGTTCTTCAAGGAGTACTCCCAGACATGAGCGGGTGATTCCCCGCCCCCACTCCTGAAGCTCTTGTCCACCTGGGCTCGTAGATGTCGGGGAATTCCTCCTCAAGAGGAGGAGGCGTTGATCACGGCCTCGCCGGCAGCCGGCGTGCCGGCCGGCAGCGGCGGCGACGCATGCTCGTGCGTGGCCTGGAATCCAAGGAGGGGAAGCGCCAGCGCGATCGACAGCGCGTTCAGGGCGAGAAGCGAGCGGCGGGGCGTAGGGATCATGCGGGAGTCTCCGGAGAAATTCGTGCGCGAAGAGCGAAAGACCAGCACCCCAACCCGGGTCCCGCGCAAGCGGCCCGCTGCGCAGGAAACCGCCTGGGCTATCATCGCCCCTACCCCATGACCCCCTCCGACCGTCCCCTGAAGCTCAGCGTGGTGATCCCCTGCTTGAACGCGGCGGCCACCCTCGGCGTTCAGCTCACCGCCCTGGCCGGCCAAGCTTGGGAGGGCGACTGGGAGGTGATCGTAGCCGACAACGGCTCCACGGACGGCTCCCAGCAGATCGTCGAGAGCTACCGAGGCCGCCTTCCGGGCCTGCAGCTCGTGGACGCGTCGGACCGGCCCGGACAGGCCCACGCCCGCAACCTCGGCGCCAAGGCGGCCACCGGCGACGCCTTCCTCTTCTGCGACGCCGACGACGAGGTGGCCCCCGGCTGGCTCGCCGCCCTCGGCCGCGAGCTCGCGCACCACAACTTCGTGGCCTGCCGCTACGACAACGAGAAGCTGAACCCCGTCTGGGTGCAGCGCACGCACTTGAACCCCCAGAAGGACGGCCTGACGAAGTACGACTATCCGCCCTTCCTCCCCCACGCCGGCGGCGGCGGCCTGGGCGTGACCCGCCGGGCGCACGAGGCCGTGGCCGGCTTCGACGAGACCCTCCCCGCCCTGGAGGACACGGACTACTGCTGGCGCCTCCAGCTCGCCGGCTTCCAGCTCCGCTTCGCGCCGGAGGCGGTGGTGAACATCCGCCACCGCGGCGACCTCGGCAGCATCTACCGCCAGGGCGTGAGCTACGGCCTCCACAACGTGATGATCTACGAGCGCTACCGCAACCGCGGGATGCCCCGGCTCGGCTGGCTCCCCGGGCTCCGCAAATGGGCGAGCCTCCTCCTGCGCACGCCCGTGCTCCTCCTAACCCGCGAAGGGCGGGCACGCTGGACGTGGCAGCTCGGCTGGCGGATGGGGCGGATTCGCGGGTGCTTCCGGTACCGGGTGGTGGCGCCGTAGGGCAGGGGGCGCGCAGCAGGACATGCCGAGGAGCCTGCGCGGCAGAAACCGTTGGGCGGAGGCGGTAGAGACGCTCCGGGTCCTAAACGATATCCGTCGAAGGCCCTGGGGACCGAGGGGCGTCTCCGAGGCGGGCACGCCCTGCCCAAGGACGAAGACCTGCGACGGGGGCGCCGCCTCCCGAGGTGTGTGGCCTCAACGGTCTCCCGCCATCCGATATCGCGGATCGTGGTGTAGCGGAGTCACTCAGTACCCTCATGGAGTCGCTCCGCACCCTTACTGAATGGTTCCGTACCAGTGCGGAGTCGTTCCGTACCTGTACTGGACGACTCAATACCGGTACGGAGTCACTCAGTACCCTTACGGAATGACTCCGCACCCTTACGGAATGACTCCGCACCCTTACGGCCCAGGCAGACTTGGATTCTTCGGTATACCACTGACACACTGCAACTTACGAGTCCTGGTCCGGCAAGGCCTGGAATGCATATCGCTGCCGCCTATCACTCTCTGCAAGGAACCGCCAGGGTGCTTATACGAACGCCATCCCTCGTGCCAATCCTTCCAAACCCTGCTCTCACCGAGAGTTGGGTCTGGAAACGAAAATCGCATGCGGCTCGGATAGGGTGACGCCAAACGGCTGCCTCCTGCGGCATGCTTATCGCCCGGCATCCCAGGCATTGACGAGGTTTAGGAATCGTCGTATGATCCTAACGATCGAAGAATGAAAGGGATAGCCAGAGCCGAGGGATGCTGGGCCCAAGCTGGGTTGAAACGCTAAGGACTTGGGGGATAAGTTCAGAGTGAGGTTCGGCCGGCGTAGCCTGGTGGCAGCTTAGGAATATTTCATAGATGAACTAAGGGAGGAGAAAATGAAGAAGATTCAGGTCCGGAAGCTAGAGCTTCACCGTGAAACACTACGAAGCCTCACGGAGGACAATCTGAAGACGGCGATTGGAGGGTTGGGGTATCGAACCGCCGCCTACTCGAACTGTTCTGACTGCACGTTTTAGCTTGTTGTTGCCGAGATGCCACCCGCCAGCGCGTAACAGTGTCGGCTTTTGCGGTGCGGGTGGACAGAGGCAAAACTAAGGAGGCCACAGTCGCGAGTCCCGAGCGAAGTGGTGGAACGAGGCGGCCAACCCCGGCGGTCGAGCGGACGGAAACCGCAAAAGGCGCGGTTCCGCCGCTCACCTCTTGCGCGTTACGCGGCTCCTTGGCGGAGAGCGGAGAAGACAAGGTCTACATGGATTCCGGCGCGGGCAAGCATGTCTACCAGGATATCAATGCTAAAGAGGTCGATCCGCCCGCGAACGAGGTTGCTGATTCGTGGTTGTGTTACACCAAATAGCTTGGCCGCTTCTACCTGGGTAAGGTTGCGATCTTCTATGTGCTTGCGCACGGCGATCATGAGAGTCGAGCGGATTCGCAGGTGCTCGGCTTCAGCCTCATCGAAGCCAAGATCCCTGAAGACGTTACCGCTCGATGGGGTAATCCTTGCGTTCATAGGCAGAGCTACCTCCGGTGTGGCCGGCTTGTTGCCTGCTGGGCTCTCAAAACATCCCGATACCTCCGTCGGGCAAGCTCGAGGTCCCGCTGGGCGGTCTGCTGTGTCTTCTTCAGAAAGGCGTGCAAGACGTACACTCCTTCTTCATGGCCGGAAGATACTATACAACTTTCCGCATATCGCCGCAAGTCGTGGACGCGGACACCGCTTAACCCTCGCCTGCACCGAGCGGCCGGCTGCGCCGTCCATCGACGTTATGTGGCCTTCGGAGTAGCCAAGAATGCGAATCCTCCGCACAAAGCAGACTGCCCCCATTCTTATTGCGGCACTGGTCCTTGTTTCCTGCTCCGCCTCCCAGAGGCCGAAGCCCACGTTCCCATCTCTCGAAGGTATTCGTGTGGCATTCAGTCACAGAGGCGCTTCTCCGAATCTCTGGAACCTTCGCCTCGGCGAGACCGGGACGAAGGAGCACTCTACGCGACCTGGCAACGACTATTGGCTACGCCTCTCCAATAACTCACCCTTCACGATCTCTTTTCCAACGCAGAGCATGTACTTCGCCAAGCCGCTCGATCTCGTCCCAATAAGCCCAAGCTCCAAAGCTTTGGCCATTGCTGACGGTTCGGAAGTGGCCGTCCTATTTGTCGCCCCCGAGGGGAGATACGGTGTTGGTGACATGTCTTCAGAGTCATTTCTACCAGCGGGCCGCTCCATTCTTTTCAACGTTCCCAAGCGGTACCTAAAGGGCAAGCGCTCGATCTATATAGAGTATTCCGCCTACACACTGGCTGCGATAGCAGGCACTGAAGCACCTCCGAAATACCGGGTCTACTTTGGCGCACTGGATCTGCCGCGAAGCTAACTAGACGTCTCGGAAATTACACAACTGTCAGAAAACAGAGGTCTTATGGTTCGCGCGCCAGCGCGCTAAGTTCGTAGGAGGCACATATGGCACGATTAAGCCCGCAGCGGCGCCGACGCGGAAACCGGGAGGAGGCATACGATGAACATCCTGTTGTGGGTCCTGCAGATCCTCGCCACGCTCCTGTACGGATCGTCGGGCGTCATGAAGGTCTTCATGTTCGACAAGGTAAGCGAGCAAGTCCCGTCCTTTGGTGCGTTGCCGCGGGAAGCCTGGATGGCCCTGGGCACCCTGGAGTTCGTGTGCACGGTCGGGCTCATCGTCCCCGCCGCCCTCCATTGGCATCCACTGCTGACGGTCCTGGCTGCCACGGTCCTGGCGATCGAGAGCCTCGTGTTCATCGGGGTGCACGTCAAGTACCGCGAGATCACGCCCATGATCTTGAGCGGCGTGCTGGGCCTCCTCATGGCGTTCATCGCGTACGGCCGGATGTTCCTGAAGCCGATCTTCTGACCGGCGGACTAGGATTAGTACCAAGGCTTCGTGAGCGACCCGGAACGATGGAACGCCTCGGATGAATCGCCCCAAGCTCTCTCTCAGGCTTTGGTTGGTCGCATGCCTCGGCGCGTGTGCAATCGGCATTGGTGACGTACTGTCGGTGGGCATCGGCAGTTGTGAGAACCGCCAGGTTACTCACCTCGACCGAGTTGTGTTCGTTGGGTCTGCGATCGTGTTCTTGATTTCAGCACTTGTAGTTATAGCCCGCCTTCTCATGACCTTCGTGGCTAGGGTTCGAAGGCCCTCCCAGGCTCGAACCTAATTCGTAGCGGCGCGGCAGCCGACGGGCGGTGGCTCAAACGGATGTGAAGGTTGGGACGGCTACTCAGTCGAGGGCCTTATCTCGTTTCGTAACGGCTGTCCAGCTCCTGCGCGTCACCCGGCGCTGCAGCGCCGGGATGGTATGGAGATTGCACCGAATTGACATGGAATTGTCCGCCGAGGCAAGCTCTTCGACTGCGAGCGCATCGTTGACTCCGGCGTTCGGCGGCTCGTCACGATGGAGAGGTGACATGGTGAAGATAGCAAAGAACACGATTTGCCTTTGGTACGATGGTGGCGCCGAGGACGCGGCGCGATTTTACGCCGCGACCTTTCCCGATTCATCCGTCGGCGCGGTGCATCGCGCACCGGGAGACTTTCCGTCGGGGAAGGAAGGGGACGTGTTGACGGTCGAGTTTACCGTGATAGGAATTCCCTGCCTCGGGCTCAACGGCGGACCGGCCTTCAAGCCCACCGAAGCCTTCTCGTTTCAGGTCGCTACCGTCGACCAGGCCGAAACCGATCGTTACTGGAACGCAATCGTCGGCAACGGCGGCCAAGAGAGTGCATGCGGCTGGTGCAAGGACAAATGGGGATTGTCCTGGCAGATTACGCCAATCGCTCTGACCCAGGCAGTAACCGATCCCGATCCCGCCGTCGCCAAGCGCGCGTTCGATGCGATGATGCAGATGAAAAAGATCGACATCGCCGCAATCGAGGCGGCGCACCGCGGTTGAGGTCGCATCGGACCCCTCCCTCCCCACTTTCAGATTATGCCAGGCACGGGGGCTTGCGGCAAGCCCCGGGGCATGCCGCATAGTCCCCGGCCGTAAGGGAGAAGGAGGTGAACAGATGCGTGCATATGTGCTTGGTTTCCAGGAGGTCGACCGAACCGACGTCGGGGTGGTCGGGGGGAAAGGCGCGAGTCTGGGGGAGCTTTCCAGGCTCGAAGAGATCCGCGTGCCGGAGGGCTTCTGCGTCTCGACGGAAGCCTTCAAGCGGGTCATGAGCGCAGCGCCGGGGATCGGCGACTTGCTCGATCGGTTGGCGCTGCTGAAGGCGGAAGACCGCGAGGCGATCCGGGAGCTTGCCGCGGCGATCCGCGGGGTCATCGCAGGGTGTGCCATCCCTGAAGACGTCCAGGAAGCGATCGCCCGCTTCCTCGCCAGGCTCGGGGAGCCAGAGGCCTACGCCGTGCGGTCCAGCGCGACGGCGGAGGATCTGCCGGCGGCTTCCTTCGCGGGCCAGCAGGATACGTATCTGAACGTCACGGGTAAGCCGGCGATCCTGAAGCACATCAGCCGGTGCTGGGCCTCGCTCTTCACCGAGCGGGCGGTCACCTATCGCCTCCAACACGGCTTCGACCACCGCAAGGTCCACATGGCGGTGGTAGTGCAGAAGATGCTCTTCCCGCAGGCGGCGGGCATTCTGTTCACGGCCGATCCCGTCACAGGGAACCGGAAGGTAACATCGATCGAGGCTGTCTTCGGCTTGGGCGAGGCCCTGGTCTCCGGCCTGGTGAATGCCGATGGCTACAAGGTGCGGGACGGCCAGGTCGTCGAAAAGTCGATGCGGCAGGACCGGCAAGTGCTGACGGACGAACAGATCGTGCGGCTCGCGCGCCTGGGCCGGCGGATCGAAGGGCATTTCGGTCAGCCCCAGGATATCGAATGGTGCCTGGTCGAGGACGATTTCCACATCGTCCAGAGCCGGCCGATCACGACCCTGTACCCACTCCCTGAGGCTGATGATCAAGGCAACCACGTCTATGTCTCCGTCGGCCATCAGCAGATGATGACCGACCCCATGAAGCCCCTGGGGCTGTCCTTGTTCCAGGCGGTACACATGGTTGCAGCGGGTGGCAGGCCGTTCGTCGACGTCACGAAGCAGTTGACAACGCCGGCCGGCCGGGACGTGCTCCTGAATGTCCTCGGCGGCTCCGATCCGCTGATCAAGGACGCGCTGACGACCCTCGTCGAGCGCGATTTTATCGAATCATTCATCGAGCTCTCGCCTCCTGATTCGAATGACCCGACAGCGTCGTGGCAAAGCAGGTATGGGGGCTCCCAGGCGCAAATCGAGGACGATCCGGCGATCGTCGCGGACTTGATCGCGCGCAGCCAGGCGTCGATCGAAGCGCTGAAGCGGGACATCCGGACGAAATCCGGAACGGATCTCGTGGATTTCATCCTGCAAGACAACCAGCTCAGGATGAAGCAGAGCCTGGCCGAGCCACGAAACTTCGGCGCGATCATGGCCGGCATGAACGCCGCGAAATGGATCAACGAGCAGATGATGGCGTGGTTGGGCGAGAAGAACGCCGCGGACACGCTCGCGCAGTCCGCACCGAACAACGTCACCTCGGAAATGGGGTTGGCGCTCCTGGACGTCGCGGACGTGATCCGTCCGCATCCGGAGGTGATTGCCTACCTCCAAGAGGCGAAGGATGACGGCTTCCTGGAGGGCCTGCTCCCCTTGGAAGGGGGACCGGAAGCCCATGACGCCCTCCGCGCGTATCTCGACAAGTACGGCATGCGATGTGTCGGGGAAATCGACGTGACGAGGACGCGCTGGAGCGAAGCGCCCACGACCCTGGTGCCCTTGATCCTCAGCAACGTCAAGAATTTCGAGCCGGGGGCCGGCAGCCGGAAATTCGAGCAAGGGCGGCAGGAGGCCGCGAAGAAGGAACAGGAGCTGCTGGAACGCCTGAAGCAATTGCCGGATGGCCCGCAGAAGGCCGAGGAAACGCAACGGATGATCCGCCGGCTCCGGATCTTCAGCGGCTACCGTGAGTATCCGAAGTACGGCCTCGTCAACCGCTACTTCCTCTACAAGCAGGCCCTCCTGGAAGAAGCCGGGCGGCTCGTGCGGGCCAAAGTGCTCCAGGAGCCGGAAGACATCTACTACCTCACCCTCCAGGAGCTGCGGGAGGTCGTGCGGACGCACGAGCTGGACGGCCAGCTCGTCAGCCGGCGGAAGGCGGAGCACGAGCGCCACCGGAAGCTGACGCCACCGCGGGTCCTCACGTCCGATGGGGAAATCGTCGCCGGGGCGTACAAGCGAGCCGATCTCCCCGCCGGCGCCCTGGCCGGTCTCGCCGTCTCCGCGGGCGTCGTCGAGGGCCGGGCCCGCGTCCTCTCAAGGATGGCCGATGCCGAGCTGGGAGCGGGGGATATCCTGGTCACCGCCTTCACAGACCCGAGCTGGACGCCCTTGTTCGTGTCCATCAAGGGCTTGGTGACCGAGGTGGGGGGCCTCATGACCCATGGCGCGGTGATCGCCCGGGAATACGGCTTGCCAGCGGTCGTCGGCGTGGAGAACGCGACCCGGTTGATCAAAGATGGGCAGCGCATCCGCGTGCATGGAACCGACGGATACGTGGAGATCCTGGCATGAGGCCGATGCCGGCGCGCGGCTCATCCACGCTCCCACCCGTTGCAGAGCCTCAGCGGGAGACGCGTCCGGCGGACGGGGGGCATGGCGGTCGGGTCTCCGTGTCGGGCTTTCCTCCGTAGCGTTGCACGGAGCGGATCGAACGGCCAAGTGGAAAGGTCCGGCGTGCCGTCTTATCGAGCCAGTTCCTCCCCTGTCGGTCGTCTTTCCAGGCGACCTTTGACGGACCCGGGGAGACTTCCTATACTCCAGCCATGGCCAAGCCCGCACATGAAATGTCCTGGCCTGAGGATAGCGAACCAGAGCTGGAGCTCCAGGACGAGGAGGACGGGGTGGTCATGCTCCAGCGTTGGGTCGAGCGCCCCGGCGGCGGCTTCGAGCTGTTGGAGATGCCTCTAACTCTGGAGCTCTACCTCAATCCGCGGCTCGGGGACAAGATGACCCAGGGAGAGTTGCACGGTGACCTGCTGGTCGAGCTGAAGGAGCTGCTGGGCCGGTATTTCAAGCCCCAGCCAGGCGTCAAGGTCTTGATGGACGTCAAGCACCTGGTGAGCCCCAGGAAAGGCCCGTCGCCGGACATCTCGATCGTCCGCGGGGTGCGCAACCCGGGCCGTAAACGCACCAGCTTCAACATCGCCAAGGAGGGGGTCGTTCCCTCTCTCGTCATCGAGGTCGTCTCGCCTATCGATGCCCGAGTCCGCAAGATGGACGAGGTGGACAAAGTCAAGCTCTACGAGCGAATGGGCATCCCGGAGTACGTTCTCGTCGATCCGCCGCGCCAGGCCAACGATCACCGATTCCTCCTCAAGGGATATCGCCTGGACCGCCTGAGGCGCTATCAGCAGATCGAGCCGGACGCTCAGGGGCGCCTGCTTTCCGAGACCACGGAGCTGCTCTTCGGAGTTTCGGCCAAGGGCGATCGAATCGAGGTCTTCAACGCCAGGACGGG
>JBAPYB010000690.1:0-24703 GCA_049284515.1 Thermoanaerobaculia bacterium
GGGCTGGCCGCCGCCCTGGCCCGGCACCACCGGGTGGACGCCGCGCCCCTGCGGCAGACCCTCTTCGGCCGCGAGTTTCCCAACCCCGTGGGCCTCGCCGCCGGCTTCGACAAGGACGCCGCCGTGGTGCGGGCCATGCCGGCTCTCGGCTTCGGCTTCGCCGAGGTGGGCACGGTCACGCCCCTCGCTCAAGCTGGCAACCCGAAGCCGCGCCTCTTCCGCCACTCCGCCGAGGCCAGCCTCCAGAACGCCCTCGGCTTCAACAACGGCGGGATGGAGGCGATGCGGCGGCGCCTGAGCCAAGTCTACCCGGCCGCCCTCCCCCTGGGCGTCAATGTCGGCAAGAACAAGGCGACGCCCCCGGAGAAGGCCATCCAGGACTACGAGACCCTGATCCGCGGCCTCCACCCCTTCTGCGACTACCTGGTGGTCAACCTCTCCTCGCCCAACACGCCGGGGCTGCGCGACCTGCAGAACGAGACCTTCGTGCGGGAGGTCCTAAGCCTGGCGGCGGGAATCACGAAGAAGCCCGTGCTGGTGAAGATCGCCCCCGATCTCCCCCCCGGGCAGGCCGCCGCCCTCGCCGAAACCGCCGTGGCGGCCGGTGCCGCCGGACTCATCGCCACCAACACGACGATCGACTACTCGTTGATCCAAGGAGCCAGGGACTTCGGGGGGATCTCCGGCCGGGCGCTCCGGGAGAAGAGCTTCCAGGTTCTCCAAGAGGTGGCCCGCGCCGTCTACGGCAAGACCGTCCTGGTGAGCGCCGGCGGCATCGACTCCGGCGCCGAGGCCTACCGGCGCCTGAAGGCTGGGGCCTCTCTGGTGCAGATCTATACCGCGCTGATCTACGAGGGGCCGTCGCTGCCGCGGCGGATCAACGAGGAGCTGCTGGCGCTGATGGCGCGGGATGGGGCGAAGGGGATTGGGGAGGTGGTCGGGGCGGAAGTAAGGACATAAAGGACGACAGGGACGCCAAGGACAAGAAAACCCACCTTGTTTTCGTCCTTGCCGTCCTTGGTGTCCTTTAGGTCCTTTCCAGCTCTCCCGAGCGCACCAGCCCCTCCAGCCGCGCCGTCAGCGCCTCCACCCGCCGCCGCACCTCTTCGCGCTCCGCCTCCCAGGTCTTCGACGCGGCCGTGGCTTCGGCGAGCTGCCGCTCCAGATCGCGAACCCTGTCCTGGAGCTTCTCGGTTTCGGGCTCCTCGTCCGAGAGCGCGGCAGGCGCGGCAGCGATCCGGGTTTCAAGGTCCTTCACCGTCTCGCGCAGCGTACGGTTCTCCTCCCGCAGCTCGCCGAGACGCTCGGCGGCGTCGTGGACGCGGGATTCGAGACCTTCCAGCCAATCGATCTGCACGGCAGGCTACCCCTTCCAGCCGAAGCGGCGTTCGAGCTCCTGGTTGAGGGCGCCCTGGCGGGCGTTGACCTCCTCCTGGGTGAGCGACCGCTCGCGGGCATTGTAGTGGAACGAGAGGGTGGTGTTCACCGCGCTCTCCGGCACGCCGGGGCCGCGGTAGCGGTCCTTGAGCTGCCAGGCCACGAGGTCCGGCGGCGCCAGCTCGCGGATGGCGCGCTCGATCTCCGCCCATGGCGTCTCCAGGCTTTGGGTGAAGGTGAAATCGGCCGAGACGCCTGGATACCGCGACGGCAGGTCCACCTGCAGGCTGATCTGGCCGTCCGCCAGCGCCGCCGTGGCGATCTCCGCCGCGTAGAGGGGGTAGATCTCCTCCTCCGCCACCCGGCCGAACCAGCCCACGACCTTGCCGCCCCGCAACAGCTCGGCGGAGTTACCCGCCAGCACGCCGTGAAGCTCCGCCGGCCGCGCCTCCAGCCGGACGCCGAAGGCATTGGCCAGGGCGTCGAGGGCTCCCTTGAGATCGAAGAGGTCGAGCTCCGTCTCCCGCTCCCAGGGGCTGCCCAGCCGGCCGCCGCAGACCAGCCCCACGTGCTCCGGCTGCTCGGGGATCTCCCCCTCCGCACGGGCGTAGAAGACGGTGGCGATCTCGAACATGCGCACCGCAGGCAGGCCCCGCCGCTGGTTGAAGCGGGCGGTCTCCACCAGGTTCGGCACCAGCGACCGGCGCAGCACGGAGAGCTGCTCGGAGAGCGGATTGGCGAGGCGGATGGGCTTCGCCGCCGGCTCGAGGCTGGGGAAGGCGGCGTCGCGGGCCGGATCGAGGAAGGCGAAGTGGATGGACTCGGTGTAGCCCGACGCCGCGAGCTGGCGGCGGATCCGGTCGCGGCGGACGAGCGTCTCGGCCCGGGGCGCGTCGGCGCCCGGAATGCCGGGCAGCGCCGCCGGAATCCGGTCCAGCCCGAAGATCCGCAGCACCTCTTCGTAGAGGTCCTGCGGATAGACCTCGTGCGGCGGCTCCGGGCGCGGCGGGAAGTCGTAATACCGCCAGGAGGGGACGGTGACGCTCCAGACCGCCCCCTCCGGCCGGTCGACGCCGAAGCCGAGGCCGGTGAGCCAGCGCTCGGAGTCCGCCGGGTCGATCGCGGCGCCCGCGAAGGCGTCCAGCTTCTTGAGATCCAATCGCCCGTGCCGGGTCCACGTCCTGGAAGGATCGCGGGCGTCGAGGACGCCGGACGACACCGTGCCGCCAGCGATCTCGGCGATCAGCAGGGCGGCGCGGCTCACGGCCTCGGGGCAGAGCTCCGGATCGGCGCCGCGCTCGAAGCGGTGGCTGGCATCGGTGTGCATGCCCTGCCGCTTGCAGGTCACCCGCACCCGCCGGCGGTCGAAGTGGGCGCCCTCGATGAGGACGTCGCACGTCTCCGCCGTGACCTCGCTCTCCAGGCCGCCCATGACCCCGCCCAGGCCCACGGGACGCTCGGCGTCGGCGATGACGAGGATCTCGGGATCGAGCTCGCGGTCCACGCCGTCCAGGGTAGTCAATTTCTCGCCCAGCCGCGCCCGGCGGACGATGAGCTGGCCCCCGGCGAGCTTGGCGAAGTCGTAGGCGTGGAGCGGCTGGCCCAGCTCCCAGAGGAGGAAGTTGGTGACGTCCACCACGTTGTTGATGGGCCGCAGGCCGATCGACTCCAGCCGCCGGCACAACCACTCGGGGCTGGGGCCGATCTTCACGCCGCGCACCAGCCGCGCGCAGAACCGGGGGCAGCCGTCGCGGTCGTCGAGGGTCACCCGCGTGGCGTCCGCCGTGCGCTCAGGTCCCTCGGCGGGCGCGGACGGCGGCCGGCGCAGGGGAGCGCCGTAAAGGACGGCGATCTCCCGCGCCAGGCCTAGGTGGTTCATGCAGTCGGGCCGGTTGGTGGTGACGTCGACGTCCAGCACCGTGTCGTCAATGTCTGAGGCTGGCGCGGACTCGCCTTCGACGGCGAGCCCGGCAGCCGTCAGCCGCCCGGCCAGCTCCTGGGGGCGGGCCGGCAGGTCGACGTACTGGGCGAGCCAGTCACAGGAGAACTTCATCAGCCCCGCACCTGCCGCAGCAGCCGCTCGTCGTTGTCGAAGAGCAGGCGGATGTTGGGAATGCCGTAGCGGTTCATGGCCACGCGGTCGGCCCCCATGCCGAAGGCGAACCCGGAGTAGACGTCCGGATCGATGCCGCAGTTGTGGAGCACCCGCGGGTCCACCATGCCGCAACCGAGGATCTCCATCCAGCCGGTGCCGGAGCAGACCTCGCACCCCTGGCCCTGGCAGTTCTGGCAGGTGACGTCGACCTCGGCCGAGGGCTCGGTGAAGGGGAAGAAGCTCGGCCGCATGCGGATCTCCGTCGTGGGCGAGAAGAGCCGGCGCATGAAGGCGAGGATCGTCCCCTTGAGGTGGCCGACGGTGATCCCCTCCGCCACGGCCAGCCCCTCCACCTGGTGGAACATGGGCGAGTGGCGCAGGTCGTTGTCGTTGCGGAACACCCGGCCGGGGCAGATCACCCGGATGGGCGGCTTGCGCGCCAGCATGGTGCGGATCTGCACCGGCGAGGTGTGGGTGCGCAGCAGGAGGCCGTCCTCCAGGAAGAAGGTGTCCTGCGTGTCGCGCGCCGAGTGGTCCTTGGGGAAGTTGAGCGCCTCGAAGTTGTGGTAGTCGTCCTCGACCTCGGGACCCTCGGCCACGCTGTAGCCCATCTCGGCGAAGATCTGCTCCATCTCCGCGAAGACCAGGGTCACCGGGTGGATGCTGCCGAGCCGGGGGCGCCGGCCGGGGAGGGTGACGTCCACGGCGGCGGCGCGGCGGGAGGCCTCGCGCTCGCGGACCGTGAGCTCCTCGTCGAGCTCGGCGAGGCGGCTCTCCACCAAGACCTTGAGACGGTTGACCGCTTCGCCGTAGGCGCGGCGGCCGGCAGGCTCGACCTTCTTGATGTCGTCCAGGAGAGTGCGCAGAAGGCCCTGCTTGCGTCCCACCCACTGGACGCGCAGGGCCTCCCAGGCGTCGCGGTCCCGCACCTCGCGGGCCGCAGCTTCGAACTCCTCGGTGCGGGCGGCGAGCGCCAACTGGTCTCCAATCGTAGGCTCGCCGCCGGTGCTCACCCTAGCCTCCCGCGGACGCGGCTGCGCCCTCGCTGCTCTCGAGCGCCTTCTTCGCCAGCTCGGCGATCGCCGCGAACCCCGCGAGATCGGCGACGGCCATCTCGGCCAGCACCTTGCGGTCCAGCTCGGAGCCGGCGGCCTTGAGGCCGGCGATCAGGCGGCTGTAGGAAAGGCCGCTCAGGCGGGCGGCGGCGTTGATGCGGACGATCCAGAGGCTGCGCATGTGGCGCTTCTTCTGCCGCCGGTCGCGATAGGCGTAGCCCAGGGCCTTGTCGACCGCCAGCTTGGCGACGCGGTGAGCCTTCGACTTGGTGCCGTAAAAGCCGCTGGCGCGATCGAGAATCTTCTTGCGCTTCAGCAGGCGCTTGTTTCCACGCTTGACACGTGCCATCTCTCGAACCTCGTTTCTGCTCCACGCCTCAGAGGGGGGAGCGGTTGGTTGACCCGCGCGGTGCGGCGAGCAAAGCCAGCACCGGGGGCCGCGGCTTCGGGGGGCAGGTCCGTCCCTCCGAGCGCCGGAATTCGTTGTGCGGACGGCCGCGGGCCGTCCTACTTGTGCAGCATTCCGGTGAGAATGGCTGCGAACGCGGGGGAGACCTCCACGGCCTTGCGCAGGTTGCGCTTCCGCTTGGTGGTCTTCTTGGTCAGGATGTGGCTCTTCATCGACTGGTGACGGATCACCTTGCCGGTGCCTGTGACCTTGAATCGCTTCGCAGCCCCCTTGTGCGTCTTCTGCTTGGGCAAGGGCGGCTCCTTTCTGAAAAACCTCTCCAAAACAAACGAGACCCAAAGAAGGGAACCCCCTTCCCGGATCCGACTCTCGAGCCCTTCGGCTCAGGGGGTCGTCTTCGCCTTGATACCGTGGCGCGGCGGACCGAAGATCACGTGCATCCGGTTGCCTGCCATTTCGGGGGACGATTCTAGCACTCCATGCTCCCCCAGGTCCTGCTCGAAGCGCTTCAGCAACTTGTGGCCGAGATCCTGGCGCGCCATCTCGCGGCCCCGGAACTGGACGGTGGCCTTCACCTTGTCCCCTTCGCCGAGGAACCGGATGGCGTTCTTGAGCTTGAAATCGTAGTCGTGCTCGTCGATGTTCGGCCGGAACTTGACCTCTTTGAGGTGGATGATCTTCTGCTTCTTCTTCGACAGGTGAGCCTTTTTCTTCTGCTCGTAGAGGAACTTGCCGAAATCCATGATGCGGCACACCGGCGGCTTGGCTGTCGGCGCCACCTCCACGAGGTCGAGAGTCTGCTCCTGGGCCCGCCGCAGGGCCTCCTCGATCGGCACGATGCCGGCCTGCGAGCCGTCGGCTTCGACCAGGCGCACCTCACGTACCCGGATGCGCTCGTTGATCCGCGTTGCCTTGTCGATGTCAGCTCACCCCCTGAGAGCGCCGAGCCTGTGCCCGGAATGTAGTGTCCAGAGCGTGTCTCCTTTTCAGTCCGTTGCGTTTGTAGTCTAGAGTGCTCAAAGCTCCCGGGTACGGGACGCGATCTGCCCGCCCGCCCGGGCCAGGAACGCATCCACGGCCAGAGCCCCCAGGTCGTCGCCGGCGCGGCGACGCACCGCGACGGTACAGTCTTCCTGCTCGCGGGCCCCCACCACCAGCATGTAGGGCACCTTCAACACCTGGGCCTCCCGGATCCGGTAGCCCAGCTTCTCGTTGCGGTCGTCCAGCTCCGCCCGCAATCCCGCCGCGGCCAGCTTCGCCTGCACCGTCTGCCCGTACTCCACGAACTTCTCCGACACCGGCAGCACCACCGCCTGCACCGGCGCCAGCCACAGGGGGAACGCTCCCGCCGTCTGCTCGATGAGGATGGCGAGGAAACGCTCGACCGAGCCCAGCATGGCGCGGTGGATCATCACCGGCTGGTGCTCGGCGCCGTCCGCGGCCACGTACTTGAGGCCGAAGCGCTGCGGCATCTGGTAGTCGAGCTGCACCGTGCCGAGCTGCCAGCTCCGGCCCAGGGCGTCCTTGACGTGGAAGTCGATCTTCGGCCCATAGAAGGCGCCGTCGCCGGGATTGACCTGGTAGGGGATCCCCCGGCTCTCCAGGGCCCGCGCCAGCGACGCCTCGGCGCGGCCCCACAGCTCGTCCGAGCCGATCCGCTTCGCCGGCCGGGTGGACAGCTCGATCCGCGCGCCGTCGAAGCCGAACGTGCGGTAGACCTCCAGGATCATCTCCGTCACCGCCAGCACCTCGGACTCGATCTGCTCCTCGGTGCAGAAGATGTGGGCGTCGTCCTGCTGGAACGAGCGCACCCGGAAGAGGCCGTTGGTCACCCCGCTCCGCTCGTAGCGGTGGAGCCGGCCGAAGTCCGCGTAGCGGATGGGCAGGTCGCGGTACGAGCGCAGCCGGGTGCCGAAGATCAGGCAGTGCGTGGGGCAGTTCATGGGCTTCACCGCCATCTCGCGCTCGTCGGCCTCGGTGAAGAACATGTTCTCGTGGTAGTTGTCGTAGTGCCCCGAGGTCTTCCACATCTCGACGTCGAGGATCTGCGGCGTGACCACCTCGCCGTAGCCGTAGCGGGCGTAAAGCTCCCGCACGTAGCCGATGAGGGCGTTGTAGATCGACGCGCCCCGGGGGTGCAGGAAGGGCATGGCCGGCGCCAGCGGGTTGAAGCTGAAGAGGTCCAGCTCCTGGCCCAGCCGGCGATGGTCGCGGGCACGGGTGAGCTCCACCTGCTCCAGGTACTCCGCCAGCTCCTTCTCGGAGCCGAAGGCCGTGCCGTAGATGCGCTGCAGCCGCTCGTTCCTCTCGTCGCCCTTGAAATAGACGCTCGACGCCTCCAGCAGCTTGACCGCCCCCACCTGGGCGAGGCTCTGCACGTGCGGCCCGCGGCACAGGTCGGTGAAGCGGCCGTCGCGGTAGAGGGTGATGGTCTCCCCCTCGGGGATGTCCTTCAGCCGCTCCACCTTGAGAGTCTCGCCCATCTCGCGGAAGATGCGCTCCGCCTCCTCGCGGCTCACCTCGATGCGCTCGAAGCCGCTCTTCTCGGCGAGGATCTCGCGCATCTTGTCCTCGATCTTCACCAGGTCGTCCGGCGTGAAGGGGCGCGGGAAGCGGAAGTCGTACTGGAACTTCTCGCTGTGGTCCTGGCGGCCGGCGTCGTACTCCGCCTCCGGCCACAGCCGCTTGACGGCGTCGGCCAGCACGTGCTCGGCGCTGTGGCGGATGAACTCGCCGGCCTCCGGGCTCTTGACGGTGAAGATGCGGAAGGAGCCTCCCGCCCTCAGCGGCAGGCGCAGGTCGACCTTACGGCCGCCCAGCTCGGCGCCGACGGAGTCCTTGGCCAGGCGCGGCCCGATCGCGGCGGCCACCTCGAACGGCGTGGTGCCCGCAGGAACCGAGCGCACGGATCCATCGGGTAGGGTCAGATGAACTGCAACGGCTTCGGCGGTCGTCTCCATAGGGCACCGATCGCCTCTATCAGGCGAAATCAAGACACGGGTTGATACTCGGGCCGCGGCCCAGGCCGGCGGAAATCACGAGAAAGGGGGATGGTAGGCGCTAGCGGGCTCGAACCGCTGACCTCTACCGTGTGAAGGTAGCGCTCTAACCAACTGAGCTAAGCGCCTGGGCATGAGGCTGGAAATCGGCTCACCAATGAGGTCGAACACCCCGGTACAGCTCTGTGTCTCTCTCGTTCTGGCTCCGATTTCCGACTCCTGAAGAGACCCTGGTAGGCCCGAGCGGATTCGAACCGCTGACCTCTACGATGTCAACGTAGCGCTCTAACCAACTGAGCTACGGGCCTATTATCCTCGGCCGACTCCTCGGTTCCCAAGGGAGGGAGAGGGTAGCAAAGGGAGGGAACGCTGTCAACGGCGCTCTTAGGCTACAGGCAGCCGGGCCAGCTCGAATGGTTGTAGTACTGCGTCCGCGTGCCGTCGCAATAGGTCACGCAGTAGCAATCGAACTCGCACCAGCCGACCTGGGTCGTATGGCTGGCATCGGAGAAGTAGGTGAAGTAGTCCGTCCACATCTGACAGGCGTGCGCCGGGCGAGGGGCGCCGACCAGGGCGGCCACGAACAGGGCGGCGGCCACCGTCAGGAGTCCGAGCTTCTTTGTCACCGGAGTGCTACGCAGGTTTGCCATGATGGGTTCTCCTTCTATGTCGTGCATACTGCTCCAATCAAGGAGGTGCTTCGACCGGGCCTTGGAGGGACAGAATCGGTTCGACGATCCTTACTGGAAGTAGCCGGTGACGTCGAGCAGCAACTGGAGGGGGCGGGTGCTCGTGTAGTTCTGCACCACGAGGGTGCCGGTGCCGGAGGAGGCGAGCATGAGGACGGCGTTGTTGGCGCGGGTCTGGCCGGTGGCGAAGCTCAGAGTCGTGGTGTTCGGGACCTGGGCATTGCCGGGGAAAAAGACGACGAAACCGGCCTGCGTCGTCCCGACCACGGTGACGTTGACCGCCACCGCCTTGGCGGTGGCCGGGATGCCGCAGCGCCCGGCCACGGTGATCACCCGCTGGCCGCCCGGCGGCAGGGGCGGGCCGCCATAGGGGCCGCTCGCATTGCGGGTGTCCAGGACCCGGCAGGGGGTCACGGTGTAGAGCTTGCCCGGCCCGGCCGAGGTGGCGACCGCCGGCTGCCAGCCGAGCTGGACCACCTCGAAGTCGCTCGCCTTGAGGCTGCCGAAGGCCGGGTTCAGGACGCCGTTGTCCCAGCGCGGATCGTAGGCGCCCTGGATGTACATGTCGCTGCCGTTGTCGGCGACGATCAGGCCGTAGGTCTTCATCGCCTGGAAGATCTTCTGCACGTAGGCGGGGAAGCCGGAGATGTCCTTGCCGGCCTTCAGGCGCAGGCGGGTCCCCATGGGCGGCGCCCCGGACTGGGAGCCGGCCTCGTGCGAGGCGGGGTAGACGTAGCCGTTGGTGTCGTGCACGGTGAAGCGGAAGGCGTGGCGGATCGGGTTGGGGCCGAACACCTCGTCGTAGCGGATGAGCCCGGGGAGGATGGCGAGCCCCGCGGCGTCGGCGGAGGTCCAGGTGTCGGGCCGCCGGGCGTTGCTGTCCAGGGAGAAGATGGCCCCCGATCCCGCCTCCCAGTGATCGACGTTCCAGTGGGCGTGATAGAGCTCGTAGAGGATGCGGTTGTCGCGGTCGACGATCAGCATGTGGTGATCGCCGGACGCCCCGCCGCCCGGATCGCCCCCCTCGATCCACTTCCCCTGGGTGCGCGCCGCGACCGGGATGGGATAGCCGGGCGGCCGCCCCGGGGCGCCGTGGTCGCTCTGGTCGTCGAACTCGACGAAGGTCACCGTCTCGAGCGGCTGGGTGCCGGGCACGGAGGAGTAGGGGAAGCCGTAGATGGCGGTCGAGTTGGGGTTCCCTGGATTGACGTCGCCCCCGAAGTCGGGGTGGAGCCCCCGGGTCGCGCCGATGAAGTTGATGAAGCTGGAGCTGATCGGGTCGAGCGGGGCGCCGCTCACGTCGACGTTCCACCAGTTGTCCGGCGGGAAGAGGGGGGAGAGGGCCGAAAGATCGGGCTGCTGCAGGATCTGGGCCGAGGCGGAGGCCGCGAGCAGCAGAGAGACGAGGCTGACGCGGATGCTACGGACGCTACGGATACCGACGCTCGGCCGCAGGCTCGCGGACATGGAGACCCTCCCTTAAGGCATTCCCCTATTGAAGACAGCGTATGTTAGCACGGACGCGGAGGCACCCCGCTGCCACTTGTCCTCCACCCTGTTGCAGCCGGTCGAGGGCCGGCCCGGGATCGTCGCCGCCCGGCGCCGGCACGGCGGCGACACCGGCTTCGAGCTGCGCCACGCAAGTCTTCTCCTTTCTGCTAGTTGTGAAGTTTCCGAGACGTGGTACCCTCGTCACCGATTCGAGACCCGCGTGAAGCTCGCGACCGGACGCCCCAGCCATCTGGCAATCCTCATGACATGCGGGAACCCGGTCCGCCTTCCCTGCGAAAGGCGGGTCAGGCTCGCGGCACTGAATCCTCCGATTTCGCTCGCGACCTGCTTCCACGTCATGCCCCTTTCGATCCGCTGAGCGTCCAGCGCCGAATACAGTTTCCCGAGATCGAACCGAAGGATCTGACCGGGGCCGACGTAGGGCAATGCCAGGGTTTCCGCCGCGGCGTCCGGATAGCCGGGGACGAAGCTCTCCGGAGCTCGATGGAGCCAGAGGAGCATCTGCAAGACGCCATCCCCCTCGATCACCGCTCGACTCCGCATCCCCGTCACCGTCGATACGCTGATCGACCGTGCAGGCGCGTGCTCGGACCGGGCGTTGATCTCGCGCACCACCTGCTGCCAACTGAGCCCGCGCGCCAGGCGCTGGGCATCGAGCGCGGCGTATAGGGCTCCTATGTCGAAATCAGCGGATGGGTTGGAAGGCATGCGGCGACCTTTTCCCTCTTCAGCCTTGCAGGATCTTCTTCCAGAGATCCTGGCTTTGCGCGGGAAGCTCTGAAAGGCGCGACTCGACCTCCAGGACGAGATCGCCTCGGAAAGGCCGCGCGAGAAGCTGCTGCACATCCCAGGCGTCCTGAGAGCCTCCGGCGTAGAGCTTGAGGAGAACCAGATCGGCGGCCCGCACCACGAGGAGCTCTCCGACGAGCTCGGCCCGCTCGAGGATTCTCGTCTGCCAAGTCCACTTCCCGACCACGATGTCGATTGGGGACTCGCCCGGAGCCTGAAACCGTACGACGCCCGCCAGGGGATCGGTCAGATCGCCCTTTCGGACATCCACGGCAATGCCTCGGCTTCGCAGATCGGCCCAGAGGTCGGGCCTCAGGCAGGAGGCATCGGCGACGAACAGGTCGAGATCGACGCTCGCGCGGTTGACTCCATAGGCGGCCAGGGCGAGCGCCCCGATCAGGGCATGGCGGATTCCGGCCGCCTCGAGAGTCGAGCGGATCTCTTCGAGCAGGCTCATCCGATCAACTCGGACATGCACTTCGAGGGAGTGCGTCCGGCTTGGCGCTGCCGCTGGAGCTCCCGGATCGCGGTCTCCCGGTCGAGGCCGTTCGCCCGGCGGAACAACTCCAGTCCGCGCTCCCCGAGCCGCAGGACCAGTGCCATCCGCTCCTCGAACGGGAGCCGGAGCGCCTCTTCCTGAAGCTCGTCCCGCAGGTCGTCGGCCACGGATCGCATGGGAGGAGTATAAGGCGTGCTGTAGGGGCTCAGCTTTCCAGGTAATCGTCCAGCTTGAGGACGCGAAGCCCTGGGATCGACGGCAAGCGGTTGTCGTTGGTCACGAAGGCTCGGCAGCCGGCGCTCTGGGCTGAAGCGATCTGAAGAGCGTCCGGCGTTTTCACTCCGGTGATCGCCCGAACCTGGGCGGCAGCCCGCAAGAGATCGAGATCGATCGGCACCATCTCCAACCCGCGACTGTCCGTCAGGATCTCCTCATAGCTGTCCGCAAGCGTCCAATTCTCCTTCCGCACAGGAAGCACCAGCGTCTCAAGAAGAGTGACGCTCGAGGTGACGGCTTGGAGCAGCCCGCCGTCCAAAGCCTGGAAGAGAGGGTCGACGACCGGAAGATACCGGGGGTGCTCCTCAATGAAGAAGATGAAAATGGACGTGTCAAGAGCCACAGGGCCCTGTCCAATATCCTCTACGAGTCCCAAGAGTCCCGCTCTTCTCGGAGATACTCCGCGGAATCAATCCCGGCCCAGATCTCTTTGCCAAGTCCGCGCAGCTCAAGAATGGACCTGGACCGCGGCCGGCCTACAGACTTGGAGACCAGGTGAATCACCTGCTGGGCGACGGACCGGTGCTCGTCCTCCGCCTGTTTCTGGAGTTGCTCGTACAAGGGCTCGGGAAAGTTCTTGATGTTGAGAGTGGCCATCGCAATCCTCCGTCCTGCCTCCATTATGGAGGATTGGTCGGGTGAAGGCAATGCTGGCGGAGCAATCCTGAGCCGGGGGAAAGTCGGGAGCTTGGCGGTAACCGGAGTCCTCGGGTCTATACTTGGGCCCATGGCCAAGGGATCAGCGAAACCTCGCAGGGTTGAAGTCGAGCTTCCCGAAGAAGCTTTTCGGCATCGCACCTGGAAGCCGAAGGAGGTCGCCAGCGAGATGCGGCTTCTGTGGTTTCTTGAAGAGGTACGGTCGCGGCGGCTCGGCTTCGGGAAGGCCGCGGAACTGGCGGGCCTTCCGATCGCTCAATTCCTTCTGCTGATGGGGAAACACCAGATCTCCCCCTTTAACTACGACGAGGGTGAGTTGGCTCGCGAGCTTGGGTCGTGATCGTCGTCGCGGACTCTGGCCCCCTCATTCATCTCAGCTTGATCGGCTGACCTGCCTCAGGAGCTCGAGGCTTTCCCTTGGGGCGGTAGTCAGGGATGCCAGGCGTCTCGCTGGGCTCCGGCCTCCCGCTACGCGGTCCCGGCGAGGCACTGGACCTCGCCGCAGGTCACGGCGTTCGAGACACAGAAGGGCTCGTCCGTCCGGTCGCCGCCACCGAAGGCCCGGGATGTCTCGCCAGGGTTGAGCTGGCGGACGGTCTCGCGATGCAAGGTCAGCTTATTGGTGAGCTTCTTCATGGCTGGGCTCCCTTCGTCCTGGAAACAATCTGTTTCCAGACACTCTACCTCGATCGCGGGATCATCCGGGGGCGCGTCGAGTCGCCTGGCACCCTTCCTAGGCACAGGGCCGCATAGCTGACCAAGCGGATCGCTTCTACTTCTTCGGCGCGTTCCGGGTGCTCTATGTATCCCTGAACATAGCGCTCCACGTCCTTGCGTTGCCGCAAGGCACGCCGGAAATGCCTGAAGGCCTTGCCGGAAGATCTCGCCGCGATTCGGTGTCATGGTGTCAGCAGTTCCCTCAGCACCTCTTCGGCGTCGACAAGCCGGCCGGCCTCAAGATCCTCCTGGGAGCCCAAGAGGGCTTGGTGAAGCGCGGCACGATTGTCTGGGTCGAGGTGGTCGCATTGATCGTTGATTGTCACGGGGAAAGGATACCGTGGGGCCTCCCGTGCCGTCTATACGCGCCGGCCACTCGCGAGGAGGCGCCTTCGGCGAATCGCCTAGCACCTTGCCTGGGTTGACTCCATAGGCGGATAGGGCCAGCGCTCCGATCAAGGATGCTTATCGGAGCATTGACGAAGTCTAGGAGCAGGCATATGATCCCAACAGCGCGAAAAAGGCGAAGAAAATCAAAACGCTGTCAAAACGCTGCTACACGTACTTCAAGGTTGGCTGAGCTGTGAAAATTCATGAGAAGGAGATAATCGAGGAGTTAGTCTTGGTCCTCCGAAAGAACGGTCATCCTGACCTCAAGGTAATAGATTGGCCGGATGAACGCATCCGCCACCAAAAAGAAATAGACGCAATTGCAGATTATTTTGCAATCGAACACACCACTGTTGGCGGCCTGCTAGAGCAGCAAGGCCATGATGCCAGATTTTGTAAGCTGATTGCCGGGCTGCCGGACGAGTTGGCGATTCAGTTGACATTTCAGGCAACTGTAACGTTGAGTTATGATGATCTCCTGGCAATTAAGGCTAGGTCTGTTCAGCAACTCAAAGATCGGCTACTCGCATGGCTACGCCAGACACTTCCCGTTCTGTCTGAAGGCGTGCATAGGTTCGGTCGTACTCCTGAATTTCCTATCTCGATTCTTGTGCGCAAGAGACTCGACAGGAAAGCCGGTTTATTCTTTCAACGTGACTTCCCTTCAAGCGGGGTTATCGCGGCGAAGCTACGCGACCAGTTGGAGCGAAAAGCGGGAAAATTGCGAACCTACAAAGACAAGCATGAGAAACGGTATACGACTCTACTCTTAGTGGAGTTGAACAGCTCAGCGCTTATGGGAGCAGAGCGCTTCTTTAAGCTACTCTACGATATGTACCCACACTCCTGCATCCCTGGCGTAGATGAGATATGGGTAGTAGAGCCAGCGTATGGCGAGTTTTGGAAAACAGGAGAATCCTTGGTGGGGCCATTGCATTCCGCCGTAGGTGACGTAAAGGCGTGTAACCAACCCCTGCTGACGCAGCCGTGAGGGGCAAGCCGTTGGGCGCCCTGAACAAGATGCGAACGTTTGACGAACTCCTGAAGGACGCCATGAGGGCTTTTCATGCCGCCGAGGATTGCTGGCAGGCATGGTGGTTTTACGTGGGAGAAGACACGCCAGCGACTTTCTTCCACGCATTCGATTTATACCCATGGCTCGTAGATCAGGAGATACATGCTCATTTCGTGGCCACGGTAATGGCCCTTGGAAAGCTCTACGACTCTTCAAACGATGCAGTATCGCTCTCTTCACTTTTCCGAGAGGCGCGAGTTCAAAATGCTGTTTGCATTGAGGTTCTCGCCGCAATCCGGGCTGATAGAAAGAAGGCCAGCAAAATATGGTCCAGACTAAAGGTAATACGGGATGAGAACGTAGCTCACGTCCTGGCGGAGGAAGATTTTAAAGAAGTCTTTGAACGTGCTAACATCAAGTATGAGAAAGTAGAGGAGCTTATCTGCCTCTCACGCAACGTACTCAATCGGCTGTGCGAGGCCAGAAACACCGGGCAGTGGTTTCCCGACTATCACGTTAGAAAGGACATCACGAAGCTCTGGGAATCCGTGCTGATTGCCCGTGCTGAAGCGGTCAATAGGCGCACAAGATATGGCGAGTAGAGTAGCTCGGCTAGAGGCTCACTTAGGTCGGCGCCCAGCACGGGGCATTAAGCGGGCGCCTGCGCCTCCGCTTAAGCCCTATGGCGTCTCTTAAGCACTAAGGACATGACAAAGGAGAGCATCGTGAGGTTATTGGCGAAATCTGTTGCTTCTGTATTGATCTTCGGACTCCTACCCTCCTTCTGCCAAGCTGATGAACTATCAATGATTTTCGGACCAGCCTCGATCCACTTGGGTCTTCCAAAGGCTAAGCTCATAGAGTTGTGCCCCATTGTGAGCAAACTCGAAGAGGCCACCGCTCGTGCTCTTGCGCAGAAGTCCGATGAATCCTGCAGTCTTATCGCCTTTGGCGAAGACGAAGAGTACTTTATAGTTGCAGGCGATCAGTCAACAAGTCGGCTTCGCGGTCGAGTACGCTTTTCAGGAGGCAAGGTTTCTTTGATAGTGAAGGACTGGAAAGAACTCACCCAGCCGTCGGCGGAGATTTACGACTTCTTTGAAACACTCGGCGAACTTGTGAGCCAAGCTTCAGGTGGAGAGAGAGCCACCGCGAATATACAGGTTGTAAAGCGGCGCACTCCTGATTTGCGCGGAGGCTTTATAGCTATTACTATAGGAAGAAAAGCCGTTACTCTATCCTATTCAAACAGTGAAAAATTTCCCTCCCGGGTGACTCTAGAGGACGCAGTGCTTCTTCCGAGCCACTAATAGAGGATTGCTCCCGAGGTGCCAGCCGTTTCGCTGCCGCACCCACCCGAGGTGCCCCACTCGAGAGGTGCCCCAGGAGCGAGGTGCCGGAAAAGAGCCAGAGTCTTTTGGAAGCCAAACGGTTTCGTCGGGTTTGTTCGGTTTGGACCTGTAGGCTTGATGTTCTCAACCTCGGAGAGAGATGTTTCGGATTTAAAATGGTACACCTCCCCAAAGCGAGCGACAAAGCTCGATGAGTGGCCCTCAACCGAGTGGCAGTCGTCAGGAACGTCCCCGACCCAGACCGTGGATCACGCCTCTGATGCGCGATGGCCAGCACGCGGAGACGGTCTTTCCCCGGACCTGGTAGAGAATGTAGTAAGGAAACTGAGGAAGACGAAACGCCGGGTTACTCCGGAAAAACCTGGGGGGCAGCTTAGTAGGGATAGCCCAGTAATAAATGGGTAGAGGAGGTGACCTCGTCGAGGAAGCGCTCACCCAGACCCGGTGATTCCTGTTCATAGTAGTCGGCGGCCTCGGCAAGCTCGCGCTCGGCCAGCCGGTTGAAGGAGACCCTTCTCATCGAAGGGAGGCGCGCACCCTCGCAAAGACTTCCTCGGCCGGAATCTCTGGCTCGCTCCCGTCCTCCATCGCCTGGGCACGTCTCTCCGCCTCTTCTGCCCATTTGGAGAGAAGACAGTCGAGTATCCTCTCCGGAGACGCGGAGTGGCACTGCCCGGCTTCGAATTCTTGTCGGGCCTGTTGGATGTCCTCGGCGAGAACGTCTCGCCGGCGCTCAACGACCCGATGGCGGAGCACTTCGACCAACTCCGCCTGATCGTCAAGGGGCAACTTGTCTGCGGCTTCCAGGATCTCAGCGAAGGTCGGGGGTGTCTCCATGCGTCAATACTATAGCGACTCCGCACCCGAGAGGCGGCATCGCCCCGTCGTAGGTCATCGTCGTTCGGGAGCCTGTGGCCGCTGCTGAGACGTCCCGACGTTGTAGACCTGCGGAGGGTGTCGTGGTCGGGCTGGACGTCTCTACGTCCTCCGCTGAAAGATGGCGTTTCTTCTGCGTGCCTCCTCGCCCCCCGCCCGTGCCACAATCAACCCCGCCATGACCGACCTCTCCCTCTCCGCCGCCCCTGCCCAGGCCGAACCTTCCCGCTCGCGCCCGTCGCTTTTAGCCCGGGTTCCCCCGGATGGCACCCGCTATGCCGACAAGATCCTCGACCTGCTCGTGGACTGGGCGGCGGAGGCGGGGTTCGAACTGTATCCTCCGGTAAGTCGCTGGTCGCCCTCGGCCTCCCTAGCGCGAGCTAGCCCGAGCCTGCTTTGGCAGCCTGACGACCACCAAGTCCTGCCGATCCGATGCGAAGACGCAACGTGACCCGGTCGATGGCTTCGGTCCTCTCGGCCAAGACCTCTGCCAACCGCTCCATCATCACGAGTAGCGGTTTGTCCTCCGCGTCGAGGCGGCCGGCATCCGGCCCGCCCAGCGAGAGTCTGACGCTTCGGTCCTCCATTGCCATGCTGACCTTGACGTCCAAACCTGCAGTGTAGAACAGCGAGCTGAAGACCAGCGCCATGGCTCCCGCCATTTCGCTCGCCTTAGACGCCTGCTGCTCGGGGCCGACTTCGGTTGCTGAGAGGGCCAAGGGTGGAGAGTCTTCCAGGAGGATTTCGGAGGGGCCTCTCGCGGGCGTCCTGTCCTTAAGCGGCGCAAGAGTCGTACCCTCTAGTTCGAGCAGCGCATCCAGGATTTTGGCCTGTTCGTTCTGCGGCAAGGCCGGAGCCTCGTCCTCGAAAAATTGCTGGACCTGACTCTCGTCCTCGGGGTCGACGTCACCGAAACGCGCGGCGACCTTAGCGAAGGCTCGCATTGGGCTAGGCATGGTAGAACCTCACTATCGGCAAGAGTCCATCCTCTTCGAGGCGCTCTTCGCCGTACTCTCATCATGATAGAAGTACTGCCGTCGTTGCCAAGCAGCCGCCTGAAACCCGGGGGAAGCGGCTCGCCCTTTGGCAGCAAAGACATGCCGCCTTTCGTTGCATCCTTGTACCAGTTCAACAGGTCGTCGCCTCCACCCTCATCGGCGTGCAACCCCACCAACCCGGAGAGCCCGCAGTTGTAGCTGTGCGTGATGGCGACATCCATCCCAATGGCCATCAAGTGCGACGCGGTTGGCGAATCCTCTTTCAGGTAGTTCAAATGCTCGACGAAATAGCTCGTCGGAGCTGGACTCAGATACCAGACGAACACGCTCGATCGGCGAGGGTCGTGCAGGGCGGGATACCTCTCTACGAGAAGTAGCATGACGCACGGCTGAAACTGCCCGACCGACTCGATGCCGACGACCAACGCTCGCGGCTTCTGGAGTAGAGCCCTTCCTCCGAGCCCTGCTGTGAGTCGGAGGCGCGGCCAATTCCAGTCCTTGTCTGCACGCTTGGATTCGATCCGTGCCTGGACGTGCGCCTCCCAATACTCGGCGTGTGCGCGAGCCATGGCCGACACCCGCGCCGGCAGGAAATCTCCACTGCGCGTTTTGACCTTCGAGACATAATTCAAGCCAGCTTACCTCCGTGCTCGAGACTCTTTGGCCTCGGCCGATTGGGCGCACCCGCCATACTCGGCTGCTTCAAACTCGACCTGGAAGCTCCTTTTTCTGTTCTCTAAACACGAGCATAGCATCTCTACAGGCAAACCGGAGTCCTATGCGTGAATGCCCCCGCCCATGCCACAATCACCCTCGCCATGACCGACCTCTCCCTCTCCGCCGCCCCTTCCCAAGCCGAGCCCTCCCGCTCGCGCCCGTCGCTCTTCGAGCGGGTTCCTCCGGATGGCACCCGCGATGCTGACACGATCCTCGACCTGTTTGTGGACTGGGCGGCGGAGGCGGGGTTCGAGCTCTATCCGGCTCAGGAGGAGGCGCTGCTGGAGATCATGGCCGGCAAGCACGTCATCCTGAACACGCCCACCGGCTCCGGCAAGTCGCTGGTCGCCCTCGGGCTTCACTTCAAGGCCCTTTGCGAGGGGCGGACGTCCTTCTATACCAGCCCCATCAAGGCCCTGGCCTCCGAGAAGTTCTTCTCCCTCTGCGACGACTTCGGCCCCGAGAACGTCGGCATGATGACCGGCGACGCCTCGATCAATCCGGACGCTCCCATCATCTGCTGCACGGCCGAGATCGTCGCCAACCGCGCCCTGCGCGAGGGCGAGCGGATGGACGCCCCCTACGTCGTCATGGACGAGTTCCACTACTACTCGGACCCCGAGCGCGGCGTCGCCTGGCAGATCCCCCTCATCACGCTGCCTCACACCCGGTTCCTTCTCATGTCCGCCACGCTGGGCGACGTCTCCTCCATTCAGGAGCACATCGTCGAGCGCACCGGCTTCGAGGCGGCCCTCGTCAGCTCGGAGCAGCGGCCCGTCCCTCTCGATTTCGAGTACCGGGAGACCCCGCTCCACGAGACGATCGAGAGCCTCGTCAAGGCCGGCAAGGCGCCCATCTACATCGTCAACTTCACCCAGCGCGAGTGCGCGGAGCTGGCGCAGTCGCTCACCAGCATGCAGATCTCCACTCGCGAGGAGCGGGAGAAGATCCGCGACGCCGTGGGCGGCTTCCGCTTCGACTCCCCCTACGGCAAGGAGTGCAAGCGCTTCATCTCCTTCGGCATCGGCGTCCATCATGCGGGCCTGCTGCCGAAGTACCGCCTGCTCGTCGAGCAGCTCTCGCAGCAGGGGCTGCTCAAGGTCATCGCCGGCACGGACACGCTGGGCGTGGGCGTGAACATCCCCATCCGCACCGTGCTCTTCACCAAGCTCGCCAAGTTCGGCGGCCAGAAGGTGTCCATCCTCTCCGTGCGCGACTTCAAGCAGATCTCCGGCCGCGCCGGCCGCAAGGGGTTCGACACGCAGGGGAGCGTCGTCGCCCAGGCGCCCGAGCACATCATCGAGAAGCGCAAGAGCGAGAGGAGCGGCGGCAAGAAGAAGGTCACGGGCCCAGCCAAGGGGGAGGTCTCCTGGAACGAGGACACCTTCGAGAAGCTCCGCACCCGGCCGCCGGAGACCCTGAAGTCGCGCTTCCGCATCACCCACGGCATGGTGCTCAACCTCCTGCAGCGCGACGCCGAGCTGGACGATCCGAGCCTGCGCAACTTCGACTCGCTACGCGACATCATCCAGCGCAGCCACGAGGAGGAAGGCGCCAAAAAACGCCTGCTCACCACGGCCGCCGTGCTCGTGCGCTCGCTCTATCGCTCGGGGATCATCCGCATGCGGCGGGACACCCGCTCCGACTATCTCTGGGCCGTGGTGGCGGACGATCTCCAGTGGGACTTCTCCCTTCACCAGGCCCTCTCGCTCTACCTGGTGGAGACGATCGGCTCGCTGACCCAGGATTCCGAGACCTACGTCCCGGACCTCATCACCCTGGTCGAGTCGATCCTGGAGAATCCCGAGGCCGTGCTGCGCAAGCAGGTGGACAAGCTCAAGGGCGAGCTCGTGGCGCAGCTCAAGGCCGAGGGAATGGAGTATGACGAGCGGATGGAGCGCTTGGCGGAGGTCACCCATCCGAAGCCGCTCTCGGATTTCATCTACGGCACCTTCAACCGGTTCCGCGGCAAGCATCCGTGGGTGGGCGGCGAGGACATCAAGCCGAAGTCGATCGGCCGCGAGCTGTTCGAGGGCTACATGAGCTTCGCGGACTACATCAAGCGCTACAGCCTGCAGCGCAGCGAGGGCGTGCTGCTGCGCTACCTCTCGCAGCTCTACAAGACGCTGGACCAGACCGTCCCCGAGCCGGCGAAGACCGAAGGCGTGTGGGATGCCCTGGGCTTCTTCCGCGCCCTGGTGGAGACGACGGATTCGAGCCTCTTCGAGGAGTGGCAGGGCCTGCTCCATCCGGAGGTCCTGGTGCGGACGAAGGAGCGCGCGACGGCCCGCGAAATCCTCTGGCTCCAGGAGCTGCTGGCCGATCCGAAGACCTTCGCGGCCCGGGTGCGGGCGGAGATGCACCTCCTCGTCCGCGCCCTCTCGCTCAAAGACTGGGAGGAGGCGGCCACCCTCGTCAAGCAGGACCCGGACGATCTCCAGACCCAGTGGGACGCCGAGCGTTTCGAGAAGACCCTGGCACCTTTCTTCGAGGAGTACGGCGAGCTCCCCTTCACTCCCGAAGCCCGCCGCCACCACTGGACCCAGATCCAGAAGACCGGCGACCGCACCTGGAACGTCGCCCACACCCTCCTCGATCCCCAGGGCGACAACCTCTGGGCCATCCAGGGGACGATCGACCTGCGCGATCCCGACGAGGCGGAGGGGCCGATCGTGCGGGTGGGGCGGATTGGAGTGTGAGGCCGGCGCTTGTGGGATGAAGGGGTCTGACGTATCCTTTTGCCATGAGAAGGTTCGAGATCAAAGCGACGGTCGCTCCCGGCGGAGAGCTTCGGGTGGTGACGCGAGTCCCGGTGGATATCCCTCCAGGAGACCACCAAGCTGTGCTCCTTCTCGACGAGGCGGCAAGTATTGCCTCTCCTGGGAATGCTCCCAAACCTCCTCTTCGGCTGAAGGTTTTCGACTGGTCGGGTTGGCCCGCCAACTCGACGTTCCGCCGGGAGGAGATCTACGACGATGACGGACGCTGAGGAGTGGTTCGTCGACACGAACGTCCTGATCTACGCGACGAATGCGCTTTCACCTTGGCATCCGCAGGCAACCGCCGCTCTCAACTCCGCTCGCCAGCAGGGCGTCGATTTCGTAGTCAGCCCGCAAATTCTGCGAGAGTACCTGGTTACCGCTACGCGACCTGCTCCTGCTCCGCTACTCAGATCCGCACAAGCTCTTGAAAACATTGAGCTCTATCAGAAAGAGTTCATTGTCGTGGCAGACTCTCCCGGCGTTGCTGTCAACCTTGTGGCGCTCGTAAGGCGATATGACGTCATCGGAAAACAGGTGCACGACACCAATATCGTCGCCACAATGCTGACGCATGGTGTCAGCCGCCTGCTGACCCACAACGTTGCGGATTTCGTGAGGTTCAATCAGGAGATCACCATAATCCCGATGGTCCAGTCGGAAGCATGAGCCATCGCAACCGGGCGAGTTTCCCCCGCGGCTTCCCCCCTCCTCTGTGCGATCGCCGCCGCCGTCCTTTTCTCGATCGCGGGTCCGTTGCTGGCGGAGGCGCCGTCGAACTCCGCGTCGATCCAGGCTTCCTCCCCTTCTTCTCCTGCAGCTGCCGCCTTTCTCGCCGGCCTCGCCCAAGGGACCGACCCCGGGATCTCCTGCGTTCCTTCGCCACGCTGGGCGAATCTCTCGCTCTGTGAGCAGAACTGTGTGGACGCAAGAACGCAGTGCGTGCTGGACTGCGGCAGCAACATGGCGTGCAAGCAGGACTGCAAGTTCGTGCAGTATCCTGCTGGTCTTTGCCGTTGCGATCGAAACCTTTGCTAAGCACGTCCGCTCTTCACCGCCCCCGGTGATCCGCTCCAGTCCCCCGGTGTAGGGAGGGCCTCGGGGATCACCACCGAGCCGTCCGCCCGCTGGCAGGCGGCGCACCGGGCGCGGTAATTGCTGGGTCTTCCAGGGATGCCTCGAAACTACACCCTGGGTGGCCGCGGCGGCCCATGGCCCCAGGGGCCGGGCGGAACGGCTCCGCCGGCACCGCGATCTCTGCGCGAGCGCTTCGGTGCGCTGCGCAACCTTCCGCCGTTCCTGAAGCTGGTCTGGCAGACGAGCCCCATCCTTACCGCGGGGAATCTGGTGCTGCGCCTGCTTCGCGCGCTGCTGCCGGTGGTAACTCTTTACGTGGGCAAGCTGATCATCGACGAGGTGATCCGGCTGGCGAAGACGCCGGGCGCGCCCACCTCGTTTCACGACTGGCTGGCCAGCGGGCTGCTCACCCACCTCGGATGGCTGCTGGCGAGCGAGTTCGGGTTGGCGGTGCTGGCGGACGTGGTGGGCCGCATCGTCTCGCTGCTCGACGCGCTCCTCTCGGAGCAGTTCACCAACATCACCAGCGTGCGCCTGATGGAGCACGCGGCGACGCTCGACCTGGAGGACTTCGAGGACAGCGAGCTGCAGGACCGGCTTGACCGCGCCCGCCGGCAGACCACGGGCCGCACGACCCTGATGACCCAGCTCTTCGGCCAGGCCCAGGACCTGGTGACCATCATCAGCTTCGCCGCCGGGCTGGTGGTCTACGCGCCCTGGCTGATCGCGCTGCTGCTCCTGGCGCTGGTGCCGGCCTTCCTCGGCGAGGCGCACTTCAACGCGCAGAGCTACTCCCTCAACTACGTGCGGACGCCGGAGCGCCGCGAGCTCGACTACGTGCGCCAGACCGGCGCCAGCGTCGAGACCGCCAAGGAAGTGAAGATCTTCGGCCTCACGTCCTTCCTGATCGAGCGCTACCGCCGGCTGGCCGCCCAGATCTACGAGGACAACCGCCGGCTCGCCACGAACCGCGCCCTGTGGGGAGGCGTGCTGACCGCCATCGGCACGGTGGGGTATTACGTGGCCTACGCCTTCATTGCCTGGCGCACCCTGCGGGGCGATTTCAGTATCGGCGACCTCACCTTTCTCGCGGGCTCCTTCCGCCGGCTGCGCAACCTGCTGGAGGATCTGCTGATCGGCTTCACGCAGGTGGCCGGGCAGGCGCTCTATCTCGACGACCTGTTCTCGTTCTTCGAGATCGAGGCGGAGATCGTCTCGCCGGAGAACCCGCGGCCCTTCCCGATGCCGATCCGCGAGGGCTTCACCTTCGAGGACGTTGGCTTTCGATATCCCGGCGCCGAGCGTTGGGCGGTGCGCCACCTGAGCTTCACCCTACGGGCCGGCGAGGTGCTGGCCCTGGTCGGTGAGAACGGCGCCGGCAAGACGACCCTGGTCAAGCTGCTGGCGCGGCTGTACGACTCGGACGAAGGGCGCATCCTCCTCGACGGCTACGATCTGAGGGAGTACGACCTGGACGAGCTGCGGGCCAACATCGGCGTCATCTTCCAGGACTTCATGCGCTACAACTTCACCGCCGGAGAGAACATCGCCGTCGGCCGCATCGAGGCGAGGGACGACCACGCGCGCATCGTCACCGCCGCCGAGCGCAGCCTGGCCGACGAGGTGATCGAGAAGCTGCCCCGCGGCTACGACCAGCTCATCGGCAAGCGCTTCCGCAATGGCGTCGATCTCTCCGGCGGCGAATGGCAGAAGGTGGCGATCGCCCGCGCCTACATGAGGGACGCCCAGGTGCTGATCCTCGACGAGCCGACCGCGGCGCTCGACGCGCGCTCCGAGTTCGAGATCTTCCAGCGCTTCAAGGAGCTGAGCGAGGGCAAGACCGCCGTGCTGATCTCCCACCGCTTCTCCAGCGTCCGCATGGCAGACCGCATCCTGGTGCTGGCCGAGGGACAGATCGAAGCGGAAGGAACCCACGAGGAGCTGCTGGCGCAGGGCGGCCACTACGCCGAGCTGTTCGAGCTGCAGGCTGCCGGATACCGGTGAAGAGAAGTGGCGGAGGGGGTGGGATTCGCAGCTTGACCCGGAAAGGCTACCTGCCCTTGTGTCACTTGCCGTCGCAGGCGTCCGCCCGTGCGAGGAGAAAGGCCCTTTCCCGCGCGTTGCGGGTCAGCGTGGCGGCAGCCTTGAATTCTGTACGCGCCTCGGCCAGCCGGCCGGCCCGGAACAGAAAGTCGCCCCTCGCCGCCGGCAAGGGCGCATAGTCGCGGAGGGCGGCGGCGCCGCCGATCTCGTCCACCAGTCTGAGGCCCGCTTCGGGTCCGAAGGCCATGCTGTGGGCGATCGCGCGATTGAGATCGACCACGGGCGAGGGTGCCACGACGCGCAGCCGGTCATAGAGCGCGGCAATGCGCGACCAGTCGGTATCGGCGGCCCGGCGCGCGCGGGCGTGGCAGGCGGCGAGCGCGGCTTGCAGCACATAGGGGC
>JBAPYB010000691.1:0-12841 GCA_049284515.1 Thermoanaerobaculia bacterium
GTAGGGGCGGGTCTGGCCGGTCGGGAGGGGGCGCGACCCGCCCTGCCCATGGCGAGATCGTCCGCACCAGGGCGGGTCGAGCCCCCAAACCCTGCCGTCCAGACCCGCCCCTACCCGAATTCTGAGACGAAGTCCGTGTCCGTCCCTGCTCCACATCATCAAAACACGACTTGACAAGTCTAGACTTGACAAAACACGACTTGACTTCTAAGTCCAGCCACAGGAATCACTTAGCCAATAGTGCTGGAAGGCGCGTCCCGAGCTCCACCCTCGGAACCGCCCCGCGAAGCACTGGCACTTGCCCCCAGCTCCCGTTGCCTGCGACAATGCCGCCGTTCTTCTCAGAAGTGTCAGGGCGGGGGCGGCGATGGACCACGATAACGGCTACAAGGCGTTGTTCTCTCATCCGGAGATGGTGGCGGACCTGATCCGCGGCTTCGTCCATGAGGACTGGGTACGGCACCTCGACTTCGCCACCCTGGAGAGGGTCGAAGGGAGCTTTGTCACTCCGCGTCTTCGGCGCCGGGAGAGCGACGTCATCTGGCGAGTCCGCTGGAAAGGAGGCGACCGCTGGCTCTACGTCTACCTGCTGCTCGAGTTCCAGTCCACGGTTGATCCCTACATGGCCTTGCGGCTGATGGTCTACGTCGGCCTCCTTTACCAGCACCTCATCAAACAACGGCAGCTCCCTGAGTCGGGCAAGCTGCCGGCGGTCCTCTATAATGGGATCGCGAACTGGGGCGCCGCCCGGGACGTCGCCGAGCTGATCGAGGAGGTACCGGGCGGTCTGGAGCGCTACCGGCCGCAGTTGCGCTACTGCCTGCTGGACGAGAGGCGTATCGCGACCGAGGAGCTTGAGTCGTTGCGCAACCTGGCGGCGGCGCTGTTTAAGCTGGAGCAGAGCCGCGGATTTGAGGAAATCCAGGGAGTCGTGACCGCCCTGAGCGAGTGGCTGCGGGCGCCGGAGCAGATCGAGCTGCGGCGTTCGTTGACCACCTGGGTGGTTCAGGTGCTGCTGCGGGCTCGGGCACCCGGAGCGCAGATCCCCGAGTTGACGGACTTAGAGGAGGTCAAGTCGATGCTGGCCGAACGCGTCACGGAATGGACCCACGAGTGGAAGCAGGAGGGACGTGAGGAAGGGCTCAAAGAGGGGCTCAAGGAAGGGCTCAACAAGGTGAGGGCCGTCTTGATCCGGGAATTGGAGAGACGCTTCGGGCCTCTTCCTTCAGAAGCCCGGCAGTGCGTGGAGTCACTCGACTCCTACGAGCGGATCTCGGAGCTGATGATCGCGGCCGCCACGGCCCCTTCTCTGGCGATTCTGGGGCTGTGCTGAGGTCGTTGCCCTCGGGGAGCAACGCCACTACTTTCCTTTTCGTGCGAGGGCATCCCTGGCTCCCGCGAGAGCGGCTTAAAGCTATGGGATCTCCTCGACAGGAAATCGCAGCGCCGCCCGTGTAAGACGCTGATCCCACTTTCAAAGCCCCCGACACAGCTCTGTCGGCTGCGAGAATCCCGCCGTTGTATCGGGGCTTGCTGCCTGCCTTGTAGTCTGCGACAATGTCGTCGTTCCTCCTGGCCATGTCGCGGCAGGAAGGTCATGGTGGATAACGACAACGTATGGCTCTGCTAAGAAGGAAACGTCTCCGGACGCAGGAAATCGTGGAGGAGATCTCAATGCTGGCCGAGCGCGTCAAGGAATGGCCTGCCGAGTGGAGGGAGGAGGGCTTCAAGAGGGGCTTTAAAGAAGGCTTCAAGGAAGGCCGCAAGGAGAGGCACGAGGAGTTGCTCGCTGAGGGGCACACCGTCTTGATCCGGGAATTGGAGAGCCGCTTCGGACCCCTTCCTCCAGAAGCCCGGCAACGCGTGACGTCCCTCCACACCTACAAGGAGATCATGGAGCTGAGCTTCGCGTCCACCGGAGCCCGTACTCTGGCAGCTCTGGGATTGGATGCTGATCTCGATCCCCGCTTCGGGAGGAAGGAGTGCCCCCAATGACGGAAGAAATGGATCCGTTCGTAATGGTACTCGAGCAGCTCAAGGAATTGCAGGACCGCCAGCGCCAGTTGAACGAAAAGGGCTTCAAGAAAGGTTACGGAGAAGGTTTCAAGGCGGGTCACAAAGAGGAACGGGAAGAGATGCTTGCCGAGGTGCGCGCCATTTTGCTCCACGAGTTGGCAAACCGCTTCGGGGATCTTCTTCCAGAAGCCCGACTCCGCGTGGAGCAGCTCGTCTCGTTCGAGAAGATCGTGGGGCTGAGTTTCGTGATTGGGACCGCTCCGGACCTTGCGGCTCTGGGACTTACCGGGCCCTGAAAGACCTCTTCCGCCCCCACCTGGAGCCCTACTTCGGCCAATGCTTCGAGCGCCTCTGCCGCGAGGCCCTCCCCTGGCTCTATAAGAAGGAAGGGGTCGCCGCCGCCTTCGAAGTCGGCCAGTACTGGTCGAAGACCACCCGGATCGACGTCGTCGGCCTGCGCGACGACGACTGGACCGACCTCGGCGAGTGCAAATGGGGAACCGTGCGCTCACCCAAGGCGGTTGAGCAGGAGCTGGAAGAGAAGGTCCCGGAGCTCCCCAACCCTCGAGGAGCGACGATCGGGAGGCGGATCTTTACCCGGCAGAAGCCCAAGACGGCGGGCACCTCCACCGGGTTTCGCTGGCACGAGTTGGAGGATCTCTATACCTGAGCCCGTCAGGGGCTTGCCACCCCGCCGATCGGCGAGGCTAAGGGGCAAATTGCCTCGTTGCACAGGCTGGCTTGTCTCCGGGGACTGGCTGGCCTGGAATCGGGTCGAACTCGAGTATCGGGCACGGCGGTTGAGCAACTGCACTTGAGACACAGCCCATAGCACTGAGAAACGGCACAGGTCGTTTATCAAAGGCAATTGGCAAACCGCCAGAGCGTTCCGACAAGTTATAATAAAGCTCAAAATGCCGATCAATCTTAGAATCATGGCATGAACTATGAGTCTGGGTTCTTGCTGGAAGATTTACCATCCAAATATCGATTTCTCGATTATCTGTCAATTCAATATTGTATGTTGGCACGTTTGGGGATGAAATAGTCAATAATACCTTGGTACCCTGGGCAATTTGCATGTCTACCGCAACCGCATCTGCCAATGCTTGAGGTTGATCGGCGGATGATAGGCCCGCTACCAAAGTCTTGAACTCGTATTTGCAAACCATGGGAGGAATATTCTCTGTCTCTACAAGATGACAAGTTGTCACGGTTCCTCCAGTAATCTCCATTGCGCCCTCGGTAAAGCAGGGTGGCTTCCCAGATAAACAACTACTAGCAATTTTGGACCCCGATGCCGGCTTAGCCACCCAAGAAAAGTCGGTAGCCTCCATCCTGTTTTGTGGTACGTAGACACCAGCCGGTCTCTGGTCGGTCACGATTTTGAGAGGAGGTAGGGCTCCTCCCGACAACGAAATGCTTATTTTACTGCCTTGAAGAAGCCATGAACCGGACACCCGGAAACCTGTCTTTGGAAGCCCAAGCTTTAGATCTAAGATATCTGAATATCCGCAACGATGCATGTCTTGCACGCACCGAGTCGCGCCAACATAAAGAGCTGGAAAGTGCTCAGGTATATCACACCCGTCCGAAGCCCATTGGCTACCTCGAGCATTAGGCAAGAAAACATCCATTGTTTTTCCGTTCGGCACAAAAGCCACTAAACCGTAGAAAATCAAGCGCAGAATAATCATAGCCTTCCTCCATTACGCATCCCACGCCTGCAGAGATCCAGTATAGCCTGAAATGCCATTATGGCAATGGCGCCAAAAACTGCCTTGTCCCACAAGCAGGCTTGTCAAGAGGAATCCGCCGGTCCCTCTCAAGCTGTCCAGCCGCCGCGCTAGGCTTATGAGTAGATCGCTCAAATTTAAGAAGCGGGCATTCATCCACGGTCTCAGGCTGAAATGAAAGGGGCGCGCAGGGCTCCACAGACGACATCAATTTGGGAATTGGCCGTTTGTCAAATCTGATTGGCATACCACTCGGATCCGGCTGGGATACATTATAGTAGAGCTCAAAGTGCCTATCCAGCTTAGGCCCGTGACAGCCTTCGTTCTTATGTCCATAAACCGGAAGGTTGACAATAAATACATCTATCGATTTGTCCTTTCCAGCGCCTAGCTGTAGCTCAAATTTTTTACCTCCAGACATCGCGCTTAATGATAGTTTATACTCTAGTGGCACTTCAAATCTAACCATTACTCCATCGGCCACAGCTTGCGGGTCGATATCGCCTGAAGCACCACTGCCTAGCAATCCCGAGAACTCAAAAGGACAGATTTGTGGATTGGGGTCCGATGTCTCTACTAGATGGCATGTCCCTACAGTACCTTGATAAAGCCGCAGCGAAGCGACAATTGGGCAGTCTCCGTCTGCCTTCAGACAATTGCTGTTTACTATCGAGCCGGGCTTCGGATTTGGAATCCAGGAAAAATCTGCCGCCTCCTTCGCAGAAGCCGGAATGTGCGAGCACGTATCGCCGCGCTTCCGCACATACTTTGGGCCACCGCTCAAGATAACCTGTTTACCGTCTCCATCGATGAAGGAGATCGTCATCTCACCCTTATCAAGCAACCAAGAGCCGCTCAACTCGCGCTTATCCTCGTGGCGCTCCCAAACCTCCGTTGGATAGCCCAGCCTTTGTTCAAGCTCGGGAGAGAAGTCGCAATGTAATTTATCCTTCCTGCATTTATCCGCAGCCACAAGCATCGCCGGATAATGCTCGGGTACATCACAACCGTCCGAGGCCCATTGAGGCCCGCGCGCATCCAAGACCAGCACATCCATGTAATCATTGTTGTGCGGAGCAAAGGCCACTAAACCGAAGAAAATCAAACGTATGGTTATGTACATAAACACTCTCCTTTCAGGCCTTACCTAATTTACGCTCGGTCCTCCAATCAATTCAAAAGCCGCCCATGCTTTCGGAGAAACGGACTTTGCTCTCACCATATCTTCTCGGGCCCCGCGAAGAGCGGCGGCGGCCTCTTCGCTAGCCAAGTGTTTATAAAAACTGTCAAAAAAGACCGCGGCAGCTTGGTCGTCAATCTCCCAGAGGCTCGCCACCACCAATGGAACGCCCGCTGCCATAAAAGGCTCGGCGAGGCTAAGAGCGCCCTCGGTTTCCGAGGCCGGCCCAATAGCCGTGCTGCACGCAGCGAGCACTACAAGCCCAGTCTCTGAGAGCCGATGGGCGGCAATCTCGTGCACGAAGAGCGTCCCTACATCTCCCGTGGAACGCTCCGGAGCCAACAACAACGTAGACAAAAAAGGATTTCGAAAATTGAATCATCGCATGACCAGCAAAGTGGATGACGCTCTTGCCCACAGCACGCGCCAAGAATTGACTCTTGGTAGCTTCGTCACCAACCATGAGGTCGGCATTGATAAGAGTAGCCGCGACGCGTGCAGCCTCTTCGGCAGCCATCGGCAGCCGTGGGAGAGAACGGAATATCCTTCGATCGAAGGCGGGATCACCGACCACCAGAGCATTTCTTCCTCTTTCCTGGTTGACTCTGAGCAATCGACCCCGGTTGGCTGCCCGGAAAAAAACATTCAGGCTCGGCGCCCTGCTACTAGCCCACTGTTCAAAAAGATATCGATGTGATCTTTGGTCGAAGAGAGCGGAGAAAGGCACGGACGTCAGACAGCCGTCAGGAATCAAGACAAGAGTCGAGTTTACTGGCAAAAGATCCTCTATAGGGCGCACGACCATGTCATACAGCTCCGTTGACGATTTCAAGAAAGCTCCCTTCGAATCAGAGCTAATGGCACGCTGCAGGCTCTGACAAAGGCTCCGAACGTGCTCAGGGTTTAATGAAATCGTACGGAATACGATCTGCGGATTGCCGATCACCCAGACTTCCAGGGACTTAGCGCCAAAGAAATACTCGACGACAGTGACGCCCTTCGGGAGTTGCTTGGCGATCTCCTCGGCTCCGATAGAGCCTACCGGCATCTCACTCTGAAAGCTCTCTCCTCCCGGGGCAGAATGAAGATTGGCTATCCAGTCTAGAACGATGCGGGCTTTGTCCTTCTCGATGTAGTCGAGAGCGCGGAGTGGCTTCTTCCTCACCCTTAACTGAAGATCGACCATTTCTCGGACCAGGGCGTCGCTATGATCAAAGTAGGACATTCGGTGCGGATCGTCGGAAATCTGCCCCCGCTGCGCTTCTCGCTCTTCGATAGCTCGAGCAAGGTCGTGCTCGGCTCCATCTTGATCTCCCAGCGCGCGATCGACCCCCGCTCAAAATACAGGCTTGGCAGAAACAGCCGGTCGTGCATGGCAACGCTATTGGCTATCGCCTGGTCCAGACCCTGAAGTGCCTTCCTCGGTGTACTTTCCCGGTTCGTTTCGGCCTCGACAATTGCGGTCTCTGTCTCGACCGACTGCCGCACGAGGTTGTCGGATATCGCTGCAGCCGCCTCCCGCGCCCAGTCTAGGTTTGCTCTTGCCTCGGCGAAATCTCCCATCCTGAATTGTATGGCGGCAAGTTGGCGCAAGGCAGCGGTTCGAGCCAATGGATCATTGAGTCTTTCGGCAACGTTCACGGCCTCCTCTTGAAGGTAGCGCGCCACGGCGGGTTCTCCCATGTCGGCGATGGCTGATGCAGCCTCGGCTAGAGTTACTCGCAACCGATGCCCGTCGTGAGTTTGCGCCGCACCCGCGAGGGCTTCGATCCTGTACTCCCATGCTGTGGAAGAATCTCCGAGGAGCTCCAGATTCCTGGCTAGAAGAGTATCGACGCCAATCTTGTTTGGCTCCTCACCCAAAACACCAAAGATCTGTCGTGCTTGCTGATAGGCAATGAGAGAATCTGTGAAGCGGGATTGAAAAACCAGGATCGTGCCACGGAGCCATAGAGCCCTTCCTTCGAGGCTTCTGTAACCTCCACGAGTCGCAAGCGTCTGTATTTGACCGAGCAGGTTGAGAGCTTCTCCATAGTCAGAATGCTGGTAATCGGCCAAGGCAATGTAGAAGACCGCCCAAGCGGCAAATGGACTTCCTCCACGTTCTAATAAATCCCTAGCCTTCACCAAGGTATCGACAGCAGTCTGGTAGTCGCCGCTTTTCGTTTGTCTCAAGCCGAGAGCAAAGACACGATGCCCTTCGGACAAGAGCCGGAGCTTTGACGGGTCTGCGCGATCAATCGCGGCCACAGCATCATGGAGCATTAGGTCTCGTGATTTTGAGGCCAACGCGTCGCCGATCTCTCGCCCCTCCCGCAAAACGAAGGCTGCGTGATCTATCTCCAACGCGAGAGTCTTCTCCGCCCAGTTTGTCAGCAGTTCCTCTTCAGCATAGATTCGGGCTAGCTGAGGAGAATGGCCGACAATCGCTAGAGTCTCCTGTGCGCTTGCTTGCTTCAAACGGTTCTTCAGATCTTCCTGCGGGTTTGCGGAGGCCGCTTCGCGAATGGCCGATAACCGCGATCTGGCCTCTGACGACCAATCAGAGCGAGGGTCTAGTAACAAGTACTCGTTCCAGGAGACCGCTGCCGATTCCCACGCTCCGAGGTGCTGAAGGCAAACCGCCAAGTTAAATCGAGCCTCAGGCAAGTTTGGGTCCTCACGGACTGCGTGATCTGCGGATGCCAAGGCATGAACCAAATTTCTCGCATCCTCGGAGGAAGAGGCCAGGTAGGCTGCTGCAAGGTCGCTTAGAAGTCCTGCGTCGTTGGGAGACGCTTGCAAGGCTCGGCTCAGCTTTCCGATCGCCCTTTCCGGTTCACTGGCGAAGAGATCGCCAACAATTGCCGCGGAATTCTGAGCGTCTTCGCCCATTCCACTTGCGCCCCGGATTGGATTTCGTGAGCTAGTAGCTGCCAACTCAGCATGAATTGAAGCCTTGCGAGGCTGATATGGGATATGAAGAGGGAAGCCTAAGATTCGACCCTCAAAGGGGCGGAATTGCGGAAATCCGTGGCCTCTTCCGCCTGGCTCCACTGTAAAGCTAGACCGCAGACCAACGGCGAATCCAGACGCCAAGAAGGCGAGTGCCACTACTGCTGCCGAAGCTCGGTTGCCCAAAGATGACGCTTTCATAACGCTTCGCTTACTCTGCGATGAGAAGGCCGATGAGAGCTTAGCATGACTTTGCTAACATAAACCAAGAACCGCTTATCTGCATTCCAGAATAAAACCGCGCAGCGCGAAGCCTCCCCAGGCGGCTTCCTCTCCCTACCGAAGCTAGACGGACTCATCCCACGACTTCCCTTCCCGGAAGGGCTATCATGTCCAACCCGGCTTCCAACTACCTGACCCTGCCAGCCCCGAAGGATGACCGCATAAGGGCAACTCATGCCTCCCTGAAATAGTTCGCGCCCTGATGGCAGTAGGTCCTTGTCAGATCTCAGAGCCGCACCTCGTATCCACGGTATACAATGACCCGATTCCGCCACTGCCAAAGCGCCCACGACCCGACACCAATGGCCAGTTCCGACGACCTCCCCCCCGACCAGCTCTTCCTCAAGAGCTTGCCGCTCATTGAGAAGATCATCGCCTTCGCCAGCCGGCGGTCCCGGTTCAGCCGGGAGGACGGGGAGGACTTCTCCTCCTGGGTCAAGCTCAAGCTCATCGAGGACGACTACGGCGTTCTTCGGCAGTTCAAGGGGGGGTGTAGCCTCGGGACGTACCTGTCGGTCGTCATCCAGCGGCTGGCACAGGATTATCGCAATCACCTGTGGAGCAAGTGGCGACCTTCCGCGGAGGCGCTGCGGCTGGGGCCGCTGGCTGTCCGGCTGGAGCAGCTCCTGGTACGCGAGGAGTACAGCTTCGACGAGGCGTGCCAGATTCTCTGGGTCAACGAGGGAATCGGGGCGACCGAGGCGGAGCTGTCCGATCTTCGCGCCAAGCTGCCACCCCGCACCGGCCGGCACGTGGTGAGCGACGAGGCGCTTCAGGCCGAGGCCTCTCCCGATCCCGGCCCGGAGCAGCAGGCGGAGGACCACGAGATCGCAACCGAGAGCCGGCGGATCCTCATGGCCCTTTACCGTTCCATGGAGACCCTGTCGACGGACGACCGGGTGCTGGTCAAGCTTCGCACCCGGATGTCCGTGGCCGATATCGCCCGCGCCCGGAAGGTCGCGCAAAAGCCTCTGTACTCCCGTCTGAAGAAGGCCTACAAGGCTCTCGCGAAAGCGCTTGAGAGGGAGGGGGTACGGAAGGAAGACGTAAAGAAGATCCTCGGTCGCCTTCAGCCGGACCGCTTTGCACGGCCGAAGAAGAAGGGGTAATCTCAATTCGAGTCCGTCTATAAGCTGTGACGGGCTAGGCGGTTACGAAATGCCAGAACTTGCACCTATACAGACGCAACCTCCTCATAGCTGCCCGACGGCTGAAGACCTGGCCTGCTACATCGACGGCGCGCTCTCCCCGCAGGAGGCCGCCAGGGTCACCGAGCATCTCGCCTCCTGCGAGAGCTGCTTCGAGGTCTACTCGGGAGTCCTCGAGTCCCAGCTCGAATCGGAGCCGGCGCCAGGGGGCAAGGTGATTCCCTTCCCAACAGAGAAGCCGCGCCAGCCGGTGGCGTGGTGGGCCTCCATCGCGGCACTCCTAGTGGTAGGAGTGGGAGGCTGGGGCTACTTCTATCTCCTCGCTTCACCTTCGCCCCTGGTGACAGCCGATCTGACCGCAAAGGCCCAGACTAATACAGGGCTACCGGAGATCCTCTGGCGCGGCACAGTCACACGCGGGCCCGGGGACGAGGCAGAACCTGGGAACGAGCTTTCCCCGGACAAAGCGGCGTTTCAGACTGGCGTCCAGGTCGTCAATCTCCAGATCGCCCTCGCTGCCAACGATGTCAGGAACTCTCAGGATGCGCGTGCCGGCATTTACCGAGTGCTTGGAACCCAAAGCTACGCTGGCGACCTTCGGCCCCCCTATGAACAACTCGCCGGCGCCATCGAGAAAGCCAAGTCTCCCAAGGATCTCCTCCCTAGGGCCTCTCAACTCGCGAAGGAGTTGAGGGACTACCTCGATCCCCTCTACTTCGACCTCGGCCAGTGGGTCGAAGCCGGGCGGCTCGCGGCAATCTCCCAGGATCCCACCTTTTTCCGTCAGCCAGCGAACCGGAGCTTCCTCCGCCGCGCTCTCTGGCGTGACCGGCTCGGCTTCAAGGACTCGAAGCTGCCGGCGGAAAGTCGCGGAGAGCTCAACGAGATCTACCAGATCAGCGGCCAGGACACTCTCCAGCCTTCCGATTTCGTCAAGCTCCAGGGCCATTTCAAGAAGATCCTCGACGCCAACTACCCCGAGTAGGCTGCGGCTTCCCCCCAACCCTTTTCTCAATGTCGTACCGGTTTTTTCTCGTTGTTTCTCCCAGAAACAATGTTTCAGCGCCTTTTTCAGGCTCTTTTCCCTGAAAACAATGACTCTCGGCAAAAAACAGCCCCCACGCCCCAGAAACAATGTTGGAAGCCTCAAACCCATTGTCTCTCCGGTTTTTTCAATGTTTCCAGGGAAATAGGCCTGTTTCAGGCGGTGCCGGCCTGAATCCCGGGTTTCTGGCTTGATTCCAGGCTACCGGGGATGTTCCTCGCCCTCCCACTATGTTTCAAGCCTTCAACCCATTGTTTCTACGATTTTTCCAATGTTTCTGGGGAAAGAGACGTGTTTCAGGCGGTGCCGGCCTGTATCCCGGGCTTCTGGCTCAATTCCAGGCTACCGGGGCTGTTCCTCGGCTTCCCGGAGCCGGGCCAAGTCCTCGACCTGCCGCAGGACGTTCTCCCTCTTCTCTTTGAGCTCGGCGGCGAGGCGGCGGCGGGTGCGCAGGAGGAGGTAGGCTCGCGACTCTCTCCAGAAGGCGAAGCGCTGGTCGTTGAAGAGGAGGGCGCTGTAGGCGGTGAAGGGGGCCGTCAGGGCGAGAGCGGCGCCGATCCATCCTCTACTGTAGATACCGGCGATCACCCCCTCGGCGATCCAGGCCAGGGGGAAGAGGAGGATGGCTCCCAAAACTTTGTAGGTCGCCACCTGGTCCGGATCTTTCGTGGCCCGCTTCACGATCGCTCCCACCAGGCGGTAGACGGGCCAGGTGAGGACCGCCCCCACGAGGGCCACGGGCAGGTGGAGGAGCATGCGCACCAAGCTCCTCGCGACGAAACGGACGGCGGGCGACAGGCGGTAGGCGGCGCCCACCTGGTCGTCCCGCAGGTGGAAGGCGTGGAGGAGGGCGTCGTACTCGCGGACGGCTTCGACCACGGCGGCGATGCGCTCGGGGTGCCGGTCCCGCAGGTCCCGGTAGCCGTCCAGCAAGAGGTGGCGAACGGCGACGCTCTCGGAGAGCCTCCCCCGACCGGGCGCCTCAGGGTGCCGGCTGCGGTAGAGGTCCGCGGCGCGGGCGGCGAGACGGGCATCCTCCCAGGTGGCGTAGTTGAGGGTGACGTCCTTCAAAGCCTCGTCGATGCGGCCCGTGAGGGAGCGGAAGGCCGCCACCGGCTCATGCGCAGCTTGCGCGATCTCCGGCGCCGGGTCGATCGGCTCCCCTACCTGCACGAGGGCGCGGGAGCGGAAGGTCTGCTTGGCATCGAATAGCAGGCCCACGGGCACGATGCGGATGCCGAGGCCGGGAAACTTCTGCTCGGCTTCGAGGACGATGCGGGCGGCGCCCGTCTTGAGCGGCTTCAAGGAGGGATCGCTGTGGCTCGTCCCCTCGGGGAAGAGGGCGAGGGTTCCCCCTCGAGCGAGCAGGTCGTGGGAGAGGTCGAAGGATTCGAGGTTGCGCCTCATGTCCGAGCTGTCCGCGCTGCCTGCGGTGTCTGCGACGAAGTCCTGCCGGCGGTAGACGGGGATGGCGCCCGCGAGGTTGAGGAAGGGGCGGAGGAAGACGAGCTTCCACAGGGTGCTCTTGCCCAGGAAGCGGGGCGTCAAGGGGAGCGGCCCCAACAGCAGCAGTGGATCGATCAACCCGTTGACGTGGTTGGCCACCAGCACCAGGGGATGATCGCGGGGATCGCGGGGGATGCGCTCCACCCCCACCACCTCCACCTCGCGGAAGAAGACCTTGAGGACCAGGCGGGCAAGGGCGCGCAGGAAGCGGTCGGCGGTGGCGAGGTCGGGCATCGCGGGGGGCATTCTCTCAGGAACTGGCGGGCCTCACCCTGCCCGATCCCGGCCGCGGTGTCAATCCATAGCCAGGTCAGCAAGTTTCTCTAAACTGAGCTGTGCTACCCTCGGCGGCGTGAATTCAAACGGTCCGGCTGATGGGACCGGCTATAGGAGACGAGCCATGTCCGTCGCTACGCCCCAAGCCCCGAAGAAGAGCCCCCTGGATACCGCAGCCAATATCGCCATCATTCTCGTCTGTGCGATCGCGGCCGTCGTGCTGGTCCGCAACCAGTTCTTCCCGCAGCGCCCGCCGGGAGCGCCGCCGCAGGTCGAGAAGGGCGAGACGTTCGCGGCGTTGAAGGGCGCCGTGCCGGCCGGCACCAGCCGCGCGCTGGTGGTGGCGGTGTCGCCCACCTGCCACTTCTGCAACGACAGCCTCCCCTTTTACAAGCACCTCGTCGACGAGCGCAATTCGAAGGGCTCGGCGGTGAAGTTCATCGCCGCCGTGCCGAGCGAGGAAGCCAAGACCCCGGAGAGCGAGAAGTTCACCACCGCGGGCGTCACGCCCGACAACGTGGTCCACCTCGACTTCGCCAGCATCAAGGTGCCCGGCACGCCCACCCTCCTGCTGGTGGACAACAACGGCAAGGTGCTGAACGTCTGGGTCGGCAAGCTGGACGAGGGCGGCGAGAAGGAAGTGCTGAAGACGCTGTAGGGGGGCGGCGCCTAACCCCATACGCGCTAACCTGGCTTCGTGTAGGGGCGGGTCTGGAGG
>JBAPYB010000692.1:0-1893 GCA_049284515.1 Thermoanaerobaculia bacterium
GAGTTTGAGGCCGGCGGGACGCCGGCGCTCCCAGGGAAGCCCGGTTGGAGCGGTCTTGCTTTGCTCCCTCTTCTCCCGGCGGATGGGGGGGAGGCTGGGAGAAGAGGGCCGGGGTGATGAGGGACCCGATGCGGCGGCTGAGGATCCGATTCAACACGTCCCTTGACGTCAGGACGGGTCCGCCCTTTTCACGCCCCCGGCGGCTTTTCCTCCGGTTCGTCCGGGGGGGGCATGGGCGGCGGCCTGAAGGCGACCTTCGGTTTCTTTTCCTCCACCACCGGCTCCGGCTCGTCGGGTGGCGGCATGGGCGGCGGCGCGAAAGTGTTCTTCGGCCGCTGCTCCTCGACCAGCCGCATCTGGGCCACGACCTCCTGGCCGCTGGCGAACAGCGCGGAGAGCTCGCCTTGGCGCTCTCCCAGGGCCTGCCGGCTCGTCTCGGTGGTGAGGGCTCCGCGCCCGGTCAGCACGTAGAAGCGGACCCTGTCGTCGGCCGGCAGAGGATAGGTGGTGGTCTTGATCATGCGGCCCTGGGCCTTCTGGGCGCGTGCGACGAGGTCCTTGGAGGCCACGCGGACGTTCTCGTGGCTGATGCCGCCGATCATCCCGCCGCCCGTCTTGTAGTAGACGCGGGCGTCGCCGTCGGCGAAGCAGGCGAGCGTCACCACAGAGCTCGAGATGCCCATCTCCATCACCACGCCGAAGACGTCCTCGGGTCGGCGTTCGCCGGCCAGGGCGAGCCGCTTGGGATCGGTCTCGATCGCCTGCTGGCGCAGGTCCATGTAGGCCTCTTCCGGCGTCTGGTTCACCTTCGCCGCCGTTTTGCGGCCGGTGACGGGATCGCGGCTCGTCGCCGGGCGGCTCTGGCGGCGGAAGTAGATCAGGGCCACGATGAGGAGGGTGATGGCGATGACTTCCCAGGGGTAGATGTGCATAGGATCGTTCTGGGCTCCGGGTGTTGGGGGGAACGCTGGGCCGAGCTGTCTTGCTTGAGCTGGGGGTAGTCTAGCCTTTGCCGCGGCCGGCTGCCAGGGGTGGAAGGCGCGAACCTTTTTCCCCTCGCTTTCGTCTTGGAGAGTGGAGAGGTATGAGCGCACCCGCCCCATCGCCCGATCTGCTGCTCGCCCGCCGGGCCGCCGCCGGGCGTGCGGACGCCTGGGAGGAGCTGCTCACGCAATACAGCGAGCGCTTCTACAACCTGGCCGTCCACTTCGCGGGCGCCGGGGAGGACGCGGAGGACCTCACCCAGGAGATCTGCCTGCGCCTCTACCAGAACCTCCGCCAGTACCGGGGCGACGTGCCCCTCGCCGCCTGGGCGCTTCGCCTGTCGCGCAACCTGTGCATCGATCGCTACCGTTGCGCCCGCCGGGAGCGGCGGACCTCGGCCGTCTCGGAAGAGGTGCTGGCGCAAATGCCGGCCGGCGGCGAGGACCCGCAGACCCTGGCCCTGAGGCGCCAGCAGCTCCGGGCCGTCTACCAGGCGCTCGAGGAGATGCCGGAGGATGCCGCCGAGGTGGTGCTGCTACGCGACCTCCAGGGCTGGAGCCTGGCGGAAACCGCGGCCTACCTGGACCTGCCGGTGGGCACGATCAAGTCGCGGCTCCACCGCGCCCGGCTGGAGCTCGCGGGCCGAGTCACCGCCCGGCTCGGCCTCCCCGGGGCCAACGCCGTCCGGCCGGAGGAGATGGAGGTGGAGCCATGTTGAGCTGGGCCTGCCGCCGCTTCCGCGCCCGCTTCACTCCAGGGTCCGCCCTGTCACACCGGCGGGCCTGCCCGGAGTGCGACGCCTACGCCGCCGCGGTCGAGCGGGCGGCAGGGGTCCGTCTGCCGCTGCCTGCCAGTCTGCGGCGCAACCTGCGAGCCCTGGCGGCGCCCGAGCCCGGGGCTGTGCTGCCC
>JBAPYB010000693.1:0-1831 GCA_049284515.1 Thermoanaerobaculia bacterium
CCTCCAGACCCGCCCCTACACGAAGCAAAGTTAGCGCCTATGCAGCCTCCCCCCGGGAGAAGAGGGAGAAAAGCAAGAGAGGATTACTCCAGCAGGCCCGTCGTGGGCGACGATGCCGAGGCGTAGAGCTTCTTCGGGATGCGGCCGGCGTTGGCGGCGAGCCAGCCGGCTTCGACGGCGAGCTTCATGGCGCGGGCCATGCGGACGGGGTCCTTGGCCTCGGCCACGGCGGTGTTCATCAGCACGCCATGGGCTCCCAGCTCCATGGCTAGGGCGGCGTCGCTGGCGGTGCCCACGCCGGCGTCCACGATCACCGGCACCGTGGCCTGCTCCAGGATGATGCGCAGGTTGGCCGGGTTGCGGATGCCCATGCCGGAGCCGATGGGGGCGCCCAGAGGCATGACGGCCGCCGCTCCCAGCTCCTCCAGCTTGCGGCAGGTCACCGGGTCGTCGCTGGTGTAGGGCAGCACGACGAAGCCCTCGGCCACCAAGCGCTCGGTGGCCTTGAGCAGCTCGACGTTGTCGGGGAAGAGGGTCTTCTTGTCGCCGATCACTTCGAGCTTCACCCAGTTCCAGCCTCCCAGCTCGCGGGCCAGGCGGGCGGTGCGGACCGCTTCGTCGGCCGTGTAGCAGCCGGCGGTGTTGGGCAGCAGGAGGTAGCGGTCCGGATCGATGAAGTCCAGCAGCGAGCCCTGGCCCCGCTCGCCGAGGTTCACGCGGCGCAGGGCCACGGTCACCACTTCGGTGCCCGAGGCCTCCAGGGCGGCGGCCATGGTCGGGAAGTCGGGGTACTTCCCCGTGCCGAGGAAAAGGCGCGAGCGGAACGTCCGGTCCGCGATGGTCAGCGGCTCGACCTCGGCCGCGGTGTGGGTGTCGGTGAGGGTCAGGGTCATAGGGGGGCCTCCTCGGGGATTGTAGCGCAGGGGGCATGGCCCGGCCGGCAGTCCCAAGCCTCCCCCGGCGTCCGCCGGGACCCTCATCACCCCGGCCCTCTTCTCCCAGCCTTTGTAGCGCAGGGCCCCATCGACCCGCCGACAGGTAAAAACCGGCGCCAACGATTCCTCTTCCTCATCCGTAGGAAAAGGCAGCAGGTCAGCGATAACATTCGGGCGCGATTCCTTCCAGGGACGCCCTCGCCAGGTCAAGGCTTCGTGTGAAAGAGCTCTCCGGCCCCCCTACGCTCCGCAACTTGTCGCTTCGCCTCCTGGTGCCTCTCGGCGCTTTGGCGGCCATGGCGGCCTTCTCCGGGCGGGACACGATGGCCGGCGCCACCGCCGAGGGCCTCTACCTGGCCGTGCTGGCAGCGGCGACGCTTCTGCCGGCGGGATGGCTGGCGCCGGAGCCGGCGGTGGAGCTGGGCCTGGGGGCCGTGCTCGCCACGGCCGCGGTGTGGTCCCTCCCCCCGGGACCAGGACGGGGCGCCGCCGTGGTGTTGGCGCTGGCGGCGACGCTGGCGGTGGCGGCGGCACGGCGGCTGTCAGCTCCGTCCTCCGAGGGCCTCGCTCCGGGTGTCGCGATCCCCCTGGCCCTGGGGCTCCAGGCCCTGCTGCGAGGGGAGCTCCTGCTCGCGCCGGTGCTGACCGTGCGGCTGCTGGTGGCGCTCCTGGTGTTGCCCGTGGCCACTGCCCTGGCAGTGACGATGCTCACCCGCCGGCATGGCGCCGTCCTCCCCCTGATCGCCGCGGGCACGGCCCTGACCCTGGCGCCGGGGTTCAACGTCGCCACGACGCTCGCCTTCCTCGCCCTGGCGGCGGGAGACGCCCTGGCGCGCCAGGATCTCGGCCGGCCGGCCCGGGCGGGCGCGCTGGCGGTGGTTCTGGCGCCGGTCGCC
>JBAPYB010000694.1:0-16236 GCA_049284515.1 Thermoanaerobaculia bacterium
ACGAGGTAGGACCTCCGGAGGTGAGGTCCGCCAGCTCAGCGCCGGACGGATCGTTCCGGATCGCGCCCCTTCAGCCCGGCGGGCTGTACACGCTGATGGCGAGCCGGCCGGGCTTCGCGCCGGCGACGCTGCCTGTCGCCGTGCCGCAGACGCCGCGCAGCCGCCCTCCGCTGCGCCTCGTCCTGACCCGCGGCCGGACCGCCTCCGGCCTCGTCCTGGACCCTCGGCAAAGGCCGGTTTCGGGAGTCGAGGTGAAGTTGACGGTCGAGCAACCCAGATCGTCCTCCGGGACCGAGCCCGAGCTCGGGTCGTTCCGCGCGCAGACCGATGCCGGCGGCCGGTTCCTGATTCCGGGACTGCCCGCCGGCCTCCTCGAGCTCCGCATCCAAGGCCCGGAGCTGGCTCCCCTGCGGACGAGAGTGGTGTCGATCCCCAAGGGGGACGGCCTCCTGGACCTGGGCACCTTCACGCTGGAAGGCCGGCCGCGGATCGCCGGGTGGATCGTCGAGCCCGGCGGCCGGCCGGTGGAGGGCGTGGAGATCTGGGTGGTGGACGAGGACTCCACCGGCACCACCCAGGAGGCCCGCCGGGCGGGGCCTGCCGCGGTCACCGGGCCGGACGGCAGCTTCGAGTTGCGCGACCGGTCCGTGGGGGACCATGAAAAGCTGCGGGCCTGCCGCCAGGGATTCCTGCCGGCGGAATTTCAAGCCCAGGGGCCGGGCGCCACGAAGCCGCAGGTCGTGCTGACGCCTGCCGTCCAGCTCACCGGGAGAGTGGTGAGCGGCGACGGCGAGCCTCTCCCCGGCGCGCACGTCTCGGCGGCGGTTTCCGGCCCCCAGGGGAGCGACATCACCTATCCGGACCCGCCGTGCCCGTTCGCAGACACGGCGACCGCCGACGCCGAGGGCGCCTTCACCCTGCCGCTGAAACGCCCCGGCCGGTACGACGTGTGGGCCTGGGGCACAGGGCACCTCATTCCACGGCTCAAGCACCTCCTCGTCCCGCCCGAGGGGTTGGAGGGAGTGGAGATCCGGATGGAAAGCGGGGCGACCGTCACCGGCCACGTCATCAACCCGGAAGGGCACCCCGTCGCCGGAGTCATGCTCACGCTCTCCGGCCCTGAGAGCTACTCCAAGGCCACCACCGACGACGGCGGCGATTTCCTCCTCGAAGGGGTCGGCGCGGGTGACCTGGAGATCGGGATCGAGCACCCGGACTACGTCCCGGCGGAAACGAGGGTCCAGATTCCAGCCCAGGGAAAACACCTGGACATCACGCTGCTCAGCCCCAGGCGGCGCCAGGAGATCCGCGGCCGGGTGAGCGATCCGGACGGCGCGCCCATCCTGGGAGCGATCTTGAGCAGCGGCCCGCAGAAAACCTCCAGCGATGCCGACGGCTCGTTCGTTCTTCTTGCAGACCGGGGCGACGCGAGCCTGCGGGTAGAAAAGGAGGGGTTCGCGCCGGCGAGCCTCCACCTCGAGGTGAAGGACCGCCCCATCGATGGCTTGGAGATCCGCCTCGGTCACGGCTTGAGCCTGACGGGCCGCGTCCTGGGCGTCGATCCCTCCACCTTGACCTGGGGCACCGTGTGGGTGCAGATCAACGGAACGGACTGGCAGCTCATCGAGGCTCCCGTCGACTCCGAGGGCCGGTTCAGGTTTTCCAACCTCCCGCCGGGAGAGTGGGATCTGGCCGCCGCCGTCGGCGAACGGAGCGCTTCGGTCCGGTTCACTCCCCCCGCCGGCCAGACCGAGGTGATGCACGACCTCGAATTCGATCCTGTCTCCCAGATCCGGGGGCGGATCACCGGACCGCAGGGAGAACCCATCGCGGGCGCCAGCGTCTCGATCGACCGGGAGATCGGCGCAAAGTCTCACACCGAGAGCCTGGCGGACGGCTCCTTCGAGATCGACGCCCAGGACGGCCGCCACACCCTCTTCATCGAGGCGGAAGGCTACTCCGGCCAGGAGCGGCCGCTCGCCGTGGCCGGAGCGCCGGTCGACGTCGAGATCCAGCTCGGGGCGGAAGTCGTGCTCACCGGCCGCCTGCTGGGCCTGGAGAGGGGCGACGCCCTCAAGAACTTTCAGGTCCAGGGGCCCCCGGCATCCCTGCCCGGCGACTGGACGGTCGACCAGGAAGGGGGTTATCGCCAGAAGGGCCTGGGGGCGGGGGACTGGAAGGTCGCCGCAACCTTCCTGGTGGGATATCTGGAGCGGTACGCCTCGGGAACGGTCCACATCCCCGCAGGGGCCACCGAGGCCACGCTCGACCTCGACTTCCACGTCGGCGACCTCACCTTGACGCTTCGCCCCACGACCTCGGAGGTTTACCTCGATCCCTCGCTCGACAATGCCGACGGCACCAGCCTCGCCGTGCGCCAGTTCAGCGACGACGGCACCTACGTCTTCCCCCACCTGCGGGCCGGGTCCTACCGGCTCAGCTACATGAAGAAAGACAAGAGGCAGTACGAGGTCGTCGAGCTGACGGAGGACCGCGAGCTCGTGATCGATCCCACACCTTGAAAGGGTGTCTCAAAAGAGTCGACGACGACGCCTACGTCGCCAGGGATTGAAATCCTTGGCTACTGACGCTTGTCCACTCCGGGACCGCAATTTCGTTTCTCCTGTGTCCCGTCGGGACTACCGAGGGTAGCCAGGTGATTTCAATCCCTGGCGACAGCGACATCAACGTCGACCACGATTGAAACACCCTCTGAGCGAGGCGCAGCAACGGGCCGCGCCCGCGGAGTCTCGACTCACCGCTGCCGGCGTTGACCGTAAAAGCGGGACTCGTCGTAGGCCTCCCCAGCGTAGAAATCCTGGTCCGGGCCCGGGATCCACCGCGGATCCCAACGGCGGCGCACGCCGGTCTCATAGTCGCGATGGAAGGCCTGGTGGTCGTAGGCGGGCAGCACGGCTGCGTCATGGGCGTCCATGCCGTCGAGATAGACGCGCTTGTGGTCCTCGTCCAGCCGGGCGAAACCGATAGGCGCCAGCACGTGATGCTCCGCGGCCTTGCCGTCGGCGCCCACGGGACGCGGCGGCCCGGCCGTGCCCGGCACCACGGGAGCGCTCGCCACGAGGTCGCGGTCGAGCTCCACGTCCAGGTAGCGGACGCGCTCGGCAGCCGTATCCACGAGCAGGTCGTGGACCTTGCCGACCGTCCGGCCGTCGCGGCCGATCAACGGCCAGCCGCGGACGTCGGGATCGTCCTTGACGACCTGGTAGTCCTTGAGGTGCTTGAGAGGCACGATCTGGGGAGAAGCGGGAGGGTCCAGGGTGGCCGCGCCGGTCCGCGCGGGCGTGACGTCGTCATGTCGCATGATGGCCTCCTGTCTTTCCCCTCAGGCGCACCGGGCGCTGGGAATGAAGATCGGGTGGGTTTCGAGGACGAGGACATGGGCCGGCGCCATTAGGGCCGTTTGATCGGTGTCCTGCTGGTGTCCGCGGTTGCGCATCGAGACGATGGCCCAGACGATGGCCGCGAGCACGACCAGGGCGAGCACGATCGCCCAGACGGGCATGCCTTTCTTCCTTTCGACTCGGATCTCAGCCATGGAACGACCTCCTTGGGGCCGGGCGGCCAAAGTCCGTCCCGGAGGCATCCACGCAGGTCATTTCGAGTCTGCCCGCCCCCGGGCGGAGGGACCGGAGGCCCGGCTGCGGTCCCTGGGTGGGAGGGTGTGCAAGGATTGGGCCGGGGTGGCGGGATTGCCGCCGGCGATTAATCCCATACCGAGAGCCGAAAAGGAGATCTAGCGCTTTCCCGGAAGCGCCGTCTTTTTTGCTGACCGGACCGCACCCGACTCCAGCAGCGCCCCGGGTACTCTCTGCCTCTCACAGATCGCAGCAGTATCGAGGAAGCAGGCCCCAACTGTCTCGGAGCTTAGCGACAATAAGTTGTCGGAATCAGGCTCTTTTACTGTCTTTTAGCATCTAGCTCGACCATCTCTTCGGGATAGCGGCGCAGAAATACGTCACCAGTAGCCGCCATTGCATATCTCTTGCGCACGCTTCTTCTGTCTGTGGTAAGTTATGGCAGGAATAAAACCATGCGGCGCACAACTCAACCGGCTCCGGCCGTCGCGTCCAAAGACTTACCAATCGCTTGCCATTCTACCGGCTTTCTCCCAAAGCCTTCTCTCCAACGCGAGGATAGAGGTCATGCCGCAAACTGAAAACTACGGAACTATCTCCACCTATTTTAGCCACAGCTACCGCGATCTTGATCGTGACCTTAATGAGTTCTTCTGGACTCTTTTATCAGAATACGGGTTTGCCTTCTCCGTGGACCCTAAGTCAGACATCCTTTCCATACCTTACTTGGAAAAGATGATGAAGGTCAGCTCGTGTTTCGTCGCCGTCGCTCCTTTGCGGCGAGAGCAAGAACACCTTCGTTGTTCACCTTTTATCGTTTTCGAGTATGGATTGGCGGTGCAGGCGCAGAAACCTCGCTTGATCTTCGTGGAAGGCGGTGTCAGTAAGACCTGTTTTCCGGACCAAGGAGATGTTTGCGATTTCGATCGAACCTCGATGCACGATGAGGAGCAGATCGCCCAGTTTAAGACGCGTATAGCCGCCTTCGCAAAGAAGAGTAGTGCGCATCGGAGACTAAACGTTGGTCAACGGGGCAAAGTAGGCCTTGTGCTCGCCCATCAATCCTCAAGCGATGACGTGCACCGACGCGCAGTCTGGCAGATCTCGAAGTTACTCAGGAAAGCCGCATATGAGCCTGAAGAACTCGCATTGGTTTTCGAGACTAATTATCAATTCGCACTTAACCTTGACGAGTGTGAGTTCCTCATAATCGATGTCGGATCGACTCTTCCAGCCTGGGTTTTCCCCTTTGTACACGGGCGATTCGTACCAACCATTAAAATTCTGTATCTTCCGACTCTCGATAGTTCATCGATCAACTTGTCTCCTCTCGTCACCGGGCAACTGATACAAGGGATGGGCAGTACAGATAACTCGGTTATTTTCTGGAGAGATGAAGATGAGCTACTCGGTCAACTCACGAAACAGATCTCTAAATTCGATCAGGATCGCCTCGAGTTCCGCACGCCGGGAGAAGGTATTGGTTACTTCCGTAGCCTAGGCCGGGGTCAGCACTATGTTTTTGTAAGCTGCGCTCATGATCTAGACGACTTCTCGATGTCTCTATCTCGCAAGATGAAGCTTGAAAACATTGAACACTTCCACTACGTGAACAGCAACCCTATCAGTTTAGGGAGTGACTGGCGCGCCAAGCTACCAGAAATCATCGATAAAGCCGAGATATTCTTGGCGTTAATGTCTAAGCCCTACGGTGAAAGCCGTTCGTGCCAGGAAGAGCTTGAACTCGCGAAGAAAAAAAAGAAAACTGTGATCCCAGTGATCCTTGGAGAACTCGATGGTCTTGAGATCTCTGAGCACGGCCTCCGCGTGGCCGGCTTGCCACAGGACGAGCAGCAAAGCATCATCCTTTCCAGGCTCGATAGATATCTGAGGGAAAAAGACGCATTGAAAGCAACTGTCTCAACGACTCAGGCTAAACATGCCACTAAATCTGAAGCAGTGATAGATATAGCTATCGTCACAGTTATGTCTGCCGAGTACAAGGCGGTTCTTGGCTATCTGGATAATCATCGGCCCGCGCCTGCCAGCAAAAAATCTCGAAATCTCTATGCGTGGGAACTCGGCGAGATCAAGGCAACTCAGCATGAACAACCTTACCGCGTGGTCTTGGCCATGGCAGGGAAACCAGGCACAGAATCCGGTTATCAGGTAACTCTTGCGACTGCAAAACGCTGGAACCCACGTTATGTTCTTCTCGTCGGCATCGCGGGTGGGCGAGCCTTGGATGGACTTAAGAAGGGCGATGTTGTAATATCCGAATCAATCTGGGGTTATGAATACGGCAAGATCGACGAAGGATTTGAGCCAAGATCTAATTTCACTTATCGCACTGATAATTCGCTGCTGACAGCGGCTCAAGTTTTCAACATTACCACGCCAGACTGGAGGAGCAAGATAGCAGTACCTGCTCCGGAAAACACCCTTCTTCCCGAGATAAAGGTCGGGCCTGTGGCATCGGGAAATAAAGTTGTTGACAACGCTGCAGACCCCTTCTTCAAGAGAGTGATCGAGAAATGGCCAAAGCTTCTGGTTATTGAAATGGAAGGGGCAGGTGCAGCGGCTGCCATCGCTTCGATCGCGGAAGAGGGCAAGAGTATCGGCTTTACAATGATTCGGGGAATTTCCGATATCCCTTCCGATATCCCAAAGACTAGCGCCGAGAGGACGCTAGACAAGCAGAATCCGTCAGCACAAACTCAACAACGTGACTCTTGGACGCAATATGCAGCGGAATCCGCTGCCTGCTTTACGGCAGAGATGATTCGCCTTCGATGGCCGGAACCACCCTATCGTAGCCGCAGTTAAGACTAATGCAGCGAGACCGGCCTTGTTCCAGTGTGTTCTCCGTAACAATCCGCTAAGCAGGCAGGAGATAGCGATGATAACCGATATGCAAAATCACCTACCAGATCAAGGTCACCTACTAGATCAAGGTGCCGAGAAGTCCAAGCAAGGATCCTCCGGCAACGGCCATAATCCCCCAAAACCAACGCTCACGGTTCGCATCGGCGTCACGGGCCATCGAACGGACAAACTACCTCCTCCAGGAGAAGACCAACAACTCCGTGACGCCATTCGACAGGTTCTTGAGGAAATCAGAGAAATTACGCTTGAGATTTTCTCTCACTCTCAGCGGGAAAAGCCCAACTTTGAAACCTATTCAAGTGAACAACCCTGTCTTCGTCTTGTTTCTCCTCTTGCCGAAGGCGCTGATCGGCTTGTCGCCGAAGAGGCTCTAGGGTTAAGCATGGAACTTCATTGCCCTCTTCCTTTTTCTCGTGATGAGTACACCAAAGACTTTCCGACAAAAGCCTCACAAGAGGCTTTTGAGAACCTGTTATCTAAGGCGACCAGGGTCTTTGAGTTGGACGGACCTGAAGACGAAGACCGCCGGGATGAAGCGTACTTAATGGCAGGACGAACTGTCCTCCGACAATGCGACGTCCTGATAGCAATCTGGGATCAGGCACGCGCCTTTGGAATTGGCGGAACTGGACAGATAGTGCAGGAGGCTATTGTTCTTGGCCTGCCCGTTGTCTGGGTGGATCCGCAATCAAAGCACAAACCCGCTCTATGGGAGTCTACCCAGAGAGAAAATCCGGGGACGAGGAAGCATATCAGTCTACTTCGAAAAAGATTAAAGAACATCTTGCAGTTTCCATCAGCTCCACACGAAAGAAGCGCGCTTTGTCGTTTTTTGGCTGAAAAACAGCCTTCGCGAAGTCTGGGATTCTTCTTCAAGGTTTTTTGCAAACTTTGGGTATGGAATTGGCTTCGACCAACATTAAAAGTACGCAACTATTATACAACGGCACGCCGGCAATGGGAAGAAACGTGGAAAATTCTTAGCTTGACGGAATTAAAAGATATGGCCGAAAGCAAGGCAACACGGCCCCTGGAGACCGGCTATCTCGAGCCTTTCGCCTGGGCTGACGGATTGGCTGATTTTTACGCCAACAAATATCGTAGCTCATTCGTCATTGTATATATCCTGGGTGCCTTGGCAATCATGTACGCTTTTCTCGCCTCGCGGTCGGTTGGCAGGGAGGCCTTCGCGTTTTCCACCATAGAGCTCCTACTCATATTGGCAATTCTGGGTATAACTTTCTGGGGCCGAAGCCGGTTATGGCATCAACGCTGGATGGATTATCGGGCGCTTGCCGAACAACTGCGGCAGATGCAATTCTTGTCGCTATTGGGGCGAGTGACTTCATCCCTCTACGTGCAGGCACGCTTGAAGCTGGGTGACCCGACCAATAAGTGGTTTGATTGGTATTTTCGTGCCTTTTCCCGGCAAACGGGAATGATCCAAGCGCGGCTTGATGGCGCATATCTTGAGTCTTATCAGGAGGTTCTCGATGGAGCTATTCAATCTCAGCTCAAATATCATGGAATGAACTCGGAGAATTACGACAAGCTATCACGCCGCCTTCGACGCACCACGCACGTGTTTTTCTTTTTTACTCTAGTCTTCTGCTCTCTTCATCTAGCCGCTCACGGCCAGGAGCAAAGTCTCCCTCCGCTTTTGGCTTTCGGCACTATTGTCTTTCCGGCGTTCGCTGGTGCTTTGGGAGCCGTGCTTCATAGTGGGGAATTCGAGAGCATTGCGCTTCGGTCTGGCGATCTACGGAGACGGCTCGAGACTATTACCTTGCAACTGCGTGCCGTGAACGAGGTCACCAGCTCTCGAGATCTTGGCCTCATTGCCCAGAACGTCTCTGAGATCTCTCTTGAAGGACTCGTGGACTGGCGAGCTGCTGTGATAGATAAGGATCTTAGCCTGCCGGCTTAGGGCTCGGCACAGAATAACTGTCCCAACTTCAGCCTCGAAGGGGCGACAGCGTAGAGCCTGGGGCGTCAGCCCCAGGATGGGAATTCACAAAACCACGAAAGCCCCGAAGGGGCGACAGCAGGCAGAATCGCGGATGGCCGCTGTCGCCCCTTCGGGGCTGGGGGGTTCGGTTTCGTTCCTACCTGGGGCTGACGCCCCAGGCTCTACGCTTTCGCCCCTCCAGGGCTTAACTCCCAGGGGTTGGGACAGTTATTTCGTGACGAGCCCTTACGGCTCCGCCGCCTCAACCCTCGAACCGCAGGCTTGGATCGTTCCGCGCCTTTTGGAGATAGCCGAGCAGGCTGCGAGCAAGCTCCACCGTGACGCTCTCCTTCTCCGCCGCATTCCGGAAGAGCGTCAAAGCCGCCAGCGCCTCGCGGTGGACCTGTTGCGCCTTGAAGATCGGCACCAGGTTGCGGGCCAGCGTCTTCACCTCGGCGGTCTGTCCATCGCTGGCAAGATGAACGGCCAGCTCCAGTGTCACCAGGGCCGTGTCGTAGTCAATTCTGCGCGTCGCGAATTCCGCGCGCACTTGCCGCAGCAATTCCATCGCTTTCGCCGTTCGGCCAAAGCCGGCCTCGATCCGCGCCTCGGCCCAGCGCAGCCTGACCAGATCCAAGGCGTTGTTGAGCTTGCGGGAGAGAGTTCGTACACCCGGGAGAAGCGCCTGCGCCTCCTCCGCCTTTCCTTCGGTGGCGAGGAGCCACATCAGGTTGTGCTGTAAACAAAGCATGTTCCGAGGATCGGCTTTCGGATCGATGAAGGGCTCCGCTTCCTGGAGTAAGGCGATTGCCGAGGTGTAATCTCCTGTTTCCTCAACGATCTTAGATTTCTGGATTAGCAAACGACCACGGTCGGTTTGGTTTACAGCCAGCTCCAAGGCTTTATCAATCAGCGTGATGGCCTCCGGTAGGTTCCGGCTCGCTCGGCAAAGGGAGGACTTGAGATCTAGAATTCGCGCTTCATAGCTGGCGGGCGCTTGGCTTTTCCGAACCGCCTCGCTCCACAGAAGACTCACCTGCTCGAAAGCCTCAGCGGCCATGGGAAGTGTGCCTTTCGCCCTAATAGCGTTCGCTTGGTGAGCGGCGGCGAAGGCGCGTAGTGCTGGGCAATCCCCTCGCTCCATAGAAATTCGTTCAGCCAGGAAAACAGCGTGCTCCGCAAGGAAGAGCGCCCGATTGGGATGCCGAGCCGCTTGTCTTGAACTCTCCTGGCAAAGTCTCTCGCATAGGTCGTGGCGCCAGAAGCGGCTGTCCTCCTGAAGCAGTTTCCGTTGCCGCGCCATTGGCTGCCTTTTCACGAGCGCCCACAGCCCTTCTACCCGGTCCCCCTCGGAGCTCACAGCGGCCTGCAAGGTCGCCGACTCAGGCGTAGCTCCTGGTTTTGATAAAACCAGCGAGAGCCGAGAGACGAACTCCGTGAGCAAACGCTCCGAACCTTTCTGGTACTCGGCCACCAGCGGGCCAACCTCTACGGGCGCGACATAGCCAGGGCGCTGCGGTACCAAGAGGTCGTTGGCCGGCCGGCCAGTCGCTTCCAAGTCTTCGAGGAACTTACCCGTCAGCTCCAAAGCGGAAAACGAAACGCCCATGGCCTCCAACAAACGCTGAAGCGTGGGCATCTCGGGCACGCTGATGCCGTTCTCATAATCCGACAGGGAGCTGGGATGAACCCGCGCGGCCCGGGCGAGTTGGTACTGCTTGAAGCCCAGCGCATTGCGCAACACCGCCAGGATGTGGCCCAGATTCTTAATGGGCAGGGCCGGTGCTTTCTTTTTCATCCTTCCCTCCTTCCTCGGCCGGTCGGGCTTCGGCGAACCACAAATCCGGGGTGTAACGCGCCTGCCGCAGGAAGTCGACCAACTGGTCCGCAATCTCCACCGTAAGCGTCTCCCTCTCTGCGGCTTGCACGAAGAAGGCGAGAGCGGCCACGGCCTCGCGGGGCACGTCCTGCGCCTGGAAGATGGGTAGCGTCTCCCAGGCCAGCGCCTTCACTTTCCGCGTGCGACCTTCCCGGGCATGAAGCGCCGCCAATTCCAAATTCACCAAGGCAGTATCGTAGCTGATGTTGCGCCGCGCAAATTCTTCGCGCACCTCCGCCAGATAGCAGATCGCCTCCTTCGTCTGGCCGAGTCCGGCGGCGATTCTTCCTCGCGTCCATAGGAGGCGCACCGAGTCGAGGGGATTTTCCAAGCTTTCCGAAAACCGTGCCACCTCCGGGAGCATCTGAGCCGCCTCCTCATGGCGCCCAGCGGTAGCCAGAAGCCAGAGGTAGTTATGGCAAATGCATAGTCTCAGCCGCGGTTCCTCCTCGGAGTTATGCAATTCCGCTTCCTTGAGAAGATCTAACGCTCGCTCAAGGTTACCCATCTCCTCGTAAGTCTTCGCCTTGTTGACCAAGAGCCGGCCAAGCTGCGCTTTGTCTCCATCCTGACTCAGCTCGATTGCATGATCGAGAAGAGCCAAAGCAGCTGGCAGGCGCCGCTGGCTCCGCCGCAGAGAGGCTGTGAGGTCAAGGATTCGGACCTCATATCCAAGAACGTCTCCCATGCTGGCTGCTGTCTCCCACCATTCGTCGGACCTAGCGAACGCATCCTCAGCGCTCCGCAGCTCCCCCTGCACCCGCAGGGCATTGCCGAGGTGGGCCCAGGCCAAGGCGCGTAGTTGGAACAACCAGAGCTCTTCCGCAGGCTGGTGCTCCTTGAGCCGCGAGCTGATGAGGACGGCCAACTCCGCCACCTGAAGGGACATTGCCACGTCGCTCGGCGCCAGCCGAATGCTCTCGCTGCAAAGAAGCTCGCAAAGGCCCCAGGAGCGAAACCGCTTCGCCGACTGCACGAGATCTTTCCGGCGGTCGGAAGGGGACGCTTTGAGCTGCTCCCACAGGGCGGGGGCCTCAGCCCGGGAAAGCTCCAAGTCCACGTCCAGGCAGGAGAATGCCGGATGCAGGACCCCATTTTCGACGAGATCGAGGAGCGGCCCGCCCGCAGCCCGGCAACCCGGGCAGACCGAGAGCAGGTGGAGAAGGATCTCGTTCTCCTCCTCGGGGCTGTAACTCTTCTCCAGGAAACGGCGGAGCCGGCGGCGGGTGAGGTGCTGGCCTTTCACGGGATTGGGTCGCATGCGGAGAGCCTCCTTGGAATGATGGAAAGCGAGTAAACGTCCTGTACGAGGGAGTGCTCGCCATCTCGCGAGCCGCGCCATCTGGCGCGCCCGGGAAGAACCAACCCATGCCGCTTAGCTAGTTCCTGTCCAGAAATTGGCGATTTCCCGGGGGAGATGCCAAAGCATTGAAGAAGAAGTAAATATATGCGCCTCCAGGCACGGCTCAGCGAGGCGGTAATAACGCGGCGGATGAGCCTCTTGGCCTTCCTGAGCCTTCCTGCGGACAGGCGAAGCCACACCGCTGCTGCCAGCGGCTCGACATTGAGGCGCAGACAAGCTCAGAGCTTCGCTTTAGCGCTCAGCAGGTGCCGGGCAAAGACCAAGAGGTTGAAGCTCAGGATCGAGCCCCAGACATAGCTCTGGAAGGACGCCCACGATTTCCAGGTGCAGCGGTCCAAGCCAAAGATCCGTTTCAGAAACGAGATGTTGCCTTCGATCCCAGCACGAAAGTCCCGCAGCCGCTTATAGACCCAGGTGCTTTTGACCATGTCGCCGATCTCCAGGCCTCGCCCCTTCGAGAACGCGACATCCTGGACCCCGGTGGCTTTGATGTCACTCAGGTTCAACTTGGAGGCAAAGCCGCCGTCGAAAACGATCTGACGCGGAGGACGAGAAAAAATCTTGACTTGCCGATTCACCATCTCCTTGGCCAGCGTCGAGTCCGCAGGATTGCCTTCCAGCACCTGGCAGTCGAGGATCATTGAGGACGCTCCTCCGGTCAGACAGATCTTATGGCCATAGAGGGTTTCACGGTTGTCCTTGCGAAGGATGTCGGTGTGCTCCTCGAAAATGGAAACGATCTTCTCGGTTGCGGGTACGCTCTCGCCGTTCAGCACGCGGCGCTGGGTTTGGTCCATTACCTGCTGCGTCAAGGGAAGGAAGCGGTTGAGTTCGCTGGCGACCCCCTTTGCCGCAAGGGCTTCCCAAAAACCCAAGTTGTTGATCACCTCCTTGTCCTGCAGGAGTTCGTGAATTCGTTGGCCGTGCCCATAGACTTCGGCGGTGACTGCAAGCAAATCCTGGTAAGCCCGCTGCCGATCCTCGGCCTTCTTGGCATTGAAAATCTCCTTGCGGCGCCGCTTCGCCCGTCGTGTCCGATTGCCGAAGGCCACCTTGGCGGGGCCGAGTAAATCGCGAGTCCGACTCAGGAGCCGGAGGAGGACTCGCACACAGTCCCACAGAAGCTCGGAGTCCATCGGTTCATGGATGTTGGACTCCACCACCGTGCAATCGGTGCGCACGATCCGTCCTGTCTCCACCTTCGCTTTCTGTGCGGCACCGATGAACGCGCGATTGATCGCTTCCAGGGTGGCCGGCTGTAGCGCCTTGAGATTGGCGTTGAGCGCCGATTTCGTCGGCACCTTGTCGGTAATGCCTAAGAGGCAGAAGGTCCGATAGCTGCGTGAGTCGGCGAGATGAAAGGCCAACTGCCGGTAGCTGAAGCCGTTCATTTGTTTGATCACCAGAATCCGCAAAACTTGCTCGGCGCTCAGGCCTCCGGTGCCACGGGCCGACGTCGAGTCGTTGGCAGCACCACGCAGATCTTGCCAGACTAGCTGTGCGATCGTAGGATTGTCGTCGAGCACGCGAGACATGGCCTCCAGCTCTTTAGCGTGGTCGAGATCGAGCCAGGTCTCGCGGAGGGTGCTCTGGACTTTGCGAGCTTCACGCATTCGGGTTGGCCTCTCTTTCTGGGGCGAAGTTTTCGTGAATCAAGGTTTGGCGACCCCGATTCTAGATACTGAGCCCAGAAAATGCCAGCCCGAATGCGCGTTTAACTTCTTTTCCTGCAACTACTTGTAGGCCCCAGGACAGGAACTAGCTATGAATGGAGTTTTTTTCGGTCGCGGGCGACACTACGTCTCCATAGAGGCGGTGCCCCGGGCCAAACCGGCCCGGTGCGCGACCGCCCGCGAGGGAGATTTCGCCATGACCCGCTCCACTCTGCGCCGCACCGCCGCAGCCTTCCTTTTCCTTCTCCTCAGTCTGACGGCCCTGGCCGCGCCCGCCCGGCCCATCGCCCGTCCGACGACTAGTGTCGTGAAGAGCCAGTCCATCTTCTCCTTCTTTTGGAACCAGATGATTCGTCTCTGGGAGAAGGAGGGCGGCTCTCTGGATCCCAATGGTAAACCGCAAACGACGAGCCCGCAGCCCAACGCGGGGGGCAGCCTGGACCCGGATGGACTCCTGCCAGACAACGGAAGCTCGCTCGATCCCAACGGCGCGAAGTAAACGGCGTTCACCTCCGCCCGGGCGTTCATGCCTGGGCGGGGAGGCGGCTTCGAGATGCCCTCTGAGGGAGCGCTGAGAGGGCCGCGCGGCACTGGATTCAATGAAAGGCGGTGCCCTGCGGCCAGGCCGGCCCGGTGCGCGACCGTCCGCGAGGGAGATTTCGCCATGTCCCGCTCCACCCTGCGCCGCACCATCACATCCTTTCTCGTCCTCCTCCTCAGCCTGACCGCCCTGGCCGCTGCCGCGCCCGCCCGGCCCGTCGCAGGTCCCGCGGCCCAAGTCGTGAAGAGCCCGTCCATCCTCTCCTTCCTCTGGAACCGACTGATTCACCTCTGGGAGAAGGAGGGCAGTTCCCTGGACCCCAGCGGTAAGCCGCAGGCGACGAATACGCGGCGGGACGAGGGGAGCAGCCTGGACCCGGACGGGCTCCTGAATGACGCTGGGGGCTCGCTCGATCCGGACGGCGCGAAGTAGGGGCAAGCCAGTCCCAGCCGGCCCTGTCCGCCATCTCCGTTCGGTCCGGCACGAAGCGGTTTGGGTCTCGGCGTCCCGGGCTGGCTCGGCGGCCGCGGTTTGTTTAACGTTGCGGCATGCCAAGACTCCCCAAAACAGCCACGGCAGTCCCCGCTTCCGGCGACGCCGGCTCCGTGACGGAGCCGGCTGCGGACGCCCCGACGTACTCGCTGGACGAGCTTGCGAGCCTCACGGACATCCCCTACGGCACCCTGACGTGGTACGTGCGAGCCCATCGGGACCGGCTCCCGTCCCAGGGCCAGGGGCGCGGCCGGCGCTTCCCGGCCACGGCCATCGACACCCTCCGGCAGATCCGCCGGGAGAACCACGAGAAGATCGGCCAGCACTGGCGCAAGCGGTCCCGCCCGATGGCCCGGTGGGAGGAACAGAGGCGGCTTCTCCAGCGGCTCGAAAAGAAGGCCACCGAGATGACAGGCCTGCTCGGCGAGCTGAAGCGCGTGGTCGAACAGGCGCGGCCGGGGGAAACGCAAGGATGAACCATCGATCGGCAAGCCCTCCCGTCTTCGGCGCGTACAGCCCGGTCATCTCGATGTGGTGCACGTTCCCGCTCACCGTAGGCCCGGACGGCACGGCTCATCTTCCCGGCGAGGTGCGCTGGGCGCTGTCGCTCAACCCGGGAGATCTCCTGCTCGCCGAATGGGACGAGGTGATGCACGACCGGTTCACGTTCCACAGCTATGCGGAGAAGATCCGGACGGCCGGCGAGGCCTTCCGCGAGCCGTGGCCCTGGGTCGAAAAGCTGCTCGCGAAGCCGATGGCAGCCGTCACGGCGACGGGCGGCCTGTTGCTGCCCCGGGCCGCCGCCGTCCTCCTGGGCGACCGGCCGGGGACGCGGCACCTGCTTCGGGCCTCGGTGGAGGCCGGCCGGCGTTGGTTCACCGTGCAGATGCAGGTAGGGGACGAGAGGCGGGTCCCGGAGAAGAATCTTCTGGAGGCCCTTCATGAGCTCGACGTCGAGCCCGGGTTTCGCGTGACGCTGCCTGTGGACGTGCTGTGGGCGCTCTCGCTTTCGGCGGGAGACGTGCTGGTCTGCGAAAGCCGCCTGGCCACCGCGGATTTGCGGGTGGCTGGCCGACCAGCTCGCACAATCCGGAGGGAAGCCCCCCGGGAGGGGAGACCGGCTGCTCGAGATCGAGCCCGGCGGCAAGCTTTCGCTGCCAAACGCCGTCCGCGTTCCCGCGCTTCTGAAGCCCGGCGCGCGGATCCGGCTCCAGACGATCCTCATGGAACGCGACGCGAGCCTGCGGATGACTCCCGCCGCAGAGATTTGACGGCGCCGCTGTGGGATTTGACTACGGTTGCGTACTCCTCCACCAGCCGGCGGGCGATTTCCTGCGGCTCGTGCCGCTCCCGCCGGGCTTGGTGGCCTTCCGCGATGACCGACGCGGCGAATGCGGGATCGTCCCGGAGGCGGCGGATCGCCGCGGCGAAGTCCCGGGGCTCGCGGGCCACGAGCGCCTCCCGGCCGTCCTCCACCTCCAATCCGGCGAGCGCCGCCGGAGTCGCCACCACCGGGACCCCGCGGGCCCAGGCTTCGAGGATCTTGATCCGCACCCCGGACGCGATGCGCAGGGGCACGGTCAGGATGGAGCCGGCAGGGTACGCCTCGCCGCTGTCCCCCGGCGGCGGATGGGCGACGACGCCGGGCAGCGTCGAAGCCAGACCCGAACCAAAGACGTGCAGAATCGCCCCGGGCAGCTCGGAGCGCACGGCGGGCCACACATCCTTTAGATACCAGGCCACGGAATCCTCGTTCGGCAACCAGCCCCGGCTGCCGAAGACGACCACCGGCGGATCGCCTGGCAGCCGCCCCGAGCCGGCAGGCAGCTCGGGAAACGGCGCCCGCACCACCCGCACC
>JBAPYB010000695.1:0-8558 GCA_049284515.1 Thermoanaerobaculia bacterium
GCCCCTACACGAAGCAAAGTTAGCGCGTGGGGGGGAAGGGCGGGGGCGGGAGAAGAGGGCCGGAGGGTTACTGCGTCTGCGCCTCCAGCTTCCACACCGCGGCGACCGTCAGCTCGGCGATGCGGTGGAGCTCGTCGGGGGTCAGATACTCGTCCGTCCCGTGGCCGCGATATTTGGCCCCTGGCTCGGAGGGGCCGAAGTCCACGCCGCCCTTGAAGAGGCGGGCCTGGGTGCCGCCGCCGATGGCCACGGCCTTGCCCGGAGTCCCGGTGAGCTCCTGCCAGGTGGCGAGCAGGCCCGAGACCAGCTCGCCCTCGGCGGGCTCGATGTGCGGCTCGGTCGGCATCTCGACCGAGGGGACGATCTGGGCGGCGGCACGGCGGGAGAAGACGCCCGTGCGCTCCGCCACCTGTTTTTCGATCTGCGGCTTGTCGATCCCCCGGGGCACCCGGATGTTCACCTCGGCCACGGGCGTGCCCTTGTCGTCGCGCAGGAAGGAGAGGTTGGAGGTCAGCTCGCCCATCACGGCGTCGCGGTGGTCGATCCCCAGCGAGTGGCCGTTCGTCTCGGTGCCCACGGCGATGCCGGTGAAGGAGGCGAGGGCACCCCAGGCGTCCATCCGGAGATCCAGCGTGGCCAGGAACGCAGTGAGATCCCCCAGGGCGTTATGGCCGGTGTCCGGCTCGGAGGAGTGGCCGGCGCGGCCCTCCGCCTGGACCTTGAGCAGACCGCCCTCGCGGCTCACCGTGAGCCTGGCGGGCGGATGGGCCTTGGCCCAGCTCGCGGCGCTGCGGGCGAGGTCCGCCTGGGCGCCGCTCTTCTCCCGGTCCGTCTTTTCGTGGTCAGACCCCAGGCGTTCGAGAATCGCCTGGCCCTTTTCGGGGATGATGGACATGCCGCTGCCCCCGCTCATCGCCACCACCCGCCACTTCCCGGGTTTCGGCTCCGCCACCGGCCGGGAGTGGAAGCGCAGGATGCCATAGCCCTTCTGAGCGTTGACCACGGGGTAGTCGGCGTCGAGCCCAATCGTCCGGTCCGGCATGGGGGCGCGCGCCAGGTAGTAGGGAATCTCGTCCCAACTCGACTCCTCGCCGTTGGCCACCAGCAGGCGGACGGTCGAACGCAGGGGCCAGCCGCTGTCGCGGATCGCCGCCATGGCGTAGAGGGCGGCAACCAACGGCCCCTTGTCGTCCTCGGTGCCGCGGCCAATGATGCGGACATCGCGGCCGGCGACGAGCTTGCCCTCGAAGGGAGGCGAGGTCCACGTCTGGTTCTCGACGCCCTGGACGTCGCCGTGGGTGAGCAGGGCGAGCACGGGCCGGGGGCCTTTCATCGTGATCTCGTCCACCCGCCCGTCGTAGCTCTTGAAGTCGAACCCCAGGCCGCGGGCCCGTTGCTCCAGCCATTCGCGCTGGCGGACGAATTCGGGCGCGCCCCAGTTGTCCTTGCCTTCGACGGCGAAGGTGCGGAAACCCACCATCTCCTGGAGGTCCTTCACCATCCGTTCGCCGTAGCGGGCGAGGAGGAAGCTGCGCAGCATGCAGGAGGCGAGCGTCTTGTCCGCCGCGGCGACCGGCACGCCATCCCGCAGGCCGGCGATCCGCTGGCTGAGCTCGAGACTCGCGGCGCTCGCCGCAGTGGAGGACACCTGCCGATACAGGAAGAACGCCTGGGCGCCGTTGGATGCCGGCCCGGCCATGGCTGTGCCGGCGATCTTGAAATAGCGCTCGAAGTCCTTGCAGCCGGAGGCCTCGGCCGCGAAGACGGGAGATGTGACCAGGAGCAGCGAGCTGAAGAGCAGCAGCGAACCTCTTCTCATGAAATCCTCCGGAAAAGAACGACCGCGGGTCCTTACTATCATAGGCGCGAACGTCGCCGCTCTCGGGGCGCCGCCCCAATATCTGCGACAACCAAGCCGGAGCCGAATGGTTTCGCCGCCCCCAACAACTGTCCCTCGGGGCCGACGATTCCGGAGGAGCCGTAGGCCACGAGGTTCGGAGCTTTTCCCGCAACGTCAGCACGAATCACGAAAACGCTGTTCTCAGTCGCCCGGGCGATGTCGGCGTTCCTGGCTTCCGCGACGATCTCCGGACCGGTCTTTGCCGGTGGAAGACCATTGTTCGTCGGCACGAACAGGGCTGCCGCTCCTTGCGAAGCCATGACTCTCGCCGGCTCGGAGAAGTTCGAGTCGCGGCAAATGATGATCCCGAACGTCAATCCACCCACGGTGAACACCGGCATCTTGTCGCCAGCCTGATAGACCGACCGGCGGATCGCGGGGTGCAGCTTGCGGTAGATGCCCACAACGGAGCCTTGATGGAAGACGGCCGCGGAGTTGTAGAGCCGGCCCGAGGCGTCAATCTCCGTAAACCCCAGTATCGTCGTGACGGTCTCGCTCGCCAGAGGTGTGAGAGTCCTGTTCAGTTGACCGCTTTCCACGTCGATCGCGAAGGTGATGGGCGGCTCCGCATAATCGGCCAGACCTCCCAGGATGCCCTCGGGACAGCAGAGGATTTCCACCCCCGCGGATTCGCACCCGTGGACCTGTTCGGAGATCAGGGCGAGAGCTTCCATCGAGCCGGGGGCAAGGAGGGGAGCCTGGTACGCGGCGACTTTCATCGGAATTTGACCTTCTCAGCGCAGCGAGCTTTGACGGCCTGCCCGAAATGGATTCCCTGACCGCGCCACTTGATAGGGTAACAGCCCTCGAACCCGCCGGAATGATGGCCCTGGAGCGCCAGGGCAAGGGAGGAATCGATGCGTGGATTCATTATTTTCTTGCTTGTGCTCGGTGTCGCCGGCTGGGCGACCAAGAGCTATCTGAAGAGCCACGAGGGCAGCCTGTCCCTCGACCGCCTGGCCTCCGGCAGCCCTGAAGAAGCAGCCAAGGCCCGGGTCAAGATGATCCTGGAGGGTTTGAAGACGGACGGCAACACCAACGGTCTCCCCCTTCAGACCGCGATCTGCCAGTGGGATTCGGCCCTCCTCGTCATCCAGGACCGGGGCGAGTTCGAGCAGGCCTACGATGCTTTCGACGCCTGGCGCAACGAGTTCGACATCAACCACCGGAAGATCTCGGGATACGCGATCACCGGCAGCGAGGTCGTCCAGGAGAAGCCACCGGTGGTGATGGTCTCCGGCACCATCGAGGATCGGCCTTTCAAGATGAGGGTTCCGGACAAGCGCCGGGTGTCCTGGGTGAACTGACCGAGCGGCGTCCCGTTCCAACGTCACACCTCTAGGGTGGAATCGCGTCGCGTTGAAAACGAATCACCAGGAACGGATAGAAGAGGCCTAGCAAGGGCTGTACAAGACTGCGGGGTAAGACGTCCAGGCCTCGCAGGAAGAGCTGCACAGGGCCTGCAAGCAGCCGCCCCCACCACCTGCGTGAGATTTGGCGAAAACGAAGGCGATTCCGCAAGGGCAGCAGGGTGACCTTGCCGTGGCGTACGTAGGAGCGAATCTCCCAAAGCGTGGGGTTCAGCACGTCCGGCACCGGGTGGATTCGGAAAGCCCCGAGGCTGTCGCCATGCCAAAAATCGATCGGGAACAAGCCGTTGGGGAAATCGAGAATGACGGTGCCACCGGGCCGAGTGACCCGGCTGAGCTCGGATACCACCTGGGCTCGGGAGCTGCGCTGCGTGGGTAATGCCGTTACCCGATACGGAGAGGCGACTTCGCTGACCCCGACGTGTTCGAGCATGCCTGAAGAGACGGTGTAAGCAAACTGTGAGTCGCGGAATGGCAGGGCCCTGGCATCTGCAACGACGAATGGCCGAGAGCTTTTGTGCTCTGCCACCCAGCGAGAGAGCCTGTACAGAGACAAGTCAACCCCGATGGCCAAACCCTTGGCACGCCATTCCATGACGGAATACCCGTTGCCACAGCCCACGTCGAGGATCGGCGTGGTATTGACACCCACTCCCTTCATGTACTGCACCCGGTCGGCCGCTGCTGCGCGCTCAAGCGCTTCGGCTTGCTGCAGCAAGAGCCGCCGGCTCTCGAAGTCTTGGTCAGCCTGTTTAAGGATGTCGGGAACAGCCCTCATAATTAGAGCTCTCGTTCCACCCAGGCGCTCACCTCAGTCGCGAAGTGCTCCAGGTCGGCGAGGCCAGTTCTGGCTGCAGCGTAGATCTGCATGGCATCCACGCCAGAGTAGCTGTGGGCGACGACGTTGCGTAGCCCAACGGCATTCCGCAGAGCACTGACGGTCTGCTGTGAGATCACTCCACGCTCTGCAAGACGCTCGAACGCCTCGCGAGAGGTGGCGGCGGGCTCCCAGCTTTCATCGGCAATCAGATGGTTGGCGAGGTCAATGCAGGCCTGGACGCCCAGGAGGAGATTGAAGGAAACCAGCTCCAGGGTATCCTCGTCTGTCGCGAGATCTTCGGGATCGGCTGGGCAGACCGCTCGCGTTCGCCTGATCCTGCGGTAGATCTCTTTCAGCTTTTGGGCAACGACGTTCGCGTCAACCATGTCTCCCCTCCGCGAGACGACGGAGGAAGGAGTCCCTCATTTTCTCCCAGCCGGGTCGGTCCGTCTCAGCCTGGAGGTGGGCGCGAGTGCGCCACGATGCGTCGGCATAGCGTTCTCTCTCGTAGAGCACGATGCCGTCCCGGAGCACCGCGTTGAGCAGAGGATAGCCAGGATCGTCGAGGCTCACGACATCGACCTCCACCCGCGCGGCATCGCTCAAGTCCGCCGCCAGCGCCAGCAGATCGAGGTTGTCGCCTAGGACGGCCACGTCGGCATCGGAACCAGAGCGGGCCCGGCCTCGCGCTCGGGATCCGAAGAGAAGGGCGAGACGGACGTCCCTTCGTCCGCTCAGCGCTTTCTTCAGGGCCTCGATGACCGGGTCTTCCACGCTCACGGAGGAGAGTCTACGCCCTCGTGGCCCGGGAGGGTCAATCCGGCGGTGGGTTCCGAACATTCACCGCCAACCTCGCACTGCCAAGGATCGACGCCGGTGAGACTCTGAAGTCGATCGCGCCGGACCGAACCACCTTACACAACTTGTGCCGTGTTATTTGTGTGGAAGGAGGTGAGGGATGCCGACCAACCTGGCGATCGACGACGAGCTTCTGGAGGAGGCCCTCCACTTGGGAGGCCACCGGACGAAGAAAGCGACCGTCAATGAGGCGTTGAAGGAGTACATCCAACGCCGTAAATTCGCCCCACTTGGGGAAACCGTCCTATACTGGGTCCATGGCCGAGCCTGCGCGTGCTGTACCGGCCCCCGAGGCTGACTACCCGAGCGACGATCCGTGTCGCCTGGGTTGGCGCCTGCACAGTGTGCGCCTGCCCGACGGGAGGTCCGAGCTCCGGGAGGAGCCTCTTACCGAGGGGGACCTGCTCGATCCCCAGTTGGGGGATCACGTGATCCAGAATAGTTGGCACATCGCCACGGTCTACTCCTTGTACGACATTCTCTCGTGGCGCTACGAACCGCGGCCCGACGTGTTCATCTCTTCCGACCTCAAGATGATCTGGGGGATTCTGGGGCTCCCGGATCCGGCTCCCGACATCGCCGTCATTCCAGGGGTTCGCGACAAGAGCCGTTTCCGCCGCAGCTTCAATGTCCGCCGGGAGGGCACCCGGCCTGCCCTCGTCCTCGAAGTGGTCTCGGACGAGCCGGAGCACCAGAGCGCCGACCATCACGACAAGGTCGCGATCTATGAACGAGCAGGAGTTCCGGAGTACCTGCTTCTCGATCCCCCAACTCCCTTCGGGAAGGCCTGCCGGTGGACCGGCTACCGGCTCAACGCCGCCGGTCGCTACGAGCCCATTCCTCCCGACGCTGAAGGGCGTCTCCTCTCCACCGCGACCGGTCTCCGGTTCGGGGGCGCTCCGGATGAGAAGGGCATCCAACTCGTGGACGCCGCGACAGGAGAGCTGCTCCTCAGCTCCGCTGAAGGGCGCCGGAAGGCGGAGGCTGAGTTGGCCCAGCTCAGGGCCGAGCTCGACCGACTGCGGGGAGTCGAGACCCGGTAACACCGAAGAGAGGACTCCAAACAACCTGCGGAACGCCCGATCCATTGCAATAGGCGCTGTAGCCTGGGAAAAAGTCCTGCCTCAGCGCAGGAACGGCTGTCCTGGTCAAGAAGGCCGAGAAACAATGTTCTGGCGCCAAACACATTGTGGTAGCTCCAGAAACAATGTTGGGACGCTCCCAACATTGTTTCTGGGCCAAAACACATTGTTGCGGGGCTCCCAACATTGTTTTGGCGCTCCCAACAATGTACCAGCGCTCCCAACATTGTATTTGTCCCCAAAACAATGTGTCTGTCCCTAAATCTCCGTATTTGTCCCCAAATCACTGTGTTTGGCGCCGGAACATTGTCGCAGCAGCCCGACACGAGGCTCTCCGGGCTTACGCCCCCAGCTCAGAGAGCTCGGCCTCCACTCTCTCCCATTCGGCCATCAGCTCTTCGACCTTGGTGGAGAGGGTCTTCTGCTCGTTTTCGAGCTTCTTGACCTGGTCGCGGGAGGTACGGTCGAAGAAGGTGGGATCGCAGAACAGCTCGTTGATGGCGTGGACCCGCGCCTCGGCCTGCTCGACGGCGGCGGTCACCTGGTCGCGCTTCCTGGCGAGCTCCTTCTGGCGGTTCTGCCGGCGGCGGAGCTCGGCGGGATCGGCGGCCTCCTCGCGGGCGGCCGCCGCGGCGGCCTTCTTCTTCTGCTCGCGCTTCATGCGCAGGACCGCCTCGCCGTCCAGATGGTCGTCACCCAGGCGCTCCAGATATTCGTCGTAGGTGCCCACGAAGTCGTTGACCCCCTTGGGTGAGATCTCGAAGATGCGGGTGGCGAGCTGCGAGACGAACCAGCGGTCGTGGGAGACGAAGATCAGCGTGCCGTCGTATTTCTTCAATCCCTCGACCAGCGCCTCGATGGCTTCGAGGTCGAGGTGGTTGGTGGGCTCGTCGAGGATGAGGACGTTGGGCTTGGTCACCGCCAGCTTGCAGAAGACCAGCCGCGCCGCCTCGCCGCCGGAGAGGCTGCCGATGGGCTTCTTCACGTCGTCGCCCGAGAACAGCACCATCCCCAGGTTGCCGCGCACGTAGCCGATGGGCTCGCCGGGAATGAATTCCCAGAGCCACGCCTCCACGGTCTGCTTGCCCCCCTTGGGGATCTCGTGGTGGTCCTGGGAGAAGTAGCCGGGATAGGTTTCGTAGCCCCACTCGATGCGGCCGGCGTCGGCGTCGGTCTCGCCGACGGCGATCTTGAGCAGGGTCGACTTGCCGATGCCGTTGGGGCCGATGATGGCGATGCGGTCGCCGCGCTCGACCTTGAGACCGATGTCCGTCAGCACCTTGTTGTCGCCGTAGGACTTGGAGATGCCTTCGAGCTCCAGCGCCTGCCGGCCGCTCGGGCGCACCTGCTGGAACTTGAAGGTAGGGTACCGCCGCGAGCTCTGGGGCAGGCGCTCGATGACGATCTTTTCGATCATCTTGATCTTGCTCTGGGCCTGCCGGGCCTTGGTGGCCTTGGCGCGGAAGCGGTCCACGAACTCCTTGTGGCGGGCGATCTCGGCCTCCCGCTTCTCGATCTCGGCCTCTTTGCGGTCCCGGTTGTCCACCTTGGCGTTCATGAACGCCGTGTAGTTGCCGGGATAGAGGATCATCGTCTCGTAGTCCACGTCCACGATGTGGGTGCAGATGTTGTCGAGGAAGCGGTGATCGTGGGAGATGACGATGGCGGTGCCCTTGTAGGAGTCGGTGAGGAACTTCTCCAGCCAGCGGATGGAGAGGATGTCGAGATGGTTGGTGGGCTCGTCGAGGAGCAGCACGTCGGGCTCGGCGGCCAGCACCTGGGCCAGGAGCACGCGCAGCTTGAAGCCGCCGGAGAGCGTGGAAAGGGGCAGGCGGTGGATCTCGGTCTGGATGCCGAGACCCTCCAGCACCTCGCCGGCGCGGGACTCCAGGGTGTAGCCGTCGTTGCGGAGGATGAGGTCCTCCAGGTCGGCGTAGCGGTCGGCGTCGAACTCCTGGTCGGCGTTTTCGAGCAGGCGCTCCTTCTCGACCATGGCCTCCCAGACGTCGTGGTTGCCCATCATGGCCACTTCGAGGATGGGCATGTGCTCGAAGCGGAAGTGATCCTGCTTGAGGACGCCCAGCTTGAGACGCTTGGGCATCGCGATGGTGCCCTCGCTGGGGATGTCCTCGCCGGCCAGGACTCTGAGGAACGTCGACTTGCCCGAGCCGTTGGCCCCCACGAGGCCATAGCGGTTGCCGGGGTTGAACTGGATCGACACCCCCTCGAACAGGGTCTGGGGGCCGAAGGATTTACCGAGGTCGGATACGGCGATCATAGGGCCGGTAATGATAGCACCCCGCCTCTTAAGAGGATGTCTCCAAAGAGGTCGCCAGCGCGGCCTGCGTCGCCAGGGATTGAAATCACCTGGCTACCCACGGTAGTCCCTACGGGACACAGAAACGAAATGGCGGCCCCGGAGGGGACTTGGCGTCAGTAGCCAAGGATTTCAATCCCTGGCGACGCAGGCCGCATCGGCTACGACTTTGGAGCCCCCTTCTAGAGCGGCGGCGTGCCCTCCCGCGGCT